>NZ_JAVREL010000022.1:0-119760 GCF_031845365.1 Streptomyces litchfieldiae
CACCCGCCAGGGCCTCCTTCATCCGGTCCACGAGGGTGAGGTCGTCCTCCAGATTGGTGATGACGGCGGCCACATGCGGCAGTTCCGCCATGCCCGCGAACGTCGCCCCGCCCTTGAAGTCGACCAGGACGAGATTCAGTTGGTCGGACGGGTGGGTGGCGGCCATGCCGAGCACCAGAGTGCGCAGCAGCTCCGACTTGCCCGACCCGGTGGCGCCGACCAGCAGTCCGTGCGGCCCCATGCCGTTCTGCGCCGACTCCTTGATGTCCAGCTCCAGCAGCCCGCCATCGGCCGAGACGCCGATGGGAACGCGCAGCCGGTCGCGCAGCGGGCGAGGCCGCCAGAGGGCGTCGAGGTCGAGGTGGCCGGGGTCGGGGACGCCAAGCAGCGCGGGCAGCGTGTTGACGGCGGTGGTCAGGTCCGCCGCGTCGGCCGAGGCGGCGGTGTCCACGCGGTAACGGGCCAGCGCGGCGGCCAGGGTCTCGGCCTCGGGGACGGACAGCCCGTCGGGGACGCCGAGTTCGTCGGTGGTCTCGCCGGCGAGCACCGCCAGCTTTCCGGCCTCGATCCGCAGCCGGACGCCGTGCGTGTCGGTGAGCGCGGCGGCGTGGCCGTCCGCGTCCAGGAGCGTGACGCCCTGCATCCCGCCGGGGTCGAGCAGCGCCTCGGCGCCGGTGACGAGGCCGCCGTCCAGGACGACGATCAGATGCGGCAGGTCCGGGTCGGGCTCGGCGTCGCGGTGGAAGCGGGTGCGGCGGGTGAGTTCGGCGCCGAGCCAGTCCTCCAGGACGGCGAGGCTGCCGTGGATCATGCGCACCGGGCCGGCGTGGTCCAGCTCATCCGGATGGTGGGCGTGCGGCAGCCACTTCAGCCAGGACCAGGCGGGGGCCTCGACGTCCCGCGTGCACACCACGACCCGCAGGTCCCGCGGCGAGTGGAACGTCACGGCCTGGCCGATCACGGCGCGGAACAGGGCGCGGGCCGCCTCGGGATTGTCCGCCGCCGTGACGGAGACCGAGGCGAAGCGGCGCAGCGCGACCTGCACGGGCAGGCCGGGCACCACGGCGTGCGCGTCGATGAACCGCTTGAGCGCGACCGCGCACAGCGGGTCCAGGTCCTCCACGGGCGCCGACTCGCCGGGGACCAGCGGGGTGGCCAGGTAACGCGGTCCGGTGCCAACACGGACGACACCGAAGTCGTTGTCCGCGCCACGGCGTTCCCACAGGCGGCGGCTGCCCGCGACGGTCCACAGGGTGCCCGGTTCGGGGGCGCCCCAGCGCAGCGCGGCGCGCTGGGCCTCCGCGGTGCGGCGCACCTCGGCCCGGGTGCGTTCGAGGTAACGCAGGTACTCGCGCCGTTCGTTGCGGGCGGCGCTCCGGGCGGAGCCGCGCTGCCGCATCACGGAGCCGACGACCATGGCCAGGCAGGACACCAGGAACATGGTGCCGACGATGTAGCCGATGGCGCCCCGGCCCATGGTCAGCATGTAGAGCACCGAGCCCAGCCCGCTGAGGGCCGGCAGGGCGGTCATCCAGAGGTTGCCGTCCTCCGGCTTGGGGAGCTGGGGCGGGGGCTTGAGCACCAGCTCCCGTTCCGGGACGGCCGGGCGGGTGGCCCGGGCCGGGCGGCGGAAGACGGTGGTGGGGCCGGTCACGGTCAGTCGCCGATGGCGTCGTTGTAGGCCTCCACCAGGGAGTCCCGGTAGGAGTCGTAGGAGGCGGACTCCAGGTCCAGGTAGGCGCGGCGCAGGTCCTCCTCGCCGGTGTCGGACGAGGTGGGGTCGGGCAGTTCGGTGCCGCCCGCGCCGCGGTAGTCGGCGCGGACGGCGGCGTCGGCGACGATGGACCGGACGGGGGTGTCGCCGTGCTCCAGCGCGCTCATCTGAAGGTCGCTCTGGAGCGCGGCCGGGTCGGGCAGCGCGTGGCGGACGCTCTCGGCGACGCCGTAGGTGCCGGCGATGACGGCCAGCTTCCCGGGCAGCGGCGGGGTCACGTCCTTCACGGCCGAGCCGGCCGCGGCGATGGTGGCGATCATCGACGACTGGCCGCGGCCGGTGCCCGCCCCGGACACCTCGGCCTGGTCCTGGACGTGCTGCACGGTGCCGGCGACCCGGCCGATGGCGTCGAACGCGGCGGCCTGGTCGCCGTTGCCGTCGGAGTCGCGCACGAACGCGTTGTAGGCGGTGGTCTCCTGCCAGGCGCCGACGCCGTTGAGGAAGTTCTGCCGGGGCTCGTCGCCGGTGCTGTTCATCAGGGAGAACAGGGCCTCGCGGTCGCCGCGCGACAGCTCGAACGAGTAGCGGTAGTCGTTGCCGAACAGGTTCCGGTCGGTGCGGGCATTCGGGTCGTCGGGGTCGCCGGGCACCGAGAACCCGGTCTCCTGGGCCGACTTGGACAGCATGTCCATGTACTGGAGGGAGGTGTCGCCGATGGCGTTCTGGAGGGCCGTGTGGTCGCTGTGGCCCAGCTCGGTCATCATGCTGTTCTTCGCGAGGATGCCGTCGGCGTGCGCGGGCGCCGAGGTCAGGACGTGGTACCCGGCCTCCACGTAACGCCGCGCCTCGTCGCTGTTGTGGTCCACGCCCGGCGGGATCGTGGTGCCGCTGGCGATCAGCTCGGCGGCGCCCTGGCTGTCCTCCCAGCGCTGGGAGAGCAACTGGTCGCGGAAGTCGGCGTCGTTGAGCAGGCCGGCGGACGCCTCGGTGTTGAGGGCGGCGGATGACAGCAGGCCGCTGCCGAAGGTGTTCTCGACGTAGTCCTGGTCGTAGCCGCTGGCGCTGTACTGCAACGAGGTGCGGGTCTGGACGTCCACGGCCGCGTGCGCGAGGTCCTCGCTGAACTGCTCGCCGGAGCCGATGGTCGCGGTGCCCATCAGGTCGCCGAACCCGTTGAACCGGCGCAGCTCGTCGTTGAACGCGTCGCTGCCCAGGGTGGGATGGGCGCGGCCGGATTCGTCGGAGGGGTAGAGGTCGCTGTTCTCGTAGTTGTAGACGAACGGGCGGATGCCCTCGGGCACGCGGTCCGGCCGGGCGGCCGGGTCGATGCCGCCGATGTCCGGGTTCAGCAGCATGTTGAGGCCGTTGGCGACGCGCTGCGCGCCGGCGTACTGACGGCCGGCCTCGCCGGGGTCCAGGCCGCGGGTGTCCTCGGTGAGCGCGCCGAGGGCGGCGAGGTCGTCGGCGTCGAGCTGGCCGTAGAACTTCTCCAGGTAGGCGAGTTCGCTCGCGGTCAGCTCGCGCTGGGCGGCGCCGGGGTCGGCACCCTCGGCGTAGATGCCGAGGACGATGGAGTCCAGCCCCTCGGTGTACATGAGCAGGACGTCGGGGTTTGGGTTGTCCTTGGCCAGCTCCTCGGCGAGCTGCTGCCCGGCGTACTCGCCCATCTCGTCGGTGGTGAAGATGCCCAGCGGCCCGTCGGACAGGTCGTAGCCCAGCTCGCCGAGCTGCTGGCCGTACTCGGCGAGCTTGCGGCGGTAAGCCTCGATGGCGTCGGCCATCTCCGCGTCGTAGGTGACGGCGAAGTCGGCGGCGTTGCGCAGGTGCTTCTCGCGGATCTCGGTGGCGAGGCTCGCGGGCAGCGAGTACACCACGCCGCCGCCGGACTCGGCGTGATCGGCGTTGATCGTGCGGCCGTCGTGGGTGACCGGCAGGGCGATGGTGCCGGGGACGGCCGAGCTGCTGTTGTGGGCGGCGACCGCGTCGGTCAGCGCCTGCTGCCAGCCGTCCCAGGAGTTCTGCGCGCCGGCGAGCTGCCGGACGTACGCCTCTTCGAGGAAGCCCTCGGCGTACACGAGGTCGTACACCTCGCGTTCGGTGTCGATGGCCTGGTTCATGGCGCGCACCAGATAGGTGACGACCTCGTCCATGTCCTGGCCGTTGCCCTGGAGGCCGCGGGCCGTCTCGTCGATGCGGCCCTCGGCGTCCACCAGGGTTCCGCCGTCGATGCCGCCGGAGTCGGCGCCCAGGTCGGTGGCGTGCTGGGCGAGTTCGCCCGCGCCGCTCGCCTCACCGGCGGCGCGGGCGTAGACGGCGGCGGTGTCCCCCATGTCGTCGGGGTTGATCTCCGCGGTGAACTCCCGCTGCCGGGTCCATGGCTTCTTGCCCGCCTCTTCCTCGACTTCGGCGCGGGTGAAACGAAGATTGGGCATGGCGGGCTCCAGGGACCGGGCAGAGGTGCTTGGGGGTGCGGATTGCTGGGGTTGCGGGGCGGGGTCAGATGCCGTCGGCGATGCCGCGCGCCACGGGCGAGTCGGTGAGGGCCGCGGCGCCGATGGCGGTGTTCGCCCCGGCCTCGGTCTCCTCGCCCAGGGCGGCGACCTGGTAGTCGCTGGCGGCCATGTTGTCCCGGCCCTCGGCGGCGCCCGCGACGCCCCGGGACTGGGTGTCGCGGGTGTTCGTCACCGCGGTGACGAACTCGTCGGCGCCGGCGTAACTGGCGGCGTTGGGCGTCGCCCGGCCGAGGTAGTGCCGGGTGCTCTCCGCCGCGTCGGCGGCCCGGCCACTGCCCTGCCCGGACTCCCGGAAGCCGTCCGGGAGGTAGTAGAGGCCGTCAGCGGACACTGGTCGTTCCTTTCCGTTCAGTCGCCCAGGACGCCGCTGCCGGCCCGGGCGCCGGGCGCCCAGACGGCGGGGTCCTCGGTGAGGTCGGTCGGCCGGCCCCGCGTGCCGCGCTCGTCGCGGCCGGTGCCGCCGGAGCGGGCCCCGGCCGCCGCGCCGGGCGGCGGGGCGCTCGCCGGGCGGGCGCCGCCGGCCAGTTGGTGCCGGGCGACGGCGTCCCCGGCCCGGGTCCGCCAGGTGGCGGCCGGTTCGCCCACCGGCCGGGGGCGGGCGGCGGCGCGGCCGGCGCGGCCACCGCCGTGGCCGGCGGCGCCGGGCGGCGGGGTGAACGGGCGCCCGCCCTGGGCGGCTTCGTGCAGCGCGAAGCGGGTGGCGACCCGTGCGCGCTGGCCGAGGTGGCGGTTCGCCTGCCCGATGAGCTGGTTCCGGGCCGGCCCGGCGTGGCCGATGCTCGGCGGCATCACCCCGCCGTACAGCGCGGCGAGCGCCGCCGTGCCGCCCAGGGGGCCGGTTCCGGAGACGATCCCCGCGGCGCCGGCGATCGCGCCGGGCCCGGCGCCGAGCCCGGACAGCCGGGCCGCGTACTCGGTGACCTCGCCGAACGGCTGCCCGGTCACCGGGTCGATCCACCGGCCGGCGACCGGATCGAACTCCCGGCCCGTCGCGGGGTCCACCAGGAAACCCGAGCCGGGGCTCTGCACCCAGCCGGCGAAGTCGCCTCCCTCGGGGCCGACCACCCGGGAGTGGGGATAGTCGCCCGCGCCGATCACGCTGCCGTTGGGCGCCTCGACGCGGCCGGCCGAGCCGGCCCCGGCGGTGCCGCCGCCGGACGCGCCGTCGTCCGCCCGCGCCCCGGACGACGGGGCGGAGTCGGCCGCGGCGGCCGGGCCCGTCGCGAACGCGCCGGTGGCCGCCGAGGCGGTCGACGCGGAGGCGAACGACGAGGAGGCGGACGACGAGGAGGCGGACGACGAGGCCGTCGTGCCGCCCCCGTCGGTGCCGGGCGCCTCCGGCGGCTGGGCGCCGATCACCTCGGCGAACGCCGCGCCCAGCTCGTCCAGGACGTGCCGCGCCTCGTCGGCCAGCCGCTGCTTCTCCTCGCCCGCGACCTCATGGGTGCGGACGACGCCCATGCCGACGTCGATCGCGTCGACGCGCTCCGCCTCCCAGACCTCGACCTCCGTGTACTCGTCGTCGAGTCGCAGCGCCTGCTCGCCGGCCTGGGCGGACCGCTCCCCGGCCCGCAGAAGCTGCTCGGCGACCTGTTGGGCGACGGCCCCCGCGCCCGCCGCCCAGCCGCTGGTCTCCTCGATCCGGTCGGCCAGTTCGAGCAGACCCGCGCCCGGCTCGCCCGCCGCCTCGGCGGCGGTTCCGGACAGCGCGCCGCGCTCGGCCTCCGCCGCGCCGGCCAGCGCGGTCCAGGCGCCGGCCGACGCCTGGATCGTGTAGTGCTGGGCGCTGAGAATCTTCCGGATCGTCGCCCTGAACGCCTCATCAGTAGCTGGCATGTCCCACCATCACTCCCGGGTTTCCATGAGCGTGTCGAAGGCGGTGGCGGCCTCGATCCGCGCGCTCGACAGCGTCGCCCGCGCGGCCTCGTCGGACTCCTCGCCGATGCCCGCCGCCGCGGCGGCGCTGGCCCGGATGTCCTCGACGGTGAGCCCGGCGCGCTCCAGCTCGCGCAGCATGGACTCCGCCGCGGACCGCAGGGCCTCGGCGGCCAGGTCGGCGTTCGGCACCTCGCCGAACATCGCGGGGTCCGAGGCGATCTCCGCGAAGCGGGCCTTCATTCCGGCGAGACCGTCGCGCCGGGCGGCCCCGTCCTCGGCGCCGTGCAGGGCGCCGACGTTCATCGTGACCATGTCGCCGATCCGTTCCCGAATCCGATTCCGACTCCGCCCCGGTTCAGCGCCCGCCGCCCATGGCCGCGCGCACCATCGCGGCGCCGCCCTCGTTGCCAATGGTCTGGACGTTGCGCATCGCGGTGTTCTGCGAGGTGACGCTGTCGTCGAAGCCGGTGGCCTCGCGCCGGAACTGCTCGTCCCGGTCGCCGAGAACGGTGCCGATCTGCGCGTCCACCTGGCCGTTCTCGATGAGCTGGAGGAGCTGGGTGCGGACGTTGTCCCAGATCTCCAGGTAACGCTCCTGCTGGCCGGAGGTCTGCGACTGAATGCCGTCCAGACCCTCGTTGCGGAAGTGGATCATGCCGTCGAGGGACATCGCTGCTCCTGGGATGTCAGATCTGGCTGGCGATGGACAGGTCGGGGGAGGTGCTCGGCGCGACGACCTGGGACAGCACCTGGTGCGCGTCCGCGTCGGTCTCGCGACCGGTGTTGGCGGTGAGGCCCAGGTCCTGGGAGAGCCCGTCGAGGGCGTTGGCCAGGGCCTGGCCGGCGCGGCCCAGGTTCTCGTAGGTCTCCACGGCCTGGGCGGTGCCGCCGCCGTGGTAGGCCATGC
The DNA here is from genome assembly GCF_031845365.1 of Streptomyces litchfieldiae. Classification (NCBI taxonomy): domain Bacteria; kingdom Bacillati; phylum Actinomycetota; class Actinomycetes; order Kitasatosporales; family Streptomycetaceae; genus Streptomyces; species Streptomyces litchfieldiae. Next base: position 7,013 of record NZ_JAVREL010000022.1, read on the forward strand.
CGACGTTGGCGCTGTGCCCGCCGATACCGGCGGCGACCTCCTCCATGTCGGAGTAGGCGTCGTTGATGATGCCCATGACGCGGTCGACTTCTTCGGGAGAGAGCTTGATCTCTTCTTCCATCGGTTCCTCACTCGCGCTGTAGCGGACAGCGATGGTCCGGTCACCCGGCCATACGTAGCCGTATGTTGCGCGGCCATGATCCACCGGGAATGGCGAATTCCCGTCGACGTGCGCGTATCAGTTCGGTAGCGGGGACACGCACAAAGAGACTCAAACTCCGTGAAAGAACAGGGGAGTTCGGAATGTTCCCGACCGCGTTACCTGCCGTTCAGCCACGGTTCTCCGGCCACCGGGCGCCTCCGCCGGGCGCCCGCTCGGTCCTCGGCCGGAAGCCGCCGTCGAACTCCTCGCTGCTGGAACTCCGCTTCGCCGCCAACCACCTCGGCCGAGAAGAGACCTGCGGCAGGTCACCTCAGCGTACTGCGCACTCCCAGAGGGCGGAGGAACCGGCTGGGTTCGCCGTTCCAGGAGATGGTGAGAGCGTCGCGCGCTCTGGTCGCCGCGACGAAGAGCAGGGAGCGCGCCCGTTGCAGTTCGCGCTTATAACGGGCTCGGTCGGTCTGGCTCCACGCGTCTACCGATGAGCGCGGGACCAGCCCCTCGGAGACGCCAGCAATGATCATGCGGCGGTACTCCAGCCCTTTGAAGCGGTACATGGTGCCAACATGCACGCCCTCGTCACGCCGCGGCCCCTCCGAGGTGATCTTCGTGGACATGATTCCCCGTCGGCCGAGCCGGGAGACGACATCGTCGACCTTCTCGTTCGTCGGGACACAGATCGCAACGGACTCACGCGGGATGTCGTGCCACGCCTGCACCTGCTCAACCACAAGGTCAAGCTCCTCATCCCAGCTCTCGGCACCTCGCAACGACGGACGGAAACCGTGCAGCACCGACCGGTATCCGGCCAAATCCTCGGTGCCGCCGTCGAGATCGTCGTAATCGGTCCCCTCCAGAACGCCGATCGCGGCCCTCAAGATCTCGCGCGTCGTGCGGTAACTGAGCGTCAATCTGGCTGAACGCCCACGAATATTGACGCCCAGGCTGCCGAGAGTGACCTGGTTGTCGTAAATCCTCTGGTGGGTGTCACCGACAAGAAAGATGTCGTTCGCGTCCTGCGGCACCATCGCACGAAGCATCTTCCAGTGGGCAGCGCCGAGGTCCTGGGCCTCGTCCACGACGATGTGCCGGTAGCGATAGCGCAGCCAGGCGCCGGACCCGGACTCGACATGGATATTGTCCAGGCCGCCGCGCTGCTCCTGCTGCCTGCGGCGCTCCTCGATCTTGGCCTTGCGGGCGATCTCCAACTGGGCCGCTCGCTCCGCGACCTGGCGATGGGTCTCCAGCCCCTTGACCTCAAGTCGCTGGGTGAAGCGCTCCGCGAGCTGCCAGATCTCGGCCCGATCGGCCCGGGAGACACTGCGGCCCCGGCCGGCCCGTCGGACCCGGAAGTAGTCGGCGCGGGAGGCGACGGCCTGCCCCAGGATCACCTGGTTCCATTCATCGCTCAGGAATTCGGCGTCCCAACGGCTCTCGCCCGCCTCGACGAGCAGTTGCCGCCACTCGCGCAGGGCCTGGGTGTCGTCGATCCTGCGCTTGTTGTTCCCCGGGGCGGACTCGCTGACGACACGCGTGGCCAACTGATCGACATGCATGATGTCGACACGAGCCAGCGTCTCGGGGCCGCCGAGCGAGATCAGGCGGGTGCGCAGGTCAGCGGCCAGGTTCTTGTTGAAGGTGGTGAGCAGGACCGGTTTGCTGTGCCCAGGTGGCAATTGATCCACAAGGTACTTGACGCGGTGCAGGGCGACGATCGTCTTTCCCGTTCCGGGACCACCGCCGACCCGCGCGGGGCCCGAGTAGGAGCGGTGCACCAGCTTTTCCTGAGTGGGGTGGAGGAAGACCTTCCAACGGCCGAAGTCGCCCTCCTCAAGGATGCTCTGGAGCGACTCGTCATCGGTGATCACCACGGCCTGCGAGCGGTCGACGGCCGCCTGCCAGTCCTCGGGATCGGCCTTTTCCGCGCCTTCGACCGCGACGGGCTCGGTGACCTCCTCCATCACTTGCTCGTAGGGAACACCGTCGCGCAACCGCAACAGCACTTCGCCCGTGTGCCGCGGCGCGTACTCGGCAAGCCCGAGCAGTTCGTCGTCCGTGGTCAGCTTGAGGACAATCGGGATCAGCGGCTCGGCCACGCCGAGGTCCGCCAACCGCTCCGCGCTGTACTGCCCGAACAGCGTCTCGACGGCCGCCGGCCGGGGTGCCGGCTCTGGCGCCGACGATGACTCGGACGGCCGCGCGGGCGCCTCCCGCCGCAGCACGTCCTCCTCGACGACCTGGAGATCCACGTACTCGATCGCACCGGTGACCTGGTTGATGCCGTAGGCCAGGCGGTCGAGGTTTCGGTGGACGTGGCCGCGGTGCTTGACCGAGACCAGCAGCCAGTCGTTGCCGCCCAGCCGGAGCAGCAGGGCCCGGTACTCACGGTTGACCCGTGCGGACCACAGCCGCTCGTGGCCCTTGAGCGGCTTGAGGTCGAAGCCGCCCGCCTCGGGGTTCTTGCGGAACTCGTGCTGGAACTTGTAGACCGCTCCGACGATCGCCCGGTCCAGCTTGACGATCTCTCTGTCCGCCTTGTCCAGCAAGCGCAACGTCACCCCGGTGGCCGGCTTACCGGTGCTGGTCATCCGTCCTGCTCCTCGTCGCTCTCGTCGGCGTTCTCGGCCGGGCGGTCGTCTGCTTCGGCGGACCGTGCCAGTGTTTCGGCGAGTTCCCTGGCATCCCATTCGGTGGCGGGCCGAACGCGCCAGCCCGCCGCCTCGTAGGCCTGGTCACGGTCCTCCGCATCACGGTCAGGAGTCCCGTCCGCACCTCGTTGGTGGGCCAGGACGACACCAATACGGTGGGAAGGCCAGGCGAGCTCGGCCGGCCAGGCCGCCGCACCCAGCTCGAACCCCGCTTGGGGCGCGGGCACGCCCAACACGGCTAGTTCCTCGGCGAGTTCGGCCAGTCCGGGCTCTTCCACCAGGTAGGCGATGACCTCGTCCCAAGCAGGGTCGCGCTCGGCTTGGGCATGCGGCTGCCCTGTCTCGCCCACCTGCTCGGCCGTGCTCCGCTTCGCACCCGGCTCGTGCGCCCGCCGACGGGACTCCAGCCACCCCGCGCCGCCAGTCACGGCCAGTTCCACGGGGTCGAAGCCGGGAAGCTGGCTCGTCGCGAGTTGCACGCCGTCGCCCTCGCCCTCGTTGAGGAACTGGAGCAGGTTGGTCCAGTACAGCCAGGCCTGCCAGCGTCTGCGGTGCGCGTTCTCGTCCCCGCCGATGGCAGCCGCGCTGTCGTCAAGGACGGTGAGGGCGGTCCATACCGCCGCGGCCTGCCCCCTGCGCAGGTCGAGCGCGATCGTCAGGGGGCACCCACTGCCGTCCTTGGTCGCCATGACCTGGACGGCTCCCCGCCCGCCGGACAGCCGCTTCCCCGCCAGCGCCTCACCGATGCGGCGGCCGGTCTCCGGCCCGTCCGCGAGGGCCCTGCTGGTCGCCGCCACCGCGGCGAATCCGGCGAGGGCGCTCTGGGTGCGCCGCCGCCACACGCCGGGGTCGGGGCTGGTCAGGTAGCCGATCAACGTTTCCACCGGGTTGGCCCAGACGAAACGCGGCAGGTCGCGGGGATCGCCGCCGTGCAGCCGCCGGTGAATGTCCGATGCCGTCTTCTGCGCGGTGTTCTGATACGGCACCCATACAGGTTCGGGGGACGGCTTCGAGTGGCCGGTCCAGGCCCGCACGTCGTCCCAGGTGAGCTGGAAGACCTGCCAGCCGTGTTCGGAGCGCAGCCTGGTGCGCCTGGCCGCGTCGTCCGCGACGCGGTTGTGGCCGGGACTCGCGTGGTAACGATAGCCGTCGAGGTAGACGGCGACGCGTCGCCGGTCGTCGTCGATGCTGCGGAACACCACGTCCGGCACGGTGAATCCGAGGTCGGTCTGCGTCTCCATGCGCCAGCCGCTGACCTTCCCGCCGGGGGCGGTGAACCGCAGGACGGTATCGCGCTCGCCGTCCGGAGTGAGCGCGGTGCGCACGCTCACCTCGTCAACGCGCTCCGCCCAGGCGAGCAGCCCTCGGCGGAACAGCGCCTCCAGCTCGCTTTCCACCTGGCGGACGAGACTGATTTCCTTGGTCGTCCCGGCTTCCCCGACGACCCAGCCGTCCCCCGCGCGGCCGAGGAGTTCCCCGAGCATGTCCAGGGCGTGTTCGCGCGAGACCAGTTCGTACTCGTCGCCTTCGACGTGCCGCAACAGGCAGCGGTGGCAGGCGGGCCGTCCCTCGGCGACGCAGACGCAGCTCTCTATGGCCTGCCGGGCCCGGGTCAGCACGTCGCGCAGCCCGTCGCGGCCCGCGAGGCGGTGCAGATAGCCGGTGCCGCCGGGCAGCGTGTCGTACAGCACGAGGAAGTGCCTGCGCAGGTCCGTGTCGCCGCCGGGCTCGGGCATGGAATCGCTGACCACGGCCAGGTGGTCGGGGTCACCGCCGTAGCTCCGGGCGATGCCCGCGAGCAGCACCGCTTTGAAGGACACCAGACGTTCCCGGGTGTGGGCGGTGACGGCCGGGATGAGGATGCGCAGCGCCTCACTGCGCAGTTCGTGGGCAAGCAGCAGCCTGACGCCCTGCTGCGCGGCACGGGCTCCGTCGAGCCCTTCCCGCAGGCGGGGGCACCATGGCCGGTGGTACTGCGTGGCCCGCACCGCGACGAGCGCGTCCTGCTGTTCCGCCGCGGGTCCGCCGTCGGGGTCGGCGTATCCGCAGGAGTCGCAGACCCAGAAGGGGTTGAGCCGCACCCGGCGCCCCGCGAAGGCGTCATCCGCGCCTCCGTCCACCCGGGACGCGCCCACGTTGATGTGCCGGATCACGGCCTGCCGGGAGAACTCCCAGCCGAACGTGGCGTGCTTGTGCTTCCAGGCCGCCTCGACGCGTTCCTCGGGGATGTCCACGGCCGGCACGACGGTGTAGAGGCGGCGCTCGCGCTCCTCCGTGTCGTCCCGTACGCGCACGTCGTCCCGCTGGTCCCTGGCCAGGACGCGGTGGGGAACCAGCACCCTGTGCAGGCAGCCGACGTCACCGATTGCCGCGGAGCCGCACCGCGAGCAGGCGGAGGAGTCCTGCTGGGCCCGGTGCGTACGGATGTGTCCGCAGTCGGGGCAGACGCGCCACCAGATCCAGGCCGGGCGGCCGGGGCTGCCGATGTCGAGGCCGGTGATCCGGTGCTTGTAGCCCTGGACGTAGTAGTGATTGCCGGGCGCGAAGTCCTCCAGGGCCAGGCGTGCCGAGCGGTTGTACTTGAGAACCTTGCTGTGGTGCTCGGGGCGTTCGCCGCCCGCCTCTTCCCGCCAGGTGAGGGTGGCTTCGAGTTCGGTGACGGAGTCGACCAGGCTGTAGTTGGGCAGCAGCCCGAGATCGACGAGGGCGCCGTGTGCGGTGGTGCGGCTGATCTCCTTCGCGCTCCGGGCCACGGCGCGCCGCTCGGCGCGCAGTTCCCGGCCCTGCCGTTCGTGCTCGGGGTCACCGGCCACCAAGGCCGCGTGCGCCTTGTCGATGGCGCTCATACGACGCCGCATTTCGTCTCGTCGGCTCTCCCACTGCTCACGAGCCCGGTCAAGTGCTTCGGCGAGGTCTTCGGTCGCGTATTTCCGGAGCTCGTCGGCCGCCTGCGGGCTCACGCCCGTCCCCTTCTCCTCGTCGTACGGGGGAAAGAGCGCGAGGAACTTGTCGGCCAGCCGCGCGCCATCGGCGAGGGCGGCGTCCCCGAACTCGGTCAGCCAGCCCGACGCGCCGAACAGGTCGCTGGCGAAGTGCGGCAACGGCAGAACCGGGTCACCGTCCCGGGCCGACAGGCTTCCCGCACCGGCCAAGTCGAGGAGATGCGCCATGTACTGGCGGCGCAGGATCTCGATGGCGGACAGGAAACATCCGGGCGGCTGAATGTCACCGGCAATCATCTGCCGCGGGGCGTCCAGGTAGTAGCGGTCCCTGGGGCCCCGGTCGACCATGGTGAGCAGGTAGGCGTTGCCGGTGGCCCGGCCGGCCCGGCCCACCCGCTGCGCGTAGTTGGCCGGCCCCTTGGGCAGCGAGGCGAGTACCACCGCGGACAGGTCGCCGATGTCGATGCCCAGTTCCAGAGTAGGAGTGCAGGAGAGAACCTGCGGGTTGGCGTAGTGGGCGTCGGTACCCGCCCGGAACGCCCTTTCCACGGCCTCCCGCTTGGGGCGGCTGAGGGTGCCGGTGTGCTCGGCGGTGTTGATCGTGAAGACCCCGGCCTCGCGGTACATACGCCGGTAGAAGTCCTCGGTGAAGTCCCGTCGCCGCACACCGCTTTCCAGGTCCTGGCCGGTGCGCAGCAGTCCGCCGCAGCGGTAGCGCGGGCAGGGCAGGCCGTGCCACTGGTCGGCCAGGTCGGGGTGGATGGTCTGTTCCCAGAAGCAGACCGGGCAGTGCGCCGAGGCGTCGGCCACGGTGTCGTCCGCCAGCTTGCGCACCTGGACATGACCTGGCTGGAGGCCGTACACCCGCGTGGCGCCGTCCTTGGCGGTACGGGCCGAGAGGACGCCCGCGTCGGTGAGGGCGGGCAGCAGGCGCCCGAGGAAGGCGTTCGCGGCGTCGGGGCTCAGCCCGAGGCTGCGCCGGGTCCAGTCCTGGTACCAGCCGAGCCGTCCGGTCACCACGTCGAAGTCGTCGCTGCCCTGCTTGGGGCTGCCCAGCAGGAAGGCGGGGGCCGACACCCCTGGCGGGAAGGCCGGCATGCCGGTCCTGCGCCCGCCCCAGATCAGCCAACGCCGCACCCCTGCCTGGTCGATCCAGCCGTCGAGCCACGCGTGACGGATCGCGCCACGGGTTCGCAGCCGTTCCAACAGCCCGCGGACATGGCCGATCCAGCGCTCCGGGCCCGGCACGGAGCCGTCCGGCAGGGCGATGTCGCCGGGGGTGGTGTGCAGGAGTTCCCGGACGATCTCCGCGATGGCGTCCGGGTCATGAAGCGGAACGTCCGCCGCGACGGTGCGGGTCAGTTCCAAGGTGCGGCCCTGCCGGGATCTGAGCCCGAACTCCAGGACCGCGGCGAAGGCAAGACGCTGGGCGATGAGCTCCCAGGTGGGTTTGGAGCCACGACTGCGTCCGGCGAGCAGGGTGTCGACGCCGCGCACGACGTGCAGGTCAGGCGGGATCACTGCGGCCTGCACGGCCTTGCTCTCCACGACGTCCGCGATGAGGTCCGCCGCCAGATCGCTCAGCGCGATCGGCTCTTCCTCGTCAATACGGCTGGCCAGCAGCGAGCGGAAGGAGAAGGTGTACGAGCGGCTGGCGACGTAGCCGGCACGGTGGGCGGCGTCCTGGACCGAGTCGTTGAACAGGAGGGTCTTGTCCTCCCCGAGGAGCTTGTCGAGCTCTCCTCCGGTGAACAGCTGGGTAATGGCGGCCGCGGCGAGCGCGGCCAGGCCGGTGCCGAGGTAGCGAATGGCGTTGAACGTCCGGCAGGCCGGGCACTGGTCACCCTGCGCCGCCCGCTCGTCTGCCAGGTCCGTCAGCACGAACGCGCCGTCGTGCAGCGGCTTCGCCACCCGTGATCCTCCGCCGCCCGGCGGCGCTTCGAAGTCCGACTCGGGCGACAGCGGGCGCAGGCGTCCGCTCAGTCCGTCGAGCACCATGACGGTGGGGCCGCTGCGCGGCTTCTCGCCACCGAAGGCCGCGTCGTAAACCTGCTGCGGGGTGGCCGCGATCATGTTCCGCACGCGGCGCTTGTCGCGGCCGACGGAAGCGCGGCGGATCTTCGAGGCGTTCATGTCGAGCTCCGCCGGATCCGCCTCCGGGGAGAGCGCCGCCCAGCCCGATCGGCCGCACTCCCGGCAGAAGACGGCGGGCAGGAAGACCTGGGCGGGCGGTGCCGCACTGTCGTCGGCGGGCACCGCCAGCGCCGCGTCGTCCGCCGGGCCCGGCTCGGGGCCGCGGCCGGTGGTACGGACCAGCTTTCCACTGGAGGCCACCCGCTCGTCGTCCCAGCGGAACTCGGCCCGCGCCGCACTGATTCCGCGCAGCACCCGGGAGACCGACCGCACCCAGTGGTGGATCTCGATGGACAGCAGCGGCCGCCCGGGGTTGTCCGGGTCGCGGGCCGTCGACAGCAGTGCGACATAGCGGGCGAGTGCCTGGGCCGCGACGGCCGGCGTCTGCTGTACGGCCATACCCCAGTGGTAGGCGTACCGCGGCAGGATCTCCATGACCTCGGCCATGGTGCGCGGGCTGCCGTCGAGGATCTCCAGGATCGCGGCGGTCAGCCGATGGCGGCGCAACTGACGGCCGAGTTGTTCGGGACTCAGGCCGCGCTTGTGGGTAAAGGCCGCGGCCAGCCGGTCCAGGGCCTCCGGGTCCCGGGTGGGGTCGCCGAGGGCGGCCACCTCATGGGGCGGCGGGAAGGGCAGCGAGAAGTCGCTCGCCCCCGCGAATTCCTGTGCGCCGCGCCGGTCTTCGCCCACCACCGCCTCCGGTGGGAACGGCACCCCGAAGACCTGCTCCGCCACATCCAGGATGGAGTTGCCCCCCGCACCGGGCCCGCCCTCCCCCAGGGTGGCCGAGGTGGCGACCGGGCAGACCGGGCCGAGCGGCCGTCCCGGCTGGGCCAGCCCGGTGACGGAGCCGAGCCTGCGGAGCAGCATCGCCACGTCCGTGCCCTGGGCCCCGTCGTAAGTGTGGAACTCGTCCAGCACGACATAGGCCAGCGCGGAGCCTCCCTCCGCTTGCCACAGCCGTTGATCCTCCGGCCGTTGAAGGAGCAGGTCCAGCATCTTGTAGTTGGTGATCAGGATGTCCGGGCGGGTGCGCCGGATCTCGTCCCGGTCGACGGCCACGCGCGGGTTGGCCCGCTTGAAGTCCTTCGACGCCCTGTCGCCGATGTACAGCCCCGCCCGCACGCCCGCGTTCCTCAGCCGCGCGTCCTGCGGGCTGTTCAGGCGGTCGTTGATGCGGTGGGCCTGGTCGGTGGCCAGGGCGTTCATCGGGTAGAGCAGGACGGCTTTGACCCCCTCCCGTCCGGCCTCGCGCTCCCGGCGGCAGTGGTCGAGCAGCGGGACGAGAAACGCCTCGGTCTTGCCGGAGCCGGTCCCGGTGGTCACCAGGGTGGGCCTGGCCGGTCCATGGAGCGTGGAGAGCCGCTCCCAGGCCAGCTCCTGGTGACGGTGCGGATGGAAGCCCCGCGGCCACCACGTCAGATGACGTTGCCAGCCCTCGCCCTCGGCGGACCGGAAAGGGGTGCGGATACGGAGGTAGGGGCCGCGGAAGATGCCGTCCTCGGGATCGCCGAGGAACCGCTCCAGGGCGCGCCGGGTGCTTTCGTCCGCCAGCGCGTAGGTCGTCGACAGGTACTGGCTCAGGCTGTCGCGTACCTGCTCGGCGGCGAGGGTCGGTCGCACGCGCGGTCCCCCTTCTTCTGCACGTTGTCACACAGCACGTGACGGGTCCACGCACCAAGGTAATGGGGCGGGCTGCCGTCCTCGTCCAGCGGGAGGCGTCCCGTACCTGCGACGACGGCGAGCAGGGCACCTTTCAGACCCCGCGCTTGCCACCGACGTAAGCGACCCGCAGGGTGCGTTCCTCGGGCACCAGCCGGAAGTGCAGCCGCCCCTTCTTGAAGTAGATGTCGGCGTGCCAGTCGAAAAGCCGGTCGACCCCGTCGAGATCGGTGAACCAGCACAGCCGCCGACGGGACTCGAACTCCTGCCTGACGTACGACCGCCACTTCGGCGCGATGGGGTGGGCCGCCGGGTCCCATGTGGTGACCGTGTCGTCCAGTTCCGCAAGCCGCAGGCACACCGATCTGATCCAGTCGGCGGACAGCCCGCCCAGGTCGTGTTCCACGCGGGGCAGGAACTGGAGGCGAGGGAAGAACGCTGTGCGCCGCTTCCACAGTTCGGCCCCCGTCCGCACCTCGTCGAGGCCGTCCTTGCGCAGGGCCCGGAGCTGGTCCCCGATCCAGCTCAGGTGCTCGTCGACATGCGCCTCGCTCGAAGCGTGCCGGATGTCCACCTGGCTGATCGCGAACCCGGACTCCCCGGACTCGTCCTCCACCAGTTGTTCACGCTCCAGCAACAGCCGGGCCGCGTCCCAGCGTGGCTCCACCGGTAACGAGACGCCGAGCCCCTCCAGCAGATGGGCCGCGCCGAGCCCTTCCACGGTCTCGCCCCGGTGGCGATACTCGACGTCGAGGAAGTCCGCTCCGTCCGGGAAGGCCATTTTGAAGGGCGCCTTGCTCTGCATCTGGAGCATCCGCCGCCAGGCGTCGCGGTTCCTCGGGTTGCCATGCCACTTGCCGATCGGGTAACCCTCGGCGATCTGGAGGCCGGTGATCGGGTCCTTGCTGACCAGCACCGTGCCGGCCCGGTCGGCCCGGACCGCGGCGAGCACGGCCCGCGCCAGCTCCGTCATGGCCCGGTCGGCGAGTGCCGGGGCGCAGCCGGTCCCGCAGGACCTCTCGTTCAGGAACAGCAGCGGCACGTTTCCCCTCCCTGTGTCGTACGTGCCCTTCGTACCCGGAACCGTTCCGCTCAGCCGAGCAGTTGGTCGAGCGTGTTCTCCAGCTCGTCGAAGAAGCCCTCCGGCCACTGGTCGAGCAGCCCGTCCCGGTCGACGCGCGGACTGACGATGTCGGCGCCCGTGCCGTCGCCCCGGAAGTAGTGCAGGACGACGTCGTCCGGGGCGAGCAGTCCGCGCTTGACGGCGAGCCGCGCCCCGTTGAGCACATGGTCGCTGTGCGTCTCGACGATGAGCTGTGCGCCCCGCGCCGCCGCGGCGGCGGCCAGCCCGGCCATCCGCGTCTGCCCGTGCGGATGCAGATGCGCCTCGGGGTTCTCCATGAGGACGAGAGAGCCCGGCCGCGCGGTCAGGCAGGCCACGACGATCGGCAGGGCGTACGTCAGGCCGAAGCCGACGTTGGTCGGGCGCCGGCGCGTGCCCTGCGGTCCCGCGAATCCGTAGGACAGCCGTACCGCGTCCGTTCCCTCGATGGGGGCCGCCTGAATGTCCACTCCCGGGCACAGCTCCCCGATCCAGGCGGCGGCCTGTTGGAGGAGCAACGACGACTGGGCACGCGGGTGCCGCAGCGGGCCATCGGGGACCTGGTCCCCGGCGTGGTGGCGCAGGAAGTTGACGGTGTGCTCGCCCCGCACGCCGAGGAAGCCACGGCCGATGGCGGCGTGGTGGTCGCGCGGGTAGAACTCGGCCGGGGAGACACGGTCGGCGTGCAGGTACTGGAATCCGGCCGTGAAGTAGCCGGGGATGACCGCCGCTTCCCCGCTGGGTGGTGCGCCGCCCTCGGTCGTCAGCGGCAGGTCGGCGCGGGTCAGCGGCAGCAGGTTCTGCTCCGGCTCCCAGGCGACGGTCCAGGAGTAGCGGTAGTCGCCTTCGCTCACGGCAAGGGTGATCTCCGGCTCCTCCCCCGCGAAGTCCTCGTGCAGGACGTCCTGCCCGGTACCGAGGCCGACGAGTTCCCCGTTGAGCAGAAAACCTTGGCCTGGAACGTTGCTGATGCTTCCGCGGGCCACGTCGGGCGCCCGGTCGAGATCACCGGCCGTGTACGACTGGTGGAGCAGCCCCAAGGCTTGCAGCACGCTGCTCTTGCCGGAGGAGTTCAGCCCGGTCAGCAGGGTGAGCGGGCCGAGCGGCAGATCCACGTGCTGGAACGCCTTGAAGTTCCTCAGCGTCAGCCGGTCAATCACCGCTCGCCACCCCTCGGAAAAGCTCGCCCATCATCCCGAACCGCGTCCGGACCTTCTTCGGATCGCCGGTCGCCACGGAGATGGCACGGTCGAAGTCCCAGTCCGTCATCAGCTTGAAGAACTCTGTGTGCACCTTGTCACGCGACGCTACCAGCACCGCACGCCCCCCATCGCCCAGGACGGCGAGATTGACCGCCACCGCCTCGAACAGCGCCTTGTTGATGGGGGACTTGTTCTTGCCGCCGCGCCACTTCCGGAACGCGTGGTCCCCGAAGATGTCGGTGGCGCACTTCATCGCCTTGCGGAACTCCAGGGCGAGCCAGTCGCGTTCGGCGTTGTCGAGACGGTTGATGCGGTGCATGGAGTCCACCAGGAACTGGTCGAAGTCCTGTTGCCGGTGCTTGGTGGGCTCGGTCAGGCGGAACGCCATGAAACGCAGGACCATCTCCCGGTCGGCCATCCGCTCGTTCGACACGCTGTCGCCGGTGGCGTCCACGAACGCCGGGTCCTCCGCGAGGTCGGCGAGGAACGTCCTGGCCGGGCCCTTGATCATGGCGTGCCGGATCTCCTGCGGCTTCAGGGGCATGCCGCCGGTGTTGATCCGAGAGAACACGTTGAACTTCACGGTCTCCGGCGTCCCCTGCTGGATGATGTGCACCACCAGCTGGGTCTCGCGCAGCCTGATACGCAGTCGCCCGCTGAGGTCCTGGTAGCCGCAGCCGTGGTATTGCCGGAGGTAGTCCAGGCCGCGCAGGGTCAGGGGCAGCATTCCAACGGCCTCCGGCGCCATGAACCGGGCGATCGCGGTGAGTCGCTGGATGCCGTCCACGACCGCCCAGTTGTCGTCCTCGTCCTGCGCCATGTGGAATGACGAGATCGGGATGCGCAGCAGCAGCGACTCGATGAGGCGGCTCTGCTGGACATCGCTCCAGATACCGGCCCGGCGCTGGAAGTCCGGCGCGAGGTCGATCATCTCCTCTTTCAGCCGGGACAGCAGCAGATCGACCGTGGTCGCCTGGGTCTCGATCTTGATGCTCTCCGGCCGGAAGGGCGCGGAGATCGCGTCCGGGTCGTCCGCGTCCGGGGCGGAGTCGGCTTCGTCGGCGGGCTCCTCCAGCTCGACTCCGGTGGGCCGGCCGTCGTCCCCCACCTCGACCGGAGTGAACAGGGAGAACAGCCCGGACGATTCCAGGTCGCCGAACTCGTCCTGCGGCTGATACCGCCGATAGCCCCGGTCCCGCTCGCGCCCGCTGCCGCTGTCCTCCAGCCCTGTCATATCTCCCCGTCGTCCTCGCCGTACCGCTCGTGGCCCTGGTCCATGGGTCAGCCTATAGACGGGAAGCCAGCACGTCAGCGCGGCACCGTGGTGTTCCTGCCCCGCTCCCCCGGAGAGCCGGGGCAGCGGCCGGGGGGCGGCGACAGCTTTCGGCGGCTGCGCCAGGGGGGCGTTGCCTTGTCAGGGAATGCGCCCGAGATGAACGACGGTGACCGTCACCACGGCGTCCCGCACCTCGTAGAGAAGTCGGTAACGCCCGATGTGAATCCGGAGAACGTCGGGAGAACCGTACGGATGGGCTCCCTCGGGACGCGGGTCCCGCGCGAGCAAGTGCACCGCGTCGAAGACCTGATCCACTCCCTCCGGGTCGGACTTGCGGAATTCGATGAGAGCTCGTTTCGCGGCTGGGAGCCATTCAAGCCGGTAGCTCACGCCGCGCTGACCCGGGCCTCTCCCTCGGCCTCGCGAATGACATCGTCGTGCGGCACCGTCACGACGGTGCCGTTGGCCTGCTCCAGTCGGTACTGCGCGAGGGCGAGGGAGTCTTCCAGATCGGCCAGTTCCTCGGGGTTGATCAGTATGGCGGCAACCTGTCCGTGGTCGGTGAGGGCGATGCGCTCGCGGCTGATGGCTGCGCGCCGAACGAGGGTGCCGAGTTGGGCGCGGGCCGCCGCGATGCCATAGGTGTCAGACATGCCATCAAGTGTACACATTGTGCACCTTCCTGGGCGCGTGGCGAGCCGCACTGTCGCCGCCGCGAGGATCACCGACGAGCAACGCCACCGGTACGCCCCCTGGACGGCCATCCCAAGGAGACCGCATCCGGTAAGACCGGTCGGTCGCGCCCACAGCGGACCCGGGTGCGCGTCTCTGAGCCGCGCGAGCATCGCGCTCCCCGGCCCAGCACACGGTTCATCCCAAGAGAATCGACGCAGTCCGGCGAGACGCGTCAGCGCGGCAGGTCCAGTTCGGCGCGGACCGTCTTCCCGATCGGTACGCGGTCGAGTACCACCCACCGGTCGGCGAGCGCCTCCACCAGGAGCAGCCCTCGCCCGCCGTCGGCCACGGGCTGCGGCGGCGCGTTCAGCTCGCCGGGATTCGGAGGGCGCCGCTCCCCCCGCGCGTCCGATACGTCGATGCGCAGCGTGCCCGCGGTCAGGCCGAGGCCCAACTCGAAGTCCCGGCCCGGCACTCGGCCGTGCGTGACGGCGTTCGCGGCCAGCTCGGCGACGAGCAGGGCGGCGGTGTCGGAGGCCGTGGAGGAATAGGGGATGTCCCAGACGTGCAACTGGTAGAGAGCCAGGTGCCGAGCCAGGCGGGCGCCGAACGGGGTGGAGCTGAACCGCTGCCTGAACACACGTGCCGTTACGGGAGGGGTTTGCTGGGTGGGCGGTGGTGTCATGCCCCACAAGGTGGCCCTGCCGCGCCGCGCTTCACCAGATCAGCGACCCGTACGCTGCGTCAGCGTACGGGCACACCGCGTGGACAGTACGGGTAACCAGCTGTGACCATGGCCGGATTGAGAGTGCCCGACGAGGCGGGTGTGCGGGAGGTGTCCTGGCATGACGGACGGGATCGGCGGAGCGGCCCCCTGTGCCGGCGGCGGTGAGCCGGAGGTATCGGACAGCCTGAAGGCGTTCGGCGAGGTCGTCAAGGCCTTCCGCAAACGGGCACGGCTCACACAGGAGCAGTTCGCCCCGAGGGTGCGCTACTCGGTGCCCACGGTCGCCTCGATCGAACAGGGCCGGCGTTTCCCGCCGCCCGACTTCGTCGAACGGGCGGAGCAGGTCCTGGACGCGTTCGGCGCGTTGCGGGGTGCGGCGCGTCATCTGTCGCGGCAGCCCGGGCTGGCGAGTTGGTTCCGGCAGTGGGCGCGGCTTGAGGCGGAGGCGGTGAGTCTGTACACGTACGAGTGCCGCCTGATTCCCGGGCTGTTGCAGACGGAAGCGTATGCGCGCAGGCTGTTCGTGAACCAGTTGCCGCCCTTGGACGACGATCAGATCGAGGCCCAGTGGACGGCACGCGCGGACCGGCAGCGGCTCTTGCGGGAGCGCCCGAACACGGCGTTCAGCTTCATCCTGGAGGAACACCTGTTCCTGCGGCGGATGGGCGGGGTGGAGGTCACGCGGGGGCTGATCGATCATGTGCTGGGGGTCGCGGAGCTGCGGAACGTGGAGGTGCAGGTGATGCCGTTGGTTCGGGAGAACCACGCGGGACTGCATGGTCCGATGCGACTGCTGGAAACTCCGGACAACAGGTGGTTCGGGTACTGCGAGGGGCAGGAAAGCGGCCAGTTCATCGCCGACCCGAAGGTGGTCAGCGCGCTCCAGATGCGGTATGCCAGGATGCGCTCACAGGCTCTCACGCTCGAAGATTCCCTGAGCCTGTTGCAGCGGATGCGAGGAGCCCTATGAGCACGACTGACCTGGCCTGGTTCAAGAGCAGTTACAGCAGCGGTTCGGGCGACGACTGCGTCGAGGTAGCGCTGGCCTGGCACAGGTCCAGCCACAGCAACAACGTCAGCAACGCCTGCGTCGAGGTGGCCGCCTGCCCCAGCATCGTGCACATCCGCGACTCCAAGAACAAGCAGGCTGCTCAGCTCAGACTCTCCCCCGGCGCGTGGACGAGCTTCATCTCGTACGCGGGCCAGTCCCGCTCCCTGTGACGTTCACATGCCCCGCACCGAAACGATTCCGGCGCGGGGCACTCCGGCTTACGACTGCGGAGCCCCCTCCCCCTTGTCGATGGCCCTCTGGAGCCGATCCGCGAAGTAGGCGTGCGCGGCACGCATCTCCTCCTCCCTGTTGGCCTTGTAGAAGGGAGCGGTGTATCCCTCGGGAGGTTCCGAGCGCTCGCCCTTCTCGTAGGCGAGGAACTGCTCGTAGTGCTCCTTGGTCTGGCCGTGGCCATGGGCGTAAGGATCCTGCGCCAACTGGCGGCCCGCCGCGTCGAACCACATCTGCGACTCACGATCGGCGAGGATGGCGTACCGGGCTTTGTGAATGGCCAGGAGTTCCTTAGCGCTCATGCCCAGCCACACGGCCACCAGCGCATCGATCTCGACGAGGGCGGCACGCCGCTCGTACTCGGTACGGAGCGGGGTGGCATATTCCCAAGTGGGCTTGAGGTGCCCGGCAAGCGGAGTCAACCCTGGCCACTTCACGACCCAATCCTCGTAGCCGGGCCAGGTCATGTCGTACAGCTCGGCCCAGAGCGGAGCGTATGCCTCGGTCAGGCAGTTGAGGCGGAGGGTCCGGAGGAGAAGCGGTCCGACGAGAGGGTGGGCGGGATCGGCATACGGCATCTTGTGAGCTTCGGCAACCCGCAAGTGCGACCGGCCAGTAATCCGGAGGAGGTAGTCAATCGGCAGCGCGCACCAGAATCCGGCATTCAATACAGTGGCCTCGTTGCTTGCCAGCGTCATCGAGTTCACAGCGTCCACGTGCGAGGGCCCAGGCGGAATCAATGCCGCGAACAAGCTCCGCGCGGTGTTGAAAGGGATCATCACTCGCCAAGCGAGCCGGTAGAACTGCGTGTACGGCCGGAACCACCACAGCCGTCGCCGCAGCAACTCTCGTTGCTCATCGTCAGGGAGCTCCAGCTCTTCCTCGGCGAGCACTTGATCACGGTTCGCCCACTCGTCGGGTGAGGGTTCCCATGCAACATCCACCCGGGCACGGTCCAACCAGCGATCCTGGACACCTTGGTAGCGCTCAACGTCGCAGTTGCGGACGTAGTTGGTGTTGGGTACCGCGGCAGCGGGAAGTGCCGTCAAGTCCCACCGCGACCAGTCCTGCCTTGACCGACACGGGACGTTCGGCTGCTTGCTGAATGACGTGGCGATGCCCAGATGAGGGCCTTGAAGGATCACTTCCTCAAAGTCACTAGGTGCGGTTGTGTCCCAGCGGTAGAGCCCCAACTTCTTAGTGGCCAGATTCTCGAACATGCCGATGGTGATCCTGGGCTCCTGCGACTCCAGCCGGACTTTGACGCCGGACAAGGCGGTGATGGCACCCTGTTCTTCCGTGGTCAAAGGGTGGAGCAAAGCCGCCTGTCGCGGCGGCATCTCTGTCGCGCCAGTCAGTCGCCGCCACTCCGCGAGCACTTCATCGTCAACCGTGATCACTCGCGACCGATGGGGACGCAGGTCCCACCCTCCAGCGAATTTCATACCGGGCACCTCCCCCTGCCCGTCGTGACTCAGCGATTGCAGGAGCGGTTCAACACCGTAGAGGCCATTCAGAGTTTGAAAGCGGATGCCGCTCCGCAGCGCACCATAGATATGCAATCCGAACTCTGCCGTTCTGCTGGCCTCGAATGCCCAGTTCCCAACGTTCATGAACCCCGCGTGGAGCCGAAGGTGCCGGTACGCCACTTCCCGAAGCCTTTTCTCTTTCACCCCTCCGAAGTGTGTGTCAGGGTGAATCAACCCAGCTGTCCCGCCCACACCCAGATGCGCCCATACCTGACACATAAAGGCCCGATACAGGTCCGGCCGTGTCCCTGCAATCAACGGATAGGTGGCCGATTCGCTCAGGAACGTAGCCATGCCCACCGTCGCGGCTAGGTCACGGAAGTACGACGTGTGCCGGCCGAGCTCGTTGAGCACCTCGTCCTTCCGCCCACGCCATTCCTCGACCGGTGGCTTGTCAGCCAGCTTGAACCACGGATTGAACTCCGCCAGTACTACGGCCTCGTCCCAGTCCGGCCGCACCCACGGCGGGTTCCCCACCTGAAGGTCGAACCCTCCGCTCTCCCCCCGGAAAACATGCGCGAAGTGCAGCTCCCAGTGAAAGAAGCCGTGCCCGTCCTCCGTCCGTATGTCTCGCTCGGTCGTGCCCGCGATGTCATCGACCGTGTGGATCCAGGGGAACCGCTCCCGAAGGACGAAGGGACCGTCCATACGCAGGGTGCTTTCGAGGTCGCGCTCGAACGCCTCCAGGATCGGGAGGGCCTCGTCCACCGGACGGTCGTCCAGGCCGTCCAGGAAGGAGCCGTCCGGGATGTCCGCCGTGCCGAGGGCGGCCTCCAGGAATTCCAGCCAGTCGGTGAAGTTCTTCAGCGGAACGACTTTGCGACGATCGTCCTCGTGGATCTGGGCCTTGCGGCCGCCCCCGCCACCAGCCAGGGATGCCTTGGTCCGCAGACCGTCCGTACTGTCGGCGTCGACACCCAACATGCCCTGCTCGCCGTCCGGGTCGTCGAAGAGGCCGGCCGCCTGCCAGGCGAGATCCCCCGGCGCGGGCGCGCTCGGCTCGGGTTCGGGAACGGACTCGGGAGCAGCCGGTGCCGGGCCACCCAGCAGCTCCGGGAGGTCCGCTTCGCGGACCACGCCGCCGCCACCCGCCTCGTACATCCATCCCGTGCCGTCCAGCTCGGCCACCTTCTCCAGCGGCCAGAACCACAGCGCGCACCACGCGTCCATGACGGTCTTCAGCCGCCAGTACGGGGTACCGACCACCGTCAGGTCGTCCAGCACCTTCTGCTTGTCCGCCGCCTCCGCCGAGGGCTTCAGCCAGTCCGCGCCCCACACATCGATCCGGCGGGACACCTTCCGCTCGGACAGCTCCAGCCGCTTGGCGACCAGGCTCCACAGGAACTCCACCCGCCGGGCGACGCGTTGCACCCGCCACAGCTCGGTCTTCGCCGCTGCCTTCGCCCACCGGTCGTAGCGCTTCTGCCGCTGCTCCCGTGACTCCTCGCCCCGCTCCACGAACGGCTTGGGCCCCTTCGGTGCCCGCTGGATGCCCTTGCGCCACTTTCCCAGCGCCTTCGCCTGCTCCTCCGCGAGCTTCTTCGCCTCGCTCTCGCCGGCGACCGCGCCCCAGCCGATCGCGGGGAGGAGGAAGTGGTGGACGGCCCCCTCCGGCAGGTCGCCCTCGCGGAAGGGAAGTTCGGTCGGCGGCAGCGTGTTCTTCTTCGCCAGCCATTGACCGTGCGGCAGGGCGTTCGCCGTATACACCTTGCGTCCCGCCCCGATGAGGGAGTTGCCGCGCCGCAGGTGCAGACCGAACCAGGGCGCCCGCATGCCGGGGTGCATGGAGTTGAGCCAGAGGGAGACCTCGGCCAGTTCCACGGCGGTGGCGTTCAGGTCGACGCCGTACGCGTTGTGCAGGGCGATGTACGCCTTCACCTTCTGGAGTTCGATCTGCCGCTGCTCGGTGTCGACGCGGCGGCCCAACTCCTTTTCCCGGCGGCGCAGATACTCGGCCGCGACCTGGTCGATGGCCTCGTTGAGAAACGCGCCCGACCCCAGCGCGGGCTCGCAGATCTTCCACTCCAGCAGTTCGCGGGCCGGAGTGTCCTCATCGAGGCGGTGCCGGAGGGCCAGCTCGACCGTCACCTCGGTGAGGGACTTCGGGGTGTAGTACGAGGCGGAGGTCTGCCGGTCGCGGCCCGCCAGGCGGTAGACGAACGAGCCCTTCGGATGAACGACGCGCACCCGCCGTCCGGTCTCCTCGTCGACGCGCTCGACGAACACCTCGTCGGGATAGTCCTGCACGCGGGAGGCCGGGATCATCCAGCTGCCGCCGGAGGCGTCTCCTCCCTTGGCGACCTCGTACAGGTCCTCCTCCGCGATGAAGCCGGTGTACGACATCAGGCCCTCGTAGACCGCGCCCAGTTGATTGATGCCGAGCTGGGCATAGGAGATGAAGCCGCCGCGCTCGCGGCCCTTCCCTCTCGTGAGCATCAGGCGGCGCAGCACCTTGTGCAGCGTCTCGTTGCGCAGCCGGAGGTCCAGGAACTCCCCGCCCTCTCCGTCTCCCCCGTCCTCGTAGGCCGGGTTCTCGATCTGGTCGGCCGAGATGAGACGGACCGCGTCCTTCTCGAACAGTTCCGAGCGCAGCGGTTCGAACCGCAGGCCGATACCGGCGCTGCGCGCGGCCGCGCGGCGCGAGCGGTCGGCCTCGCGGATCCGCTCGGCGTACTCGGCCTGGGTGAGGGCGCCGGCGGCGAGCAGCTCGGCGGCCTCGCGCTCGGCCTCGGTGGCCGCCCGGTCGGCGGCCTGGGCGGCCAGGTCTTCCGGCTCGCTGCCGTACGCCCGGTAGCCCTGCTCGACCATGCGGAAGAGCAGGTCGAGGGATTCGTACAGGTGGAAGCCGCGCCGGGAGCGCTCGCCGACCAGGTCGCGTACGACGAGGTCGCCGAGGCGCTGGAGGCCGTAGCCGCGCCCGTATTCCGGATAGTCGGCGGGCAGAATGCCGAGCGCGGGCTGTGCCTCGGCGTACAGCAGGAACAGAATCCGGTAGAGGTAGCGCAGCGACTGGCGGCTGAGTTCCTTGGCGAGGCGGGCCGGGTCGTCGAGCTGCTGCGGGGTGACACCCTGATCGCGCAGGCGGGCCAGCACCTCGTTGGCGATCCACTCGACCGACAGGCGCAGGCCCTCGCGCAGCTCGGTGGAGACGCCGACGGCGTGCTTGCCGGACTTGTCGACGAAGCCAGCGAGCGGTGCGCTGCCGCCCTCCTCCGGGACGCGCAGCGAGTCCGCCCCGAACAGGGCTGCCAGCGTGTCCAGTTCGCCGCCGTTGCGGTCATCGCGACGGTTCAGGGCGGCGTCCAGGTCGGCGGCGAGATAGCGGCCGTCGTGCCAGGCGAGACGGTCGCCGAGGACGATGACGCCGCCGACGAGGAGCAGAACGTAACGGGGCGGCTCCTCGCACTCGAAGAGGAAGTCGGCGAGAGCTTTCCCATCGGAGAGCATGCCGGACGCTTCCAGGGCCACCGGGTGCAGCAGGCGGCCCGCGCCGTCGGGGTCGAGGGCGGCGTCCGGCTGGGCGGTCCAGCCGCAGGAGACGGCGATCAGGCCGGGCTCGACGTGCGCGGCCTGGACGGTGTAGTCGTGTCCGGCGCGGTGAACGGTGACGGGCTGCTCGTGGGCGGCGGCGTAGCCGAGGGCGCGCAGGGTGGCGAGGTGGAGCTCGGTGAGCCGCTTGCCCCAGCCGGCGGGGACGGGCGCGTCCGGTTCGGCGAGCGCCGCGGCGTCCTGGGCGAAATCGGCGCGGCCCGCGAAGTAGGGGCCGTGCAGGGCGCGCAGGCCCTCGCGCGGGGTACGCGCGCGGGGCGGGACGGAGGCGGGGTCGGCGCCGGTGCGCCTGGCCTCGGCGACGGCGGCGGCATGCGCGCGCCGCGCCTCCTCCTCGGCCTGGGCCCAGCGGGCGAGAAGGCCGTCCTTGGCCCTGAGGTCCTTCGGCAGAACCTCGGCGAGGTAGTGGGCCGACAGGTAGTCGCCGTGGTTGACCAGCGAGTCGTACGTCACGTCAGTTCTCCGCCGTGTCCAGAACATTGTCGGGAGCGGGCCGGTCCAGGACGGCCAGCACCCGCAGCAGGGGACGGCCCATGGTGTTCAACTGGTCGAGCAGGTGGGCCTGATCGTCGGCCGTCTCCTCAATCTGCCGCTCCCGCCTGGCGCTCGCGCCGGGGAGCGCGTCCTGTCGCCACTCCTGGAGGCGGGTGCGGTATTCGGCGAGCGGCCCGCTGATCTGCGCCGCCCACTGCTCCTTGTACTTCTCCAGGTGGTCGCGGGCGATCGCGACCGCCGCCGGAACCAGCGACTGGAGGTGGGCGAGGTCGCGGGGGCCGCCGGTGCGTGCGAGGTCCGGGCCGACCTTCGCCGCGCGCAGCGCGTCCGGCAGGGACGTAACGGGGGCACCGGGCTCGGTGCGGACGGCCATCCACCGCACGACGGTGGGCCGGCCCAGCGCGTTGGAGTAGATGCCCTGGATGAGGAAGGTGGGGTCGGTGACGTGCGGCGAGGTGATGACCGGTGCTTCCTGCCGCCCGAACTGCACGAGGACCTTGTCGGTGAGCCACTCCACCACGGGGTGGATGTCGGTGAGGAACGAGACCGCGGGCCACATGGTGTCCGAGCTGTCGCGAGCCTGGTCCAGCTTGTCCTGGGCGAGGCCGCGGTCAAAGGTCAGGATCATGCGCTCGGCCACGCCCTGTTCCTTGAGGTAGGAGGGCGGCAGGGCCTTGAGCCGGCGCAGGAGGTCGGGGGCCTGGTCCGGGGAGAGGGAGAAGTAGGCGCGTTGCTGGGCGTCCTCGCTCCGTGACAGGCCGATGAGGGTCTCGGCCCGCTCCTCGTATACCTCGGCCAGCGCGGCGTCCACGAAAGCCGCCGTGTCCCCGCCGAAGAGTGAGGGGATCTCGGCGCGCGGCGGCAGTTCCACGTCGCTGATCGTGTCGACCTGGCCGAAGAGGTCGGCGAGGTCGGTGTCGGCCGCGGCGGGCGCACTTGCGAAGAAGTCCTCCAGACTGCCCCCCTCGACGAGCTCCCGGATGAGGCGGCGTTCCTCCTCGTCGGCCCGGTAGTAGCCGGTCTCCGCCTCCGCGGTGCCGTTCAGCTTGTGGGCCTCCTCCTCGCGCGCGAGGAGCTTCTCGGCAACGGTGCGGTCGTCCTTCGCGCCCGGGTGGCAGGAGGTGAGGATCAGCGCCCGGAACTGCGGCTCGTGGTGCTGCCCATACCGGTCGATACGGCCGTTGCGCTGCTCGATGCGGATCAGGGACCAGGGGATGTCGTAGTGGATGAGGTGATGGCACTGGCGATGCAGGTTGACGCCCTCGGAGGCGACATCGCCGGTGAAGAGGAGGCGTACCGGGTTGTCGGCGAGGCCGAATGCCTCCAGACACGTGCGCTGTTCCTCGTCGCTGAGCCCGCCGTGCATGAGCCGTACGGCCTTCACGCTCCCGTCCTTGTCGGCCGGGAAGCCGAGGCGGGTGGGGACCACCCTGGCCAGCCACTTGAGGGTGGGGACCCGCTCGGAGAAGACGACGGCGCGGGTGGCGCTGCGCGGGCCTACGCCGATCTCCGTCAACTGCGCGATGAGAGCGTCCAGTTTGGCCGAGTCGCCGGGCGCGCTGCCGTCGCCCATGGACGCGGTGAGCTTCTGCAGCCGGGCCAGGGCCGCCTGTTCCGTGTCGATCGCGGGGTCCGGGCGCTTGCCGTCGTCCTCGGCCTTTCGTGCCCTCTTGCCGAGTTCGGCGATCCGGCGGGTGACCGTCTCGGCGAGGGCGACGTGGGACGACAGGAACGTCTTGAGGACGTTGTAGGCGAACAGTGGGTCGGTACTGACCGAGGTCCGGTCCCGGTCCGCGGTGCCGAACTCCGTGCTGCTTGGCGGCGCGGGCAGCCAGTGCTCGGTCAACTCGGCGAAGATGCGTTCCTCGGCTTCGGTGGCCGGGCAGTGCAGGGACCGCGTGGGACCGCGGTCCGCCCACTCGGTCCCGATGCCGTTGCGGACCTCGGGGCTGATCTTCGTGCGCCGGATGAAGAGGTGCCCGAGGTCGCCGGCCGGGTCGTAGTGGTCCGGGTCGGCGATGGCCGCCGGGTCGAGGAGCGAGATGAGATCGGCGAAGGACCTCTTGTCGCCGTTGTGCGGGGTGGCGCTGGCGAGCAGCAGGGCGTCCGTGCGCGGAGCGAGGGTTTCGGCGAGGGCGCGGCGCTGGCTGCCCTGGTTGATCAGGTTGTGGGACTCGTCGATGACGACCGCGTCCCATTGGATGCGTTCCAGATGGTGCCGGTACTGGCCGATGTTCTTGAGTGTGTCGACGGAGATGATGACGCGCTTGTAGTGGGTGAACGGGTTGCGCCCGGCGGGGATCTCCCGCTGGATTCGCTGGATGCCCAGGGAATCCAGCCGCACCAGCGGGATCGAGAAACGGGTCCACAGCTCGTGCTGGAACTGCTCCAGGACGCTCTGCGGGGTGACGACGAGGATGCGTTCGCCCCGCCCGCGGCGGATGAGCTCGGCGAGGGTGAGGCCGATCTCCAGCGTCTTGCCGAGGCCGACGACATCGGCGATCAGGATGCGCGGTTGGAGGTTGCGCATCGACAGCGCGAGCTCCGCAGGGCGCTGCTGGTAGGCGAGCGGGTCGAGGAGGAAGCGGTCGGCCAGAGCCAGGCCGCGCTCGGACTGCGGGAGGGGAGTCTTGCGCAAGACCGCTTCGAGGAAAAGCCGGCTGCGGCGGAAGTACGAGGAGGTGTCGGGAACCAGGCGCGTATTCTCCGGCTCCAGGAGTTCGACCGTGTCGATACCGGTGAAGAAGACGGCTTCCTCGTCACGGACGAACTCCGAGACGCCGATGGCTTCGATCTTGACGCCGTCGTAGTCGGTCCGGGGTGCGGTCCGCACCAGCCATTCCTCGTCCCGCACCAGGATCTGTGCGCCTGGCGGATACCGGGTCTCCCCCTGCTGTGCCACCCGTCGTCCCTCCGTCGATCAGGCCAAGAGTGTCGCAATCAGTGCGCGACAAGTGTTTCACGGGGAGTGGGAGGGATAGGCGGGGTCGCCCAGGTCGCCGCAGGTCGGGAGCTCCGCGAACAGCGGGCGCCCCAGGCGTCGGTCGCCGCCTCCCGGCGTCGCGGCGAGACGGGACAGGCCGACTGCCCGGGTCGAGCCGCATGGTTCAGAAGCGGGCGTCACGCGCGTACGCCGCCCTCAATTGCTCCGCGATCCGCATCGGTACGGAGAAACGAACTCCGAACCGGGGCGCGTCCGTCCCCCGGTGCGTCAGCACGTCCGGCCCGTCGGGGGCGACATCGGGAGGGGAGTCCGGCCGGTCGTCGTCCGGCCCGGCACCCGGCCGCTGATCCTGCGGCACGTCGTCGTCCTCCCGCGCGGCCACGTCCACCATGGCCGGCGTGTAGCCGGTCCGCCCCTCCAACAGTGCGGTCGCCGCGGGCGGAGCAGGCGCCTCGGGCACTATGACAGTCGGAGTGCGGTCGGTGAGCCGGCGCTTGGCCTGGGCCGCGGTCAACCCGCAGCCAGCGATGACGTGCACGAGCCGCTCGGTGACCTGGGCCAGCGTCGGCCGGCCGGCGGGGTCGAGGGCGAGCATCCCGGAGATCAACGGCTCGAGCTCGGAGGGCAGATCGCTCAGGTCGGGCGGAGTATCCGGGTCCTCGATCCTGAGCGCGACCGCCTGCCAACTGGGCCCCGTGTAGGGGTAGTGACCAGTGGCGGCGTAGAGCAGGACGGCACCCAGCGCGTAGACGTCCGCGGGGCGGTCGAGCCGGTGCTCGCCCCGGGCCTGCTCGGGTGGCATGCACAGCACGGAACCAACCACCACACCGGTCGCGGTCAGGGTGGAACGCCGCTCGGCGAGCACGGCGAGACCGAAGTCGATCACCTTGGGGCCGTAGGGAGCGAGCAGGACGTTCTGCGGCTTGAGGTCGCGGTGCAGCAGGCCGGCCTCGTGCACTGTGCCGAGCCCTTCGGCGAGCAGGGCGCCGAGGCTGGCCGTCTCCACGAGCGAGAGCGGCCCCTGCTCGGTGACGAACGTCAACAGGTCCGGGCCGGGAACGAACTCGACCGCCAGCCACGGCTGTTCCGCATGGGCGTCGGCCGCGACGAAGGACGCGATGAACGGCCCGTAGACCGTCTTGAGACTGTCCACTTCGAGCAGAAACCGCGCCCGGCTGTCCTCATCGAGCATCGACGCCTTGATCACCTTGACAGCGACCTGTTGACCCGCCGCCGACTCACCGAGGTAGACCTGCCCCATGCCGCCGGCGCCGATCCGGCACACCAGGGTGTATCCACCAATCGTCTGCGGGTCGTCGTCCCTCAGTGGCTCCACGAGTGCGGTCCTCTCCCGTGTGGTGGCGGATACCGGCCCCCGGCCCGAGCCGTGGTTCCCCGAGCTCTCGGCTCGGCAGTGTATGCGAGGGCCCAGGCCGTGGGCGCCCGCCGGGCCACCGCACCGAGTCGCGGTTGCTCCGCCTCACATTCCTTCAGATCACGCCGACTTCCCGGCCGGCTGGAGGATCGCCACGCACTCCATGTGGTGCGTCATCGGGAACAGGTCGAACGCCCGCAGGAACTTGGGCACATAGCCCGCCGTCCGGAAGTGCGCGAGGTCGCGGGCCAGGGCCGCGGGGTCGCAGGCCACGTAGGCGATGCGGCGGGCGCCCAGTGCCGCCAGGCGGCGGACCACGTCGCCGCCCGCGCCCGAGCGGGGCGGGTCGAGCACGATCAGGTCGGCCTCGGTGATGCCGGTGCGCGGCAACACCCGTCCCACGGTGCCGTGTTCGACACGGACACGGGGGTAGTCGGCCAGGTTGTGCCGGGCGTCCTGCACGGCGCGCTTGGACGCCTCGATGCCCAGCACCGCGCCGCGCTCCCCCAGCCGTTCGGCGAGCGCCCCCGCGAACAGGCCCGCGCCGCAGTACAGATCGAGAGCCGTCTCGCCCTTGCGCGGGATCAGGCCGCGCATCACCGCGTCCACCAGCACCCCGGCGGCCTCCCGGTGGACCTGCCAGAAACCGCCGCCGCTCACCCGCCAGGTGCGGTCGTCCGCCCGCTCCCGGACGAACGCCCGGCCGTGCACGCGGTGCAGGGTCTGCTCGCCGTGCCCGCGCGCGTCCTCGCCGCGCATCACCGACACCGGCCGGTCCAGTTCGACCAGCGGCAGCCGGGCGCCGGGGCGCGGGGTGAGCACCACCATGCGGTCGCTGGAGCCGGTGGCGGCGACGGCCTCCACGGAGGCCATGCCGGGCCAGGGGCGCCGTTCGATGCCCAGCTCGCTCACGCCCTCGGCAGCGATCAAGCAGTAGTCCACCGGCTCCACCTCGTGCGACCGGTGACGGCGCAGCCCGGCGCGGCCGGACTCGTCGACGGCGTACTGCACGCGGGTGCGCCAGGCCGGCACCTCGCCCGCCGGGACCTTGTCGCCGGGCGCCGGCTCCACGGTGCCGTCCCAGCCGGCCTCCTCGGGCGTGAGCCCGGCCAGCGTGCGAAGCTGCTCGGTCAGCACCTCGCCCTTCAGCCGCCGCTGGACGCCCGGCTTGACGTGCTGCCAGTCGCAGCCACCGCACTTGCCGGGGCCGGAGAACGGGCAGGGCGCCGGGATGCGGTCCCGGGCCGGGGTGAGCACGCGCACCGCGTCGGCGCGCAGGTAGCGGGAGTCCTCGCGCCCCTCGGTGACCCGGACCACGACGCGCTCGCCGGGCAGCGTGTGGCGGACGAAGAGCACACGGCCCTCGCCGGTGCGGGCCACGCAGTGCCCGCCGTGCGCCACCGGGCCGACCTCGACCTCGTACTCCTGGCCCACCAGGGAGGCGGCCTTGGGCGAGGATTCTTCGGTGGGCATGGGAGGGCGCTCCAGGAGGTCGGGGGATGCGGCGGTGGGCCGGGCGGCAGGCCCCGTCCGGCCGATCTTGCCGGGCCCGCGACGCCATACACGGCACCTCGCTGCGTTACCGAATCGCCCAAGTACGACCGAGTACGAGTGGCGATCCGGCGCCTTGCGATGCACCGCGTCTGACGCCGCGGGCTGATCCGACAAGACCGACCGGACAGGACCTACTCTACGACCGGTGGATCCAGTGGCCCGCGCCACGCCGGACGGCGCCGGGGGCCCGCAGCTCGTGCCGGCGGCGGGCGCGTTCCCGGGCGGCCTCGGCGGAGTCGAGCTGCCAGGGCACGGAGGTCACGGTCACGCCCGGGGTGAGCAGCAGCCGGGCCTTGAGGCGCAGCGCGCTCTGGTTGTGCAGCAGGGCCTCGTACCAGTGGCCGACCACATACTCCGGGATGACCACGCTCACCACGTCGTCGGGGTGGGCCCGCCGCAGCTCCTTCACAAAGGCGACGAACGGGTGGGTGATCTCCCGGTAGGGCGCCTCCAGGACCTTCAGCGGCACGTCGATGTGGCGGTGCCGCCACTCGGTCTTCAGCCGCCGCGCCTCGTCGGGGTCGATGGCGATGGTGACCGCCACCAGGCTGTCGGCGCGCAGCAGCTTGGCGTAGGCGAGGGCGCGCAGCGTGGGCTTGTGGATCTTGGAGACCAGCACCACGGCGTGCACCTGGGAGGGCCGCATGCTCAGGCGCTCCTCGGGGATGTCCAGCGCCAGCTCGGCGGCGACGCGGTCGTAGTGCCGCCGGATCCCCGTCATCACCGCGTAGAAGCCGGCCATGCCCACCAGCGACACCCAGGCGCCGTGGCTGAACTTGGTGATCAGCACGATGACGAGCACCAGCGCGCACAGCGCGGCGCCGAAGCCGTTGAGCGCGCGGGCGCGGTGCATGCGGGCGCGGGCGGCGCGGTCCCGCTCGCCGGCCAGCAGGCGGTTCCAGTGCCGGACCATGCCGCTCTGGCTGAAGGTGAAGGAGACGAAGACGCCCACGATGTAGAGCTGGATGAGCTGGTTGACGTTGGCCTTGAACGCGACCACCAGCAGGGCGGCGAGCACGGTGAGGAAGGCGATGCCGTTGCTGAACGCGAGCCGGTCGCCTCGCGTGTGGAGCTGGCGGGGCAGATAGCGGTCCTGGGCGAGGATCGAACCCAGCACCGGGAAGCCGTTGTAGGCGGTGTTGGCGGCCAGGAAGAGGACCAGGGCGGTGGCGGCGGCCAGGAAGAAGAACGGCACCGACCCGCTGCCCAGCACGGCCTCGCCGACCTGGGCGATGACCGGGTCCTGGTGGTAGCCGCTGCCGGCCGGCTCGCCGTTGATCAGCAGGTCCCGCGCCGGGTCCTCGGCCATCCGCACGTCGGTGTGCAGGGCCAGGGTCATCACGCCGAGGAACATCGTGGCCGCGAGCGTGCCCATGATCGCCAGGGTGCCGGCGGCGTTGCGCCCCTTGGGCTCGCGGAAGGCGGGCACCCCGTTGCTGATGGCCTCCACACCGGTGAGCGCGGCGCAGCCGGAGGAGAAGGCGCGCAGCAGGAGAAACCCCATGGCGAACGCGGACAGGTTCGTCTGCTCGGCCACGATCTCGTAGCCGGCGGTCTCGGCGCGCATCGTGTCGCCCAGGACGAGCGCCTTGAACGCCCCCCAGGCGACGGTGGCGAGCACCGCGAAGACGAACGCGTAGGTGGGGATGGCGAAGAGGGTGCCGGACTCCTTCACCCCGCGCAGGTTCATCAGCATGAGCAGCGCGATGACGGCGAGCGCGCACAGCACCTCGTTGTCCTCCACGAAGGCCACCGCGGAGCCGAGGTTGTCCACCCCGGCCGAGACGGACACCGCGACGGTGAGCACGTAGTCGACCAGCAGCGCGCCGCCGACGGTCAGGCCGGCCCGGCGGCCGAAGTTGCTGGACGCCACCGCGTAGGCGCCGCCGCCGTTCGGGTAGGCGTGCACCGTCTGCCGGTAGGAGGCGACGACGGTGACCATGAGGAGGATGATCGCGCCCGTGATCCAGGCGCTGTGGTGATAGGCCGACACACCGGCGATGGACAGGATGAGCAGCACCTCGCCCGGGGCGTACGCCACCGAGGACAGCGGGTCGGAGGCGAAGACGGGCAGCGCGATGCGTTTGTACAGCAGCGTTTCCCTGAGCGCGTCGCTGCGCAGGGCACGGCCGAGGATCAGCCGCTTGGTGCGGTCCATGGGCTCACGGTACGTCCGCCCGCCCCCCTGCGCCGGACAGCGCGAGGGGTGACCGGTAGCGTTGTCCGCACTGAAGGAGACCTATGCACATCGTGATCATGGGCTGCGGCCGGGTCGGCGCGACCCTGGCGCAGAACCTGGAGGAACGGGGCCATTCGGTGGCGGTCATCGACCGCGATCCGACCGCCTTCCGCCGGCTGGGCTCGCGCTTCGGCGGGCGCCGGGTGACCGGGCTCGGCTTCGACCGGGACACGTTGAGCGAGGCAGGCCTGCACGACGCCGGGGCCTTCGCCGCCGTCAGCAGCGGGGACAACTCCAACATCATCGCCGCGCGGGTGGCCCGCGAGGTGTTCGGCGTGGAGAACGTGACGGCGCGCATCTACGACTCGCGGCGCGCGGAGGTGTACGAGCGCTTCGGCATCCCGACGGTGGCCACCGTCCGGTGGACCGCCGATCAGATGCTGCGCCGGCTGCTGCCCGCGGGCGCCGAGCCGCTGTGGCGGGACCCGAGCGGCGGGGTGCAGCTTTCGGAGGTGCATGTCACCGCGGCCTGGGTGGGCCATCGGGTGAGCGCCTTCCAGGAGCGCACGGGGGTGCGCGTCGCGTTCCTGACGCGCATGGGCGAGCCGATGCTGCCGACGGCGGGGACCGTGCTCCAGGAAGGCGACCTGGTGCACGTGATGATGTACAGCGACCGCGTGGCCGAGGTCGAGGCCGCGTGCCTGCTCGGACCGGAGGAGGCGTGAGCGGCGCGTGCCCCCGCCGCGCGGGCGTCGAAGCGGACAAGGGAGGCACCGCATGCGAGTGGTGATCGCGGGGGCCGGCGCGGTGGGCCGTTCGGTGGCGGCGGAGCTGCTGGAGAACGGGCACGAGGTGCTGCTCATCGACAAGTCGCCGCAGGCCGTCTCCGTGGAGCGGGTGCCGGAGGCCGAGTGGCTGCTGGCCGACGCCTGCGAGATCACCACCCTGGACGAGGCCGCGCTGGAGCGCTGCCAGGTGGTGATCGCGGCCAGCGGTGACGACAAGGTCAACCTGGTGGTGTCGCTGCTGGCGAAGACCGAGTACGGCGTGCCGCGGGTGGTCGCCCGGGTCAACCACCCCAAGAACGAATGGCTGTTCAACGACGCGTGGGGCGTCGATGTCGCGGTGTCCACGCCGCGCCTGATGTCCGCGCTGGTCGAGGAGGCCGTGAGCATCGGCGACCTGGTGCGGCTCATGCGCTTCAGCCAGGGCGAGGCCAACCTGGTCGAGCTGACCCTCCCCGAGGGCGCCGCGCTGGTGGGCACGCGCGTGGGCGAGGTCGCCTGGCCGCAGGACACGGCGCTGGTCACGATCATCCGCGGCACCCGGGTGCTGATCCCGGACCCGGACGACGCGCTGGCCGCGGGCGACGAGCTGCTCTTCGTCGCGTCGACCGCGCGGGAGGCGCAGTTGGAGGAGCTGCTGTCGCCGCGCGGGAACGCCGGAAGCTGACGGCGCCGGCGCGTTACCGGGGCGGCCCGGTCCGCTCCGCGTCGGTCCCGGCCGCGCCGGGCGGGGCCTCGGCCGCCTCCGCCGCGCCCTTGGCCTGGACGGCCTCGGCGGCTTCCTTCGCCTCCGCCTCGGCCTTCTCCCGGGCCTCCCACTCGGCGATCACGTCGATCGGGGCGGGGGCCTTCACCAGGATGATCCAGGTCAGGTACACGGCGAGCAGGAACGGCGGGATGCCGAGCGCCACCCGCAGCCAGCCGAGCTGGGTGGCGTCGCCCCAGAAGTAGATGGGGAAGGTGATCGCGGACTTGCCGAGCAGGATCGCGCCCCAGACGTAACTGGCCTTGGTGTACGCGATCTTGCGCTTGGGGTTGCGGGTGCGCCAGGACAGGTTCTCCCGGAAGACCGGGCCGAGGATCAGCCCCAGCAGCGGAACGCCGGCCAGCGAGGTGACCACGTAGGCCACGCCGAGGCCCAGGGTGTAGAGCATGCCGGGCAGGTAGAAGTTCTTCGCGTCGCCGGACATCATCGCGAAGACGGCGCCGAACGCCACGCCGAACACTCCCCCGAAGGCGTGCTTGGCGGTGTCGCGCTGGATCAGCCGGGCCGCGGCCAGCACGGCGGAGAGGCTGAGGGCGGCGACGGCCGAGACGTTGATGCTCCGGTTGATGGTGTAGCTCAGGACGAAGACGAGCCCGGGCACGGTGGTCTCCACCATGCCGCGCACGCCTCCGAACGCCTCGAAGAACGCAGCCCGCGTCGCCGCCTCGTCCACCTCGTCCGGAACCCGCTCGGGTGCGTTCACTCGGCTACTCCTGTTCCCGGGGTTGAAGCTGGTATCGGGGATTGAACAGCACCGGGCGGCCACGTGTCACCGCGATCCGCCCCGAGGCGATCAGCGAACGGCCCGGTTCCACCCCGGCGATGGCGCGCCTGCCCAGCCAGACCACCTCCAGCGAGGCGGAGCCGTCGTCCAGCTCCGCGTGCAGGGCGGGCATGCCGGCCACGGTCCGTTCGGTCACGGTGCGCAGCGTACCCGTCACCCGCACCACGCGGCGGCCCGCCGGGCCCTCGGCGCAGTCGCGAATGCGCGTGCAGCCGACGTCGGGCGGCTCCGCCGCGGGCGTCAGATCCTCGGCGTCGCCGGCCTCGGGGCGCTTCAGCAACCGCCGCAGCCAGCCACCGCCTTCCGCAGTCATGCCTTCAGCGTAACGTGACCGGCTCATCGGTCAGCGTTCGAAGCGGTAGCCCATGCCCGGCTCGGTGATCAGGTGCCGGGGCGCGGACGGCTCGGCCTCCAGCTTGCGCCGGAGCTGGGCCATGTACACGCGGAGGTAGTTCGTCTCGGTGCCGTAGGCCGGGCCCCAGACCTCCTGGAGGAGCTGCTTCTGGCTGACCAGGCGGCCGGTGTTGCGGATCAGCACCTCCAGCAGGTGCCACTCGGTGGGGGTGAGCCGCACGTCGCGGCCGTCGCGGTGGACCTTGCGGGCGGCCAGGTCGATGGTGAAGCCGGGGGTCTCCACCACGGCGTCCTCGCCGGGCGGGCCGGGCTCGGCGCGGCGCACCGCGGCGCGCAGCCGGGCCAGCAGCTCGTCCATGCCGAACGGCTTGGTGACGTAGTCGTCGGCGCCCGCGTCCAGCGCCTCGACCTTCTCGTCGGAGGTGTGCCGGGCGGAGAGCACGATGATCGGCACCCGGGTCCAGCCCCGGATGCCGGTGATGACCTGCACGCCGTCCATGTCGGGCAGCCCGAGGTCCAGGATGATCACATCGGGGTGCCGGTCCGCGGCCAGGCGCAGCGCGGACGCGCCGTCCGGCGCGGTGTCCACCTCGTACTTGCGGGCCTTGAGGTTGATCACCAGAGCCCGGAGTATCTGCGGCTCGTCGTCAACTACGAGCACCCTGTGCATGGGTCGCCTCTCGTTCCGTCTGTCCCGGCTGCTGTGCCGTGGGAAGGGTGAGCACCATCGTCAGCCCGCCGCCGGGCGTGTCCTCGGCGTCGAGCGTGCCGCCCATCGCCTCGGCGAAGCCGCGGGCGACGGCCAGGCCGAGGCCGACGCCGTTGCCCCGGGGGGTGTCGCCGTAGCGCTGGAAGGGCTCGAAGATGCGGTCCTTGTCGCTGTCGGGGACGCCGGGGCCGCGGTCCACGACGCGCAGCTCGACCCGGCCGCCGAGCGCGCTGGCCCGGACCAGGACGGGCTTGTCCGGCGGGCTGTACTTCGCGGCGTTCTCCACGATGTTCGCGACGCTGCGCTCCAGCAGGCCGGGGTCGGCGGCGGCGAACGGCAGCGACTCGGGGATGTCCAGCTCGACCACGCTCATGTCGGCGAGGCCGCCCAGCGCCCCGGGCACCACCTCGTCGAGGTCGATCTCGCGGATCAGCGGCTCGACGGTCCCGGTCTGGAGGCGGGACATGTCCAGCAGGTTGCCGACGAGCTGGTCGAGGCGGTCGGCGCCCTGCTCGATGCTCTCCAGCAGGTCCGCCTCGTCCTCCTCCGACCAGGCCACGTCGTCCGACCGCAGGCTGGAGACGCTGGCCTTGATGGCGGCCAGCGGGGTGCGCAGGTCGTGCGAGACGGCGGCGAGCAGGGCGGTGCGGATGCGGTTGCCCTCGGCCAGCTTGTGGGCGCGGCCCGCCTCGTCCTTCAGCCGCTGGCGGTCCAGGATGGCGGCGGCGTGGGCGGCGAAGGCGGAGAGCACCCGCCGGTCCTCGGCGGGCAGCACCCGGCCGGACAGCGCCAGCATGGTGTGGTCGCCGATGGGCACGTCCACGTCGGCGTCCTCGGGCGCGTTCACCTCGCGGCCGGCGTCCTTGACGGAGACGCTGCCGACGCAGCTCCACTTGCGCCGGTCGAGGTCGCGCACCAGGAGCGCCGCGGTCTCCATGCCGAACGTCTCCCGGGCCCGTTCCAGCAGGGCGCCCAGGGTGTCGTCGCCGCGCAGCACGCTGCCCGCGAGCAGGGTCAGCGTCTCCGACTCGGCGCGCAGCCGGGCGGCCTGCTGGGTGCGGCGGGCGGAGCGGTCGACCACGGTGGCGGTGGCGACGGCGATCGCGAAGAACACCGCGATGGCCACGATGTTGTGGCCCTCGGCGATCGTCCACTGGTGGGTGGGCCGGGCGAAGTAGTAGTTGAGCAGCACGGAGCCGACGGTCGCGGAGACCAGTCCCGGCCACAGGCCGCCGGTCAGGGCGGCGAGCACGGTGACCGAGAGGAAGAGCAGCACATCGCTGGCGAACTCGGCGCCGGGCGAGGGCGCGGACAGCGCCCAGGTCAGCAGGAGCGGGCCGGCCAGTCCGATGATCCAGCCGCTGACAATGCGGGAACGGCCGAGCCGGGCGCCGCGCGCGACGGGCAGGCCGCGGCCCTTGGCCACCTCGTCGTGGGTGACGATGTGCACGTCGATGTCGGAGCCGGACTCGCGGGCGACGGTGGCGCCGACGCCGGGGCCGAAGATGTACTGCCAGGTCTTGCGGCGGCTGGAGCCGAGCACGATCTGGCTGGCGTTGACGCCGCGGGCGAAGTCGAGCAGCGCGGCGGGGACGTCGTCGCCGATCACGTGGTGGAACGTGCCGCCGAGCTGCTCGACCAGCGTGCGCTGGGCGGCCAGCTCGCGGGGGGAGGCGGAGGTCAGGCCGTCGGCCCTGGCTATGTAGACGGCGAGGATCTCGCCGCCCGAGCCCTTGGCCGCCATGCGGGCGGCGCGGCGTATCAGGGTGCTGCCCTCGGGGCCGCCGGTGAGACCGACGACGATCCGCTCGCGGGCGTGCCAGGTGGACTGTATGCCGTGGTCGCTTCGGTACTGCCGCAGATAGGCGTCGACGCGGTCGGCGGTCCACAGCAGGGCCAGCTCGCGCAGGGCGGTGAGGTTGCCCGGGCGGAAGTAGTGGGAGAGGGCCGCGTCGACCTTGTCGGGGGCGTAGATGTTGCCGTGGGCCATGCGGCGGCGCAGCGCCTCGGGGGCCATGTCGACCAGCTCGATCTGGTCGGCGCGGCGGACGGTCTCGTCGGGCACGGTCTCGCGCTGGCGGACGCCGGTGATGGACTCCACCACGTCGCCCAGGGACTCCAGGTGCTGGATGTTGACCGTGGAGATGACGTCGATGCCGGCGTCCAGCAGCTCCTCGATGTCCTGCCAGCGCTTCGCGTTGCGGGAGCCGGGCACGTTGGTGTGGGCCAGCTCGTCGACCAGGGCGACCTTGGGGCCGCGGCGCAGCACCGCGTCGGTGTCCATCTCGGTGAAGACGCTGTCGCGGTAGCGGATCTCGCGGCGCGGCACGAGCTCCAGGCCGTGCAGCAGGACCTGGGTGCGGGGGCGCTCGTGGTGCTCGACGAGGGCGACGACGATGTCGGTGCCGCGCTCCGCCCGCCGGTGGGCCTCCGAGAGCATGGCGTAGGTCTTGCCCACGCCGGGAGCCGCTCCCAGGTAGATCCGCAGTTTGCCTCGTCGTGCCATGACTCCATTCTCGTCCCGCTCCGGTGAAACGCTCCGCGAGCGGGCTTCCCGCGCCCGTCAGGGTCTCGTATGAAATGGGTTTTCCGGGGTGTTGCCCGGTGTTGGCTTTGTCCGCGATCCTCCCCTGGCGCCGGGTCGCGGCCGGTACGGTGACTCACTGTCCCCGGGCCGTCGCACAGGTGAGGTGACTCCAGTGAGCGAATCATCCCCCTCCCCGCGAGCCGCCTTCCCGCTGACCGCCTGGCTGCGCCGGCTGTCCGTGCCGCGGCTGCGCGACGTCCTGGTGGCCCGGCCCGATGTGGCCCGGGCGCCGGGGCCGCGCCATCTGGACGACCTGGCCGAGCGGCTGGGCGAGCGGCAGTCGGTGGCGCGGGCCCTGAGCCGGCTGCCGCTGCGCTGTTTCCAGGCGGCCGAGGCGATCGCCGCGCTCACCGCGCTGGGCGACGGCGTGCCGCGCGAGCGGCTGGGCGGGCTGCTGGGGCACGCCGGGCCGGGGCTGGACGCGGCGCTGGCCGAGCTGACGCGGTACGCGCTGGTGTGGCCGGACGAGGCCGGGCTGCTGCACACGTGCGAGCCGCTGCGCCGGAACTGGCAGGCGCCGCTGGGGCTGGGGCGCGGGCTGGCGGATCTGCTGTCCGAGAAGACGAGCGACGAGCTGCTGTCGATCCTGGCGCATCTGGACCAGCCGGCGCAGGACGGCAGGCACCGGCGGCTGGCCGTGCTGCTGCGGCACCACCGCGACCCGGACCGGGTGGCGGCGCTGGCCGCCTCGGCTCCGGCGGCGGCCCGCGAGCTGCTGGACCGCTACAGCCGCGAGGTGCCGGCCGAGCGCCCGCCGTCGTCCCGGCCCGGCCTGCGGTGGGCGCTCGACCGGGGGCTGCTGGTCCGCGCCCGCTTCGGCTACGGGCCGCCGCAGATGCCGGCGGAGGTGGCGCTCGCGCTGCGCGGCCCGGGCTGGCGGGCGCCGTTCACGCCGGTGCCGCCGGTCCCCGCGACGGCACCGGCCGCGGCGGAGGCGGTGGACCGGGAGGCCGCGGCGGCGGCGTACTCGTTCGCCGGGGTGGCCGCGGCGGTGCTGGCGGCCTGCGCCGCGGTGCCGCCCGGCCGGCTGAAGGGCGGCGGCGTGGGCGCCCGGGAGCTGACCCGGCTCGGGCGGACCGCGGGGTGCGAGGAGGAGGCGGCGCGGCTGGTGCTGGGCTGCGCGCACGCGGCGGGGCTGCTGGTCCGCGACGGGGAGCGGTTCGTGGTGACGGCCGCCTACGACGACTGGACGGAGCAGGATCCGGCGCCGCGCACCGCCGCGCTGCTGCGGGCGTGGTGGACGCTGCCGGACACCCCCTCGCGCGGCCGGGACCGGGAGGGCCGGGTGCTGCCGGCGCTGGGTGAGGGACCGCCGCGCAACGACCGGCTGGCGGCCCGCCGCGCGCTGCTGGCCGCCGCGGCGAAGCTGCCGGCGGGGCAGGGCGTCCGGCGGCCGGAGGACCTCGCCGCGGTGGTGGCCTGGCACCGGCCGATGGCCGCGGAACTGGACGAGGACAGCCCGCCGTTCGGCACGCTGCTGCGCGAGGCCGGGCGGCTCGGGGTGCTGGCCCGGGGCGCGCTGTCCCCGCTGGGCGCCGCGCTGCGCACCGGCGACGCGGCGGTGCTGGAGGAGGCCGCGCGCCGCCTGCTGCCGGCCGCCACGGAACGGGCCCGGATCGGCGGCGATCTGACGGCGGTGGTCACCGGCGCGCCCTCGGCCCGGCTGGAGCGGCTGCTGGACGCGGTCGCCGAGCGCGAGTCGCGGGGCACGGCCTCGGTGTGGCGGTTCACCGCGGAGAGCATCCGCCGCGCCCTGGACGCGGGCCGGACCGCGGACGCGATCCGGACGGGGCTGGCGGGCGTGACCGACGGGCCGCTCCCCCAGCCGCTGACGTACCTGATCAGCGACGCCGCGCGCACGCACGGCCGGCTGAAGGTGGTCGCGACGCCCTGCGTGATCCACGCGACCGAGCCGGCGCTGCTCACGGAGGTGCTCCACCACCGCAGGCTGGCCGGGCTCGGCCTGCGCCGGCTGGCGCCGACCGTGCTCGTCGGGCGCATCCCGGTGGGCGAGACGCTGTCCGCGCTGCGCGCCGAGGGCTACGCCCCGGTCGCGGCGGCGGCCGACGGCACGGTCCGCGTCGAGCGCCAGGAGCGGTCCCGCGCCCGGCCGCTGCCCGCGCCGCGCCGGCCGGCCGCCGGGGGCGGCTCGCCGCCCGATCTGGAGCGCCTCGCCGCCCGGCTGGCGGCCGACAGCACCGAGAGCGAGCGCATCCTGGCCGAGAAGGCCGGGAAGCTGCCGCTCCCCCAGATCCGGCTGCTGGCCGGGGCGATCGACGGCGGCGGCCGGGTGGCGATCGAATACCTGGGCGCGGGCGGCGAGCGCCGCCCGCGCACCATCCGGGACATCGAGCTGGACGCGCCCGATCTGTACGCCTGGTGCGAACAGACCGGGCACCGCGAGGACTTCCTCATCTCCCGCATCGTGGGCGTGCGCCCCTGCGGGTGACCGGGCTCAGCCCGCCGTCAGCTCGCGCAGCGCCAGGTTGAGCAGCAGGACGTTGACCCGCTCCTGACCGAGGAAGCCCAGGTCGCGGCCCTCGGTGTGGTCCTCGACGAGCCGGCGCACCGCGTCCTGCGGCAGGCCGTTCTCCTCGGCGACGCGCGCCACCTGGATATCGGCGTACGCGGGCGAGATGTGCGGGTCGATGGCCGAGGAGGACCCGGTGACCGCGTCGGGCGGCACGTCCTCGGGCGCCACCCCGTTGAACGCGGCGACCGCCTCGCGGGTCTCCCGGACCGTTTCCAGCAGGGTGGGGTCGCTGGCGCCGAGCTGGCTGGAGCCGGTGGCCAGCGGGTCGTACCCGCTGTTGGACGGGCGCGGCTGGAACCAGTGCGGGTCCGGGTCGCCGTGCGCGTCGTTCCAGGTCTGGCCGATCAGCTCCGACCCGACCTCCCGGCCGTCGGCCGACACCATCGAGCCGCCGGCCCGGTCGTCGAACGCGGCCTGGGCGACCCCGGTGATCACCAGCGGGTAGGCGACGCCGGTGACCACGGTGAGGACGAGCAGCGCCCGGAGCGCGGCCCACAGGGGCCGGGCCATCGTGCGGGGGTTGAAGGACATGACGGATCACCCAATGCCGGGGATGAGGGACAGGATCAGGTCGATGGCCTTGATGCCGATGAACGGGGCGATGAGGCCGCCGACGCCGAACAGGCCGAGGTTGCGCCGGAGCATCCGGTCGGCGCCCAGCGGCCGGTAGGCCACGCCGCGCAGGGCGAGCGGCACCAGGGCGACGATGATCAGCGCGTTGAAGATCACCGCCGAGAGGATCGCGGACTCGGGCGAGGACAGGCGCATGATGTTGAGGTCGTCCAGGCTCGGATACGCGACCGCGAACATCGCCGGGATGATCGCGAAGTACTTCGCGATGTCGTTGGCGATGGAGAACGTGGTCAGCGCGCCGCGGGTGATCAGCAACTGCTTGCCGATCCGCACGATGTCGATCAGCTTGGTCGGGTCGGAGTCCAGGTCCACCATGTTCCCGGCCTCCTTGGCGGCCGAGGTGCCGGTGTTCATGGCCACGCCGACGTCGGCCTGGGCCAGGGCGGGCGCGTCGTTGGTGCCGTCGCCCGTCATGGCGACCAGCCGGCCGCCCGCCTGTTCCCGCTTGATGAGGGCCATCTTGTCCTCGGGGGTGGCCTCGGCGAGGTAGTCGTCGACGCCGGCCTCCTCGGCGATGGCCTTGGCGGTCAGGGCGTTGTCGCCGGTGATCATGATCGTCTTGATGCCCATCCGGCGCAGTTCGGCGAACCGCTCCCGGATCCCGTCCTTCACGACGTCCTTGAGGTGGATGGCGCCCAGCACCCGGGCGGTGCCGTCCCGTTCCTCGGCGACCAGCAGCGGGGTGCCGCCCCCGCCGCTGATGGCCTCGACGGTGCCGAGGATCGCGGTGGGAACGGTGCCGCCCAGCTCGGCGACCCAGCCGGTGACCGCGCCGACGGCGCCCTTGCGGACGCGCAGCCCGCCGCTGTCCACGCCGGACATGCGGGTCTGGGCGGTGAACGGCACCCACGTCGCGCCGGGCACCTCGTCGCGGTCCCGGGCCGGCCGGCCGTGCCGGCCGGTGGCCAGGGCCACGATGGAACGGCCCTCGGGCGTCTCGTCGGCCAGCGAGGACAGTTGCGCCGCCTCGGCCAGCGACGCCTCGGACACCCCGGCGGCGGGCAGGAACTCGGCGGCCTGCCGGTTGCCGTGGGTAATGGTGCCGGTCTTGTCGAGGAGCAGGGTGGACACGTCGCCCGCGGCCTCCACCGCGCGGCCGGAGGTTGCCAGCACGTTGCGCTGGACCAGCCGGTCCATCCCGGCGATGCCGATGGCGGACAGCAGCGCCCCGATGGTGGTGGGGATGAGGCAGACCAGCAGCGCGCTGAGCACCACCAGCGACTGCTCGGCGCCCGCGTGGGCGGCGAACGGCTGGACGGTGACGACGGCCAGCAGGAAGACGATGGTCAGGCTCGCGAGCAGGATGTTGAGCGCGATCTCGTTGGGCGTCTTCTGCCGGGCCGCGCCCTCCACCAGGGAGATCATGCGGTCCAGAAACGTCTCGCCGGGCGCGGTGGTGATGCGCACGACGATCCGGTCGGACAGCACCCGGGTGCCGCCCGTGACGGCGGAGCGGTCGCCGCCGGACTCGCGGATCACGGGGGCGGACTCGCCGGTGATGGCGGACTCGTCGACGGAGGCGACGCCCTCGACGACGTCTCCGTCGCCGGGTATGACGTCCCCGGCCTCGCAGACGACCCGGTCGCCGACGCGCAGCGCCGTGCCGGGCACGCGTTCCTCGCCCGCGCCGGTCAGCCGGCGCGCGACGGTGTCGGTGCGCGCCTTGCGCAACGAGTCGGCCTGGGCCCGGCCGCGGCCCTCGGCGACGGCCTCGGCGAGGTTGGCGAACAGGACGGTCAGCCACAGCCAGGCGGCGATCGTCCAGCCGAACCAGTCGCCGGGGTCGGTGACGGCCAGCACGGTGGTGACCACCGAGCCGATCTCGACGACGAACATCACCGGCGACTTGACCATCAGCCGCGGGTCGAACTTGCGCAGGGCCTGCGGCATCGACGCCCACATCAGGCGGGGATCGAACACGCCATGGGCGACCCGGCCCCTGGCCGCCGGGCTGTGTGGCCGCGGAGCGCGCGGCTCCGCGCCGGGGCGTAGCGGAGTTGAGGTGGTCATGCCGCGAGTCCTTCCGCGAGCGGGCCGAGGGAGAGCGCCGGGAAGAACGTCAGCCCCGCGACGACGACGGTGCTGGCCACGAGCATCCCGGCGAACAGGGGCTTGTGGGTGCGCAGCGTGCCCGCGGTGACGGGAACGCGCTGCTGCTCGGCGAGCGAGCCGGCCAGGGCGAGGACGAACACCATCGGCAGGAACCGGCCCAGCAGCATGCAGATGCCGAGCGTGGTGTTGAAGAACTCGGTGTTGGCCCCGAATCCGGCGAACGCGCTGCCGTTGTTGTTGGACGCGGAGGCGTAGGCGTACAGGACCTCGGAGAAGCCGTGCGGCCCGACGTTGGTCATCGCCTCCTCGCCGTCCGGCAGCGCCATGGCGAGCGCGGTGCCGGCCAGCACCAGCGCGGGGGTGATGAGGATGGCGCAGGCGGCGAGCTTGATCTCGCGGGGGCCCAGCTTCTTGCCCAGGTACTCGGGCGTGCGGCCGACCATCAGGCCGGAGATGAAGACCGCGATCACGGCCATGATCAGCATGCCGTAGAGGCCGGAGCCGACGCCGCCGGGCGCCACCTCGCCCAGCACCATGCCGAAGATCAGCACGCCGCCGGACAGGCCCTGGAAGGAGTCGTGGAAGGAGTTGACCGAGCCGGTGGAGGTCATGGTCGTGGAGACGGCGAAGAGGGAGGATCCCCCCTCGCCGAACCGTTGCTCCTTGCCCTCCATCGAGCCGCCCGCGAGCTGCGAGGCGGTGCCGGGGGCCTGGTGCTCGACGACCGTGACGGCGATGACGCCGGCCAGCCAGATCACGCCCATCGCGGCCACGATGGCGTAGCCCTGCTTGACGCTGCCGACGAGCTTGCCGAAGGTGCGCGGCAGGGAGAACGGGATGACCAGCAGCAGGAAGATCTCCAGCAGGTTGCTGATGCCGTCCGGGTTCTCGAAGGGGTGGGAGGAGTTGGCGTTGTAGAAGCCGCCGCCGTTGGTGCCCAGGTTCTTGATGGCCTCCTGGGAGGCGACCGGGCCGCCGGTGATGTGCTGGCCTGCGCCGGTGAGGGTCTGGATCTCCTGGGTGCCGGAGAAGTTCTGGATGGCGCCGAGGGCCACCAGGGCGATCGCGGCCAGCACGGCGATCGGCAGCAGGATGCGGACGGTGCCGCGCACCAGGTCGGCCCAGAAGTTGCCGAGCTCGCCGGTGCGGAAGCGGGTGAAGCCGCGCACCAGCGCGATGGCGACGGCCATGCCGACGGCGGCGGACAGGAAGTTCTGCACCGCCAGGCCGCCCGCCTGCACGAGGTGGCCCATGGCCGCCTCGCCGGAGTAGGACTGCCAGTTGGTGTTCGACACGAACGAGACGGCCGTGTTGAACGCCTGGTCCGGCGGGATCGGGTCGAAGCCGAGGGAGAGCGGCAGGTGGTTCTGGACCCGCTGGAACGCGTACAGGAACAGCACGCCCACCACCGAGAAGGCGAGCACGGCCCGCAGATAGGCGGGCCAGCGCATCTCGGCGTCGGGGTCGGCGCCGATGGCGCGGTAGATCCAGCGCTCGGCGCGCAGGTGCTTCTTCGAGGAGTAGACGGCGGCCATGTAGTCGCCGAGGGGGCGGTGCACGAGCACCAGCGCCACGATCAGGGCGGACACCTGGAGCACGTCCGCGACGTGTCGGTTCATCGGCGCGCTCAGAACTTCTCGGGGAGGAGAAGGGCGAGGACCAGGTAGCCGAGCAGGGCCGCGGCCACGCACAGTCCGGCGATATTCTCCGCGGTCACAGCTTCGTCACCCCTTGGGCGACGAGGGCCACCAGCGCGAAGCCCGCGACGGTGACCAGGACGAAGACCACATCGGCCATCGGGAACTCCTGAGCGAAAAGGGTCGGTGTTGCTGACCCCTTCAGGGAACCCCCGGCCGGACGCGCCGCGGCGTTCGTTGACGACGCCCTGATACGGCACGCCCCACGCTTGACGGCGCGCTGACGCGCCTCTGTCTAGGGCCTGTATCGAGTTCCCGGTCGGATCAGCCCGCGGCGTCAGACGCGGTGCCCCCCAGGCCCTTGGGGGCCTGGGAGGTACCCCCAGCAAGGCACCGGATCGCAGCTCATACCCGGCCGTATTCGCGCGATTCGGCTGGGGGCACCTCCCAGACGGAGTCTGGGGGAGCGGCGAGGTGCCGTGACTGGCGTCGCGGGCCCGGGCGGGAACTCGATACAGGCCCTAGGGCTGCTGTCCGGAGCCGCGGCCGGAGCGGCGGCGGCGCAGGACCACGAGGATGTCGATGGCCGCGATCAGGGCGAGCACGGCGCAGGCCAGCGTCAACGCGGCCAGTTCGCCGGAGCTCGGGGAGTCGTTCGCGTCACTGCCGGTCCACCAGACGGCCAGCAGCACGGCGACGATCAGGAAGAACGGCAGGAAGATCCCGGACAGCAGCAGCCGCAGCCGCAGCGCGCTGTAGGCGGTGATCGGCTCGGTGCCGGTCCGCGCGTGCCGTCCTCTGCCCATGGCGGCCTCCCGGATGGTGGAGGCCGTCGAGTACCCGGCCGCCCGGCCGGTGACACACCCCGCCGCCGGGGGCGGGGTGTGCCGGGGCGAACGGCGTCAGCGGACCTCGGAGATCTCCGGTCCGCGGCGGAGCTTGTCCAGGCCGCCGGCGAAGCGGGAGACGGTCGTGCCGTCGTCGGCGGCCTTCTCCTGCTTGACCCCGTCGGGCACCATCTGGGCGTCCTGGGGGAGCTTGAGGACGATCGGGTCGCGGGGCGCCATGGGAGCGTCGCCGCGCACCACGACGGTGTCCCGGACGATCTGCTCCAGCAGGCCGGCGGCCTGCGGCTGGACCGCGCCCTGGCCGGAGATCACACCGCGCAGGAACCACCGCGGGCCGTCCACGCCCACGAAGCGGACCACCTGCATGCCCCGCTTGCCGTCGGGAAGCTGCACCGGCACCCGCGCGCGCAGCTCCCAGCCGAGCGGGCCCTCGATCTCGTCGATCACGCCGCCCTGCTGCGTGATGCCGGCGGCGATCTCCTCGCGGACCTCGCCCCAGATCCCCTCCCGCTTGGGCGCGGCGAACGCCTGGAGCTGCACGGCGCTGTCCTTGACGACCACGGTGGCGGCGACGATCGCGTCCCCCGCGACCTCCACGCGCAGCTCCATGCCCTGCACGCCCGGGACGAAGAGACCGCCGAGGTCGACCCGGCCCTCGGCCGGGTTGCCGACCTCGCTCACGTCCCAGGGCCCGTCGGGCCGGGGCGCGGGCTCCAGCTTCACCCGGCGCAGCTCGTCCTCGTCCTCCGGAGTCCCCTCCTCCGCGGTGGCCTCTACCGCGTCCTCGGGCTCCTCGTTCCGCTTGCGACGACGTCCGAACACGTCATTGTCCTTTCCGGTCGGCAGTCCCGCCGGGACCGACCGCAGCATAGGGGTTGTCGGTGCCGGCATGGCCGCCCGTGGAGCCGAAACCCCCCGAGGCCCGCGCGGATCCCGGCAACTCCGCGACCTCGTGAAACCGCACCGTCTCCACCCGCTGGACAACGAGCTGGGCGATCCGGTCGAATGGCTGGAACCGTACGGTCTCCCGCGGGTCCAGGTTGATCACGATGACCTTGATCTCTCCACGGTACCCGGCGTCGATGGTGCCCGGCGCGTTCACCATGGCCACCCCGCAGCGGGCGGCGAGCCCGGAGCGCGGGTGCACGAACGCGGCGTACCCATCGGGCAGGGCGATCGAAACGCCGGTGGGCAGGACAGCTCGCTCGCCGGGCGCCAGCTCGGCCGCCTCGGTCGTCACCAGGTCGACGCCGGCGTCGCCGGGGTGTGCCCGGGACGGAATGGGGACCGCCGGATCGATCCGCCGGATCAGCACGTCCACCGGGGCTGGGGTCAGGGGGGCACTCACGGTGCAGACCCTACCGCCGCCGGAGGGCGCGGGAGGCGAGCCTGCGATGCTTGGGCCATGAAGCCGTACGACGAGCGACTGACCGTTCCCCGGAGCTGGTGGCTGATGGCACTGCTGGGGGTCCTGCTGCTCGGCATCGCGCTGGTGCCGCTGGGGCCGGTGGCACTGCTCGGCGGGCTCGCCGTGGGGGGCGCGCTCGCCGGGGCGGGCCTGAGTGCCTACGGCTCGGCCAGGATCCGGGTGGTGGCCGGCTCGCTGATCGCCGGCCAGGCCAGGATCCCGGTCTCGGCCCTGGGCGAGGCCCGGGCTCTCGACGCCGACGAGGCGCGCGCCTGGCGCACTCATCGAGCGGATGCCCGGGCTCATATGCTGCTCCGCGCCTATATCCCGACGGCGGTGCGGGTCGAGGTCAG
Organism: Streptomyces litchfieldiae; assembly: GCF_031845365.1. Classification (NCBI taxonomy): domain Bacteria; kingdom Bacillati; phylum Actinomycetota; class Actinomycetes; order Kitasatosporales; family Streptomycetaceae; genus Streptomyces; species Streptomyces litchfieldiae. The sequence continues at coordinate 51,896 of NZ_JAVREL010000022.1, forward strand.
CGATCCGGACGACCCGACGCCCTACCTCTACCTGTCGACCCGTCGGCCCGACCGTCTGGCCGCGGCGCTGGCTGCGGCCCGCCCGGACGTGGCATAGCCGGGTCCGGGCGGTCGCCTCACGCCGCGCAGTCGCGGCAGATGGGCTGGCCGTCCTTCTCCGAGGCGAGCTGCGAACGGTGGTGCACCAGGAAGCAGCTCATGCAGGTGAACTCGTCGGCCTGTCGGGGCAGCACCCGGACGGACAACTCCTCGTTGGAGAGGTCCGCGCCGGGCAGCTCCAGCCCCTCCGCCTGCTCGAACTCGTCCACGTCGACCGTGGATGCCGACTTGTCGTTCCGCCGGGCCTTGAGCTCTTCGATGCTGTCCTCGTTGACATCATCGTCGGTCTTGCGTGGAGTGTCGTAGTCGGTTGCCATTTCGTTCTCCCCCTCCGGGTGTCTGTGGTATCTCCAGCGCACGTAACGCGCGGGGGGTCGGACTTTGTGCCCGACCCGAGGCGGAGATTTTGCCTCACATCAAGTGGTGTTACTCAATCGACACCCAACCGAACGCCTGAAGAGGTGATCATTCCGGCTGCCGATCGGGCCGCTAACGGGCCAAAACGCCTGAAGCGACCGCTGAGTGCCCACCTTTCGGCGGCACCCGTATGTGATTGATCACATCTCCTTCTTTCCCGCCGCGACGGGCTCTCAGACCGGCCTCAGACCGGAATGGACACGCGCATGATGAGCCCGCCGCTCTCGCGCGGCTCGGCCTGCACATAGCCGCCATGGGCGCGCGCGACCGAGCGGACGATGGACAGGCCGAGGCCGACCCCCTTGTCGCTGCCCGTCCGCTGGGTGCGCAGCCGCCGAAAAGGCTCGAACATATTATCGACCTCGTAGGCGGGCACCACCGGCCCCGTATTCTCCACCACGAGCACCGCCCGCCCGGGCCCGGCCTCGGTGTCCACCCGGACCCAGCCGCCCTCCGGAAGGTTGTACCGGACGGCGTTCTGCACCAGGTTCAGCGCGACCCGCTCCAGCAGCACGCCGTTGCCCAGGACCGTCACCGGGGGCCGTTCGCCGCGAAGCTCCACGCTCCGGCCGCGGGCCTCGCCGCGGACCTGCTCGATCGCCTGCCCGGCGACCTCGGCCAGGTCCACCGGCTTGCGGTCCACGAGCTCGTTCTCGCTGCGGGCGAGCAGCAGCAGGCCCTCCACGAGCTGCTCGCTGCGCTCGTTGGTGGCCAGCAGGGTGTTGCCGAGCTGGATGACCTCGGGCGGCGCCTCGGGGTCGGAGAGCTGGACCTCCAGCAGCGTCCGGTTGATCGCGAGGGGTGTGCGCAGCTCGTGCGAGGCGTTGGCCACGAAGCGCTGCTGCGCGGTGAACGCCCGGTCCAGCCGGTCGAGCATCTCGTCGAAGGTGTCCGCCAGCTCCTTCAGCTCGTCGTCCGGGCCGTCCAGCTCGATCCGCCGGTGCAGATCGGAACCGGCCACCCGGCGGGCGGTGCGGGTGATGCGGCCCAGCGGGGACAGCACCCGGCCGGCCATCACATAGCCGAAGGCGAAGGCCGTCACGGCCAGCCCGAGGAGCGCCAGCAGGGAGCTGCGCAGCAACTGGTCCAGGGCCTTGGCGCGCTGGCGGTCCGTGCAGCCCTCGAACCACTCCCCGAAGTCCTGCGGGGCGGACGGGCCCGGGCACACGGGCGAGGAGATCTGCACGGGATTGCTGTTGGGGACGACGAACTCGAAGGGCAGCGCGGTGCCGCGCTCCAGGGCGCGGGCGGCCAGCAGATAGATGATCGTCAGCAGGATCACGCCGGCGATCAGGAACATCCCGCCGTACAGCAGGGTCAGCCTGATCCGGATGGTGGGCCGCAGCCAACTGAGCTGCTGCTCCGGCTCCTGCGGGTCCCACTGCGGCTTGGGCGGGGCCGACGGCATCGGCGGGGTGGCGGGCGGGGAAGCGGCCATGGGCTCAGATCCGGTACCCGGCGCCCGGCACCGTGGTGATCACGGGCGGGTCGCCCAGCTTGCGGCGGAGGGTCATCACGGTGACCCGCACGACGTTGGTGAACGGGTCGGTGTTCTCGTCCCAGGCCTTCTCCAGCAACTGCTCCGCCGAGACGACGACGCCCGCGCTGCGCATCAGCACCTCGAGCACGGCGAACTCCTTGGGGGCGAGCTGCACCTGCCTGCCGTCCCGGTGCACCTCGCGGCGGTTGGGGTCGAGGGTGATGCCGGACCGCTCCAGCACGGGCGGCAGGGGCGCGGTGGCCCGGCGGCCCAGGGCCCGCACGCGGGCGATCAGCTCGCTGAAGGCGAACGGCTTGGGCAGGTAGTCGTCCGCGCCGATCTCCAGGCCCTCGACGCGGTCGCTGACGTCCCCGGACGCCGTGAGCATCAGGACCCGCGTCGCCCGGCCCAGCTCGACGATGTGGCGGCAGACGTCGTCCCCGTGCAGCAGCGGCAGGTCGCGGTCGAGGACCACCACGTCGTAGTCGTTGATGTCGACGCGCTCGATGGCGGCCTCTCCGTCGTACACGACGTCAACGGCCATGGCCTGGCGGCGCAGCCCGGTGGCCACCGCGTCCGCGAGCAACTGCTCGTCCTCGACGACGAGTACGCGCACGATCTGTCCTTCTCTCATGGGGAGGCTTGGCGGGGGCGGCCGGCCGCCCCCGCTCCATCCTGCACCGACCCCCGGTAAACGAGCGGTAAGTGGCGGAGCGGGAGAGGACCCCCGATTTTTCTGTTGCGGTCAGGTTTCCGCCCCCGGATCGCCGGGGAGTAGCCCCACACACCCCGCGACCACCCCCTTGAAGGCGGTAAGCCATCCCCTGCGCTGCCGACCGGTTCGAGGGGCCCGCTGTGGCCGCACCCACCCCGGCACCCCCCAGTGCCGCCGATCGAAGACGAGGGGGCGCACCTTGGACGCGTTCACCGCTGGAATCCTTCAGCGAATCGAGAACACCGAGTCCGATCTGCACCGCGCTCGTGAGGCCGGAGATGTGTTCACGATGGATGTGGAGCAGGCCGAGCTGGACGACCTGCGCCGCCTGGCAGCGGAGCACGGCGTTCACGTCGGCTAGGGCTGTCCGACGCTTCGCCGAAGGCGCCTCCGGGATCTCCCGGAGGCGCCTTGTCGTTGCCGCCCGGTGGCGGCGCGGCCCGGGTCAGTCGTGCCAGGCCCCCAGCTCGTCCAGCAGCGGCTGGAGCTCGGCGAACACGCCCGGCGTCGCGACGACCGCGAGGTCGCCGTCCGGGCGCTGCCCCACCCGGCCGCCGGTCAGGGCGCCGGCCTCGCGGGCGATGAGGTCCCCGGCGGCCAGGTCCCAGGGGTGCAGCCCGCGCTCGTAGAAGCCGTCCAGCCGGCCGCCGGCCACGTCGCACAGGTCGATGGCCGCGGAGCCGGAACGGCGGATGTCGCGCACCCGCGGGATCAGCCGCAGGGCGACGGCGGCCTGCGCGGTGCGCGTGGTGGCCACGTAGTTGAAGCCGGTGCCGATCAGCGCCTGGTCCAGCGGCGGCGACGGCCGGGTGTGCAACGGCTCGACGGCACCGCCCTCGGTCAGCCGGTGGGCGCCGCCGCCCAGCACCGCGCGGTAGGTCTCGCCGCGCATCGGCACGGCCACCACGCCGGCCACCACCTCGCCGTCGGCCTCGGCGGCGATGGAGACCGCCCACTGGGGCAGGCCGTACAGGTAGTTGACCGTGCCGTCCAGCGGGTCGATGATCCAGCGCACGCCGCTGGTGCCGTCGCTGGTGCCGCCCTCCTCGCCCAGGAACCCGTCCTCCGGACGGCGCTCGGACAGGAAGCCGGTGATCAGCTTCTCGGCGGCCACGTCCATCTCGGTGACGATGTCGATGGGGCTGGACTTGGTGGCCGCGACGCCCAGGTCGGCGGGGCGGCCCTCGCGCAGCAGCCGCCCGGCCCGGCCGGCCGCCTCCAGGGCGAGGTCGAGCAGTTCGGCGGCGAGATCCGCGGTGGGTCTGTCGGACACGGTGGGGTGCTCCTTGTGCGGTGCGGGGAGGGCCGAGATCACCGTCTCCACCGTAGTGCCCGACCCCCGGCCGGATCCCGTCAGGCGTACGGGCTGTCGGCGCCCGCGGCGGCGGGCCGCTCCTGGCGGCCGGGGCAGCAGCCCACCGGGCACAGGTCGTGGCTGGGGCCGAGGGCGCCCAGCGCGCGGCGCCGCGGCGACTCGTCCCGCTCGGTGGCCGCGCGCTCCAGGACGAGGTCCCGCACGGCCGCCACGAAACGCGGATCCGCGCCGACGGTGGCCGACCGGACGGCGGGCAGGCCCAGCTCGTCGGCGGCGGTCAGCGCCTCGGTGTCCAGGTCGTAGAGCACCTCCATGTGGTCCGAGACGAAGCCGATGGGCACCATGACCACCGCCGGGGCGCCCTTGGCGCGCAGGTCCTTCAGGTGGTCGACGATGTCGGGCTCCAGCCACGGGATGTGCGGGGCGCCGCTGCGCGACTGGTAGACGAGCTCCCAGGGCCGGTCGGCGCCGGTGGCCTCGCGCACCGCGGCGACGACGGCACGGGCGGCGTCCAGGTGCTGGGCGACATAGGCGCCTCCGGCGCCGTGCGCGGCCGGCGGCCCGGAGGTGTCGGCGGCGGCGTCCGGGATGGAGTGGGTGCAGAACGCCAGGTGCGCGCCGTCCCGCACGTCGGCGGGCAGCCGGTCCAGCGCGGCGAGCACGCCGTCGGTCATCGTCTCCAGGAAGCCGGGGTGGTTGAAGTAGTGCCGGAGCTTGTCCACGCGCGGCAGGTCCAGCCCCTCGCGCTTCAGGGCGGCCAGCGCGCCGGCCAGGTCCTCGCGGTACTGGCGGCAGCCGGAGTAGGACGCGTAGGCGCTGGTGGCCAGGACCAGGATCCGGCGGCGGCCGTCGCGCACCATCTCCCGCAGGGTGTCGGTGACATAGGGCGCCCAGTTGCGGTTGCCCCAGTAGACGGGCAGGTCCAGCCCGCGCTCGGCGAAGTCGGCGCGGAGCGCGGCCAGCAGCGTGCGGTTCTGCTCGTTGATGGGGCTGACGCCGCCGAACAGGTGATAGTGCGCGCCCACTTCGGTCAGCCGTTCGCGCGGGATGCCGCGTCCGCGCGTGACGTTCTCCAGGAACGGGAGGACGTCGTCGGGACCCTCGGGGCCGCCGAAGGAGAGAAGCAGAAGGGCGTCGTACGGGTTCGGATTGAGCGCGCGGTCCATGTCCGTAGATCCTGCCATCCGGCACCGGGCGACCGACGGGTACCGCCCCGGGTCACTCTCTCCCGTCCGGCCACGAATTCTTTGCCCAAGGTTCCGCCATTCGCCACGCCGCGCACGCTCTTCGCACGACTCGCACGCAAGTCCGGCACGGGGCGCGGAGATAGCTCCCGCTCTGGGGTCTTCTGTGACTGTTGTCCCCCTTGGGAGGGGCGACGCGCGCGGCCAACTCCCTTGCCCGGCGAAAACTTCCGCGGCGCGGCGCCCCACCCGGGTGGCCCTAATGGAGTAGTGTGAAATCCCTGGCCTTGGCCCTCTGGTGGCGCACGTGCGCACAATTCGCTCGCGTTGGTCACCACTCGTGGCAAAGTGGTGACTGTGCCATAACGGCGGCTCAAGACCATGGCCCGACACGCCGGGCAAGTCGGCAAGGTTGTGGCAGGCTGCGCCCGGGCAAGTCACACTCGTCTAGCGGGAGCAGCGACGTACGTGACGTCGGCAGGCACCACCGGGAGGTCCTCGTGCCCGAACTGCGTGTCGTGGCCGTGAGCAATGACGGCACACGCCTGGTGCTCAAGGCTGCCGACAACACGGAGTACACCCTGCCCATCGACGAGCGGCTGCGTGCCGCCGTGCGCAACGACAGGGCCCGGCTCGGCCAGATCGAGATCGAGGTGGAGAACCACCTGCGGCCGCGCGACATCCAGGCCCGCATACGAGCCGGGGCCACCGCGGAAGAGGTGGCGCAGTTCGCCGGGATCCCCGTGGAGCGCGTGCGCCGCTTCGAGGGTCCGGTGCTGGCCGAGCGGGCGTTCATGGCCGAGCGGGCGCGCAAGACGCCCGTGCGGCGGCCCGGCGAGACGGCCGGTCCGCAGCTCGGGGACGCGGTGGCCGAGCGGCTGCTGCTGCGCGGCGCGGACAAGGACGCGGTGCGCTGGGATTCCTGGCGGCGGGACGACGGCACCTGGGAGGTGCTGCTGGTCTACCGGGTCGCCGGTGAGACGCACTCGGCGAGCTGGACGTACGACCCGCCGCGCCGCCTGGTCCAGGCGGTGGACGACGAGGCGCGGGCCCTGCTGGGCGAGACGGACGACACGCCGGAGCCCAGCACGCCGTTCGTGCCGCGGATCGCGCGGCTGCCGCGCGACGGCGAGCGGGCGGACCGGGCACCGGCGCCCCGTTCTGCCTCGGACGGCGAGACGGACTCGCTGACCAGCCTGCTGGAGGCCGTGCCCAGCTTCCGGGGCGATCTGATCGTTCCCGAGCAGCCCGGACCGCCGGCGGCGTCCGCCGGCCCCGTGGAGGAGCAGGAGGACGACGACGCGGCGGCCCGGGGCGGTCCGGCCCCGGCGGCCAGCGCGGGGTCCACGTACGCGGACGTGCTGATGCCGCGCTCGGTGGGCGGCCACCGCGAGCGGCTGACGGGCAGCACGGACCGGCAGGCCGAGGCGGACGGCGTCCGGCCGGGGCGCCGGGCGGCCGTGCCGAGCTGGGACGAGATCGTCTTCGGCACCCGGCGCAAGAAGAAGGACTAGCCGGCCGGCTCCCGGGCTCAGCCCGGCTCCGGGCCCTGGGCGACCGGGCGCCCGGGGTCGGCGGTCCACTCGCTCCAGGAGCCGGGGTAGAGCGCCGCCTCGACCCCGGCCACGGCCAGGGCCAGCACCTCGTGCGCCGCGGACACGCCCGAGCCGCAGTAGACGCCGACCTCCGCCCCCGGCACCGCGCCCAGTCGGGAGAACCGGTCCGCCAGCTCCGCCGGGGGGCGCAGCCGGCCGTCGGGGGCCACGTTCTCGGTGGTGGGCGCGGACAACGCGCCCGGGATGTGCCCGCCGACGGGGTCGATCGGCTCCTCGTCGCCGCGGTACCGCGCCTCCGCCCGGGCGTCCAGCAGCACACCGCTGCGCGCCAGCCGGGCCGCGCCGTCGGCGTCCAGGACCGGCAGCCCGCCGGGCAGGGGAACGAAGTCGCCCTCGGCGGGCCGGGGTTCCTCGGTGGTCAGCTCGCCCTCCCACGCGGCGAGCCCGCCGTCCAGCACCCGCACCCGCCGGTGCCCGCCCCAGCGCAGCAGCCACCACGCACGGGCGGCGGCCCAGCCCTGGCCGCCGTCGTACACCACCACCGGACGTCCGTGCGATACCCCGGCCCGGCGCATCGCGGTGCCGAAGATCTCCGGGTCCGGCAGCGGGTGCCGCCCGCCGCTCCCGGGCGGCCCGGCGAGCTCGGTCTCCAGGTCCACATAGACGGCGCCGGGCAGATGACCCGCCGCGTACTGGGGGCGGCCGGGCGGGCCGCCGAGCTGCCAGCGCACGTCCAGCAGAACGGGCCGCTCGGCCGGCGGCGCGCCGGGGCCGAGTGCGGAGGCGAGTTCGGGTCCCGAGATCATTGCTGTCATGGGCCCATTCTCCCCGGCACACCGGGGGAGACTCGTGAGGGCGAGCAACGGCAGTGGCGCGATGGTCTGAGGAGAGAAGAGAAGGATGACCGAAGCAGCGAGTCCGCCAGTTTCCGGAACACATCGCTGGGTGAGTCTGATGGTGCACGACCTGGCCGCTAGCCAGGAGTTCTATCACGAGCTGTTCGGCTGGGAGTTCGAGGAGGGTCCGTCTCAACTGGGCCCCTATGTGCGGGCGCTGCGGGACGGGTACCCGGTGGCGGGACTCGGTGAGATCGCGCAGGGTGTGCGGCGTCCGGTGGCGTGGCTGCCCTATATCGCCACGCGGGACGCCGACGCGACGGCGGCCACGATCCGCGAGTGCGGAGGCACGGTGGCGGTCGGGCCGCTGGACGTCGAGCAGGTGGGGCGGCTGGCCATCGCCGCCGACCCGACCGGGGCCGCGTTCGGCCTCTGGGAGGGCGGACCGCGCCGGCGGGGGCCGTTCACCGGCGGCACGGGGGCCGCGGACTGGAACGAGCTGATCACGGTCGAGACCTCGGCCGTCAGCAAGTTCTATTCGCTGGTCTTCGGATACGAGGCCATGCCGGAGCCGGCGCTTCCCGAGGACGGCGACTATCTGACGCTGCGTCTCCAGGGGCGTCCGGTCGCCGGGATCCGCGGGGTGGGCCACGCCCTGCCGCACGACCGCGGCCCGCACTGGCTCACGTACTTCTCGGTGCCGGACGTGGAGGCAACGCTGAGCCGCATCGGGGCGCTGGGCGGGCGGCAGCTCGGCGAGCCGGAGGACTCCCCCTTCGGCCGCTGGGCGGCGGTGGCCGACCGCGAGGGCGCGCCGTTCGCCGTGATCCACCCGGCCAAGCGCTGATCCGGCCGGTCCCCCGGCGGGCCTAGCTCTGTCGCCGGGGGACCGGAACGGGCTGGGGGACGCCGTCGGCGGGGAGCACGTCGGGGGACAGTGCCCCGGCGCCCGCCGCGGCGGCCGTCAGCCGACGGCGGTGGTGACGGCGGCACAGCACCTCGTAGCCGACCTCGTCGCCCGCGCCCACGTCGCCGACCACCACCTGCGCGCCCTCGACCACCATCCGGCCGCCGACGGTCCGGGCGTTGTGCGTGGCCCGGGCGCCGCACCAGCACAGCGCCTCGACCTGGAGCACCTCGACCCGGTCGGCCAGCTCGATCAGCCGCTGGGATCCGGGGAAGAGCCGGGTCCTGAAGTCGGTGGTGATGCCGAAGGCGAAGACGTCGATGCCCAGGTCGTCCACGACGCGCGCGAGCTGGTCGACCTGCTCCGGGGAGAGAAACTGCGCCTCGTCGGCGATGACGTAGTCCACCCGCGCGCCCGCGGTGAGGTACTTGACCAGGTGGGCGTGGAAGTCGAAGTCCTCGTCGGCCTCGACGGCGTGGGTCACCAGGCCGAGCCGGGAGGAGAGCCGGCCCTCGCCCGCCCGGTCGTTGCGGGTGAAGATCAGGCCGGTGAGGCCCCGGGCCGAGCGGTTGTGCTGGATCTGCAGGGCGAGCGTGCTCTTGCCGCAGTCCATGGTGCCGGAGAAGAAGGCGAGTTCGGCCAAGGTAACGGAACTCCAGGTCGGTGCGAGGGCTTCGGGGGTGCGTCAGGTGCGTACTTCGAGGAGCGGGACCAACTGCTCGGCGGGCGTCACCGATCCGTGCATGCCGATCAGGGCGGACTCCCCCGGCTCGCTGACGCTGGCGATCACGCTGGCCACACCCGTCATCGCCACCACGACGTCGCCGACGCGGGAGGCCACGCGCGACTCGATGCCGGCGTCCGGCGGCCCGAACCAGCCGAGCTCCACGGCCTCGTCGCGGGTCACCACCCAGGCGTGGTCGGCCAGCACCTCGCGCCAGACGGCGTGCACGTCGGCCGCGGCGCCGGGCACCGCGTACAGGTGGCGGGCGCGGCCCTCGCCACCGAGCCGGGCCACGCCCGCCCGCAGCTCCCAGTCCTCGTCGAAGTCGAACCGGGCCTCGGGGGTCTCCGGCACGTCGACCATCCCGTGGTCGCCGGTGATGTACAGCGCCGAACGCGGCGGCAACTGCTCGGCCAGCCGTCGGGCCAGCCCGTCCACATAGCGCAACTCCTCGCGCCAGGCGGCCGAGGCCACCCCGAGCCGGTGGCCGATGGAGTCCAGCTCGGCGTAGTACGTGTAGACGAGGGCGCGGTCGGCGGACGCGAGCCGGCGCGCGGCCAGGTCCATGCGCTCCCCCGCGTCGAGCCGGCCGAGGAACGTGCCGCCGGACAGTGCGACCCGGGTCAGCGGGGTGCGCTCGAAGTGCGGGGCGGTGACCTGGGCGGCGGCCACGCCCGCGGCGTGGGCCCGCTGGAAGATCGTGGGATACGGCTGCCAGAGCCCCGGGTCGGTCCAGGGGTCCCAGCGGAGCTGGTTCATGATCTCGCCGGTCGCGGGATCGAGGACCTTGTAACCCGCCAGGCCGTGGGCGGCGGGCGCGAGGCCGGTGCCGACGGAGGCGAGCGAGGTCGCCGTGGTGGCGGGGAAACCGGCGGTGATGGGCTCGCCCGCGCCCGCCCTGGAGGTGTGCAGCAGCGAGGTGAGGAACGGGGCCTGCTCGGGGTGGGCGCGCAGCGCCTCCCAGCCGAGGCCGTCGACGAGGAAGAGACAGACGCGGTCGGCGGGCGGCAGGTGGAGCAAGGTGACCGGGGCCGGCACCCCGAGGCCCGCCGCCACGGCGGGCAGCACATCGGCGAGCGAGGCCGACCCGTAACGCGGCGCGGGCGCCTCGCGCGGATCGAGGGGCACGGGGTCCTGCGCCGGGGCTGGGGGCACCTGCCCGCCGCCGGGAGGCGCGCCCTGCGGCGACCCCCATGACCGGGGGTGCGTCACCTGCCGGCCACCGCCGTCGCCTCGGAGAGCGCCTGGGCGAACTCCAGCGTGCGGCGCACCGTTTCGGGTCCGTCGCCGGCCTCGCTGATCCGCAGGGAGAGGTCGTCGGCGGTGGTGGAGCCGGTGTAGCCGTGATCCGCCTCGCAGTTGGGATCGCCGCAGCCGGCGGGCTCCATGTCGATGCGGGAGACGGCGCCCCAGCCGATGGTGAGGACGACCTCCCGGGGCAGCGTGCCCGGCGTGTACGACTGGGGATCGGCGACGACGCGGCTGATCACCACCGAGGAGATGCGCGAGAGCTTCACCGACTCCGTGGAGGTGGTCGCGTACGGCGCCGGCGCGGAACTGTCCGCGGACTGCTCGTCGGTGTGGCTGACGATGAAACGCGTACCGGTCAGCACCAGAACCGTGGCATGCCGGCGTACCTCATTGCTGTCGAACGTCGTCTCCTGGTGAACCAGGAAGGAGACGACGGACTCCCGTCCCACGGCGGCCTCCACCGCCTCGGCGACCAGCGCCGGGTAGTAGCCGCTGCGCTCGATCGCCTCCCGCAGCCCCTGGGACGTCGTACCGGTCTTCGCCATGGGGCCATCTTACGGGGCCGCTCCGACACCGGAGGGGCCGTTCGGGGGTCAGTAGGCCGGGAGACGGCGCGGGCCCAGATCCGCGCGCGGCGGCGGGGGCGCCACGCGCACGGTCGCGGACAGGGCGGTCGCCCCGCGCGGGGCGACGACCACCGGTTCCAGCTCGACGGCCGCGATTTCGGGGTGGTCGTCGACCAGCCGCCCCAGGCGCAGCAGCAGTTCCTCCAGGGCCGCGGTGTCGACCGGCCGGGCGCCGCGCCAGCCGAAGAGCATGGGCGCGGCCCGGATCGACCGGACCAGCTCGACGGTGTCCCGGTCGGTGACCGGCAGGATCCGGTGGGCGACATCGTCCAGCAGCTCGGAGGGCGGCCCGGCCAGGCCGAAGGAGAGCACCGCGCCGATGGCGGGGTCCACGGTGGCGCGCACGACCGTGTCCACGCCGCGGGCCGCCATCGCCTGGACGACGGGGCGCAGCCCGGCCGGGTCGCCGAGCTGGCGGACCAGGTCGGCGTGGGCCCGGCGCAACTCGCCCTCGGTGGCCAGGCCCAGCCGGATGCCGCCCAGGTCAGGCCGGTGCCGCAGGTGGGGGGCCGTGGTCTTGAGCGCCACCGGGTAGCCGAGGCGCCCGGCGGCCGCGGCGGCGGTGTCCGCGTCGGGGGCGGGCAGCGCGGGCAGCACGGTGACGCCGTAGGCGGCCAGCAGCGCGCGGGCCGCCCCGGGGGCCAGGGTGACGGACGCGGGCCGGCCGGCCGCCGGGCCGACGCCGTCGGAGAGGAGCCGGGCGGCGGCCGGTTCGTCGATGTCGTCGAACTCCGGGACCCGGCCGGGCGCCGCGGCCCGGGCCCGCCACTCCGCGTGCCGGACGGCGTGCGCGAGGGCGCGGACGGCACGTTCGGCCGAGGGGTAGGCGGGGATGCCCCGGGCGCTGAGCGCGGCGGCGAGCCCCTCCAGGGCGAGGTGGGCGACGACCACGGGCTTGTCGCCCTTGGCGCCGGTGACCGCGGCGTGCAGCGCGTCGGTCAGGTCGGCCTCGGCCGGGGTCTCCTCGGCGACGGTGGGCACGGCGGTGACCACGACGGCATCGGTGCCCGGGTCGGCGAGGGCAGCGGCCAGCGCCCGCCGGTAGTCGTCCGGGCCGGCGGCCGGGCCGAGGTCGGCCACCGGGAGCGGGCTCAGCCGCTGGGCGCGGCAGGCGTCGTGGGCGACGAGCGCGAGCGCCTCGGCATTGCCGAGGACCGCGACGCGCGGGCCCGGGGGCAGCGGCTGGTGGGCGAGCAGCAGCCCGGTGTCGACGAGTTCGGTGGCGGTGCCGGCCTCGATCACCCCGGCCTGGCTCAGCAGCGCGGAGACCGTGGCTTCCGGGGTGCGGCCGACCGGGACGGCGTGGCCGTGCGGCGGCAGGCCGCCGCTGTGCCGGCCGCCGCGGACCACGACGACGGGCGTGCCGGCCGCGGCGGTGCGCCGGGCGAGCCTGGTGAACTTCCGCGGGTTGCCGACGGATTCCAGGTACATCAGCACCACGCCGGTGGCCGGGTCCTCGTCCCAGTACTGGAGGGCGTCGTTCCCGGAGAGGTCGGCGCGGTTGCCGGCGGAGAGGAACGTGGACAGGCCCGCGCCACGGCGTTCCAGCTCGTTGAGCACGGCGATGCCGATGGCCGCGGACTGGGTGAACAGGCCGATCCGCCCGGCCGGGGGCAGGCGCGGCGCGGGGCTGGCGTTGAGCCGGACGCCGGGCGCGGTGTTCATCACGCCGAACGCGTTGGGCCCGATGAGACGCATGCCGTACGAGCGGGCGAGGCGCACCAGTTCGCGCTGCTCCTCGCGGGTGTGGCCGTCGGCCAGGACCACGAGGCCCTGCACGCCGTGCTCGCCGCAGTCGGCGATCGCCCCGGCGACGCGCGCGGCGGGGACGGCCAGGACGGCGAGGTCGACGGGGGCGCCGATGGCGCGCACGGAACGGTAGGCGGGCACCCCGTCGAGTTCGGCCTGCCCGGGCGGCAGGGCGGCGTTGACCGCGTACAGCTCGCCGGGGAAGCCGCCCGCGCGCAGTCCGGCGAGCACCGAGCGGCCGGTGCCGCCGGGGCGGCGGCCGACGCCGAGCACGGCGACGCTGCCGGGGGCGAGCAGCCGCTGCACGGACCGGGCCTCGGCCCGCTGCTCGCGGGCGCGCATCACGGCGAGGGACTCGGCGGTGGGCTCCAGGTCGAGCGTGAGGTGCACGGAACCGTCGGAGAAGCTGCGGCGCTGCGAGTAGCCGGCGTCCGTGAACACCTTGATCATCTTGCTGTTGGCGGGCAGCACTTCCGCCTCGAAGCGGCGGACCCCGCGCTCGCGGGCGACGGCCGCGATGTGTTCGAGCAGCGCGGACGCCAGGCCGCGGCCCTGGTGGGCGTCCTGGACCAGGAACGCGACCTCGGCCCGGTCGGCGGGCGCGGAGGCGGCGCGGCCCTCCTCGTCCACGCGGTCGTACCGCACGGTCGCCAGGAACTCGTCGCCCACGGTGGCCGCGAGCCCGACGCGGTCCACGTAGTCGTGATGGGTGAACCGGTGGACGTCGCGGTCGGAGAGCCGCGGGTAGGGGGCGAAGAAGCGGTAGTACTTCGACTGGTCGGAGACCCGCTCGTAGAAGCTGACCAGCCGGTCGGCGTCCGCCGGGGCGATGGGCCTGATGTGCGCGGTGCCGCCGTCGCGCAGCACCACGTCGGCTTCCCAGTGGGCCGGGTAGGGAGGCTGGGCGGGGGTCCGCATGGGTTCAGCGTACGGTTGAGCGTGTCCGGACGGGAGGCTCGGCGCCTGCCGTCCGCGGCCACCAGTTCATATCCCGTTCCAACCCGGAGGGCACCACCATGGCCGAGCGCCGCGTCTCCATCGGCTGGGCCGAAGGGCTGCACGCCCGTCCCGCCTCGATCTTCGTCCGTGCCGCGACGGCCGCCGGTGTGCCGGTGACCATCGCCAAGAAGGGCGGCACGCCCGTCAACGCCGCGTCCATGCTGGCCGTCCTGAGCCTGGGGGCGGAGGGCGGCGAGGAGATCGTCCTGTCGTCGCCGGCCGAGGACGTTCAGGCCGCGGAGGCGGCGCTGGACCGCCTGGCGAAGCTCGTTTCCGAAGGTCTTGAGGAGCTCCCGGAAACTGTGTGAAGAATCCACTCCGGACGGCCGGGAATTCCGGGCAGCAGAATTCCCGGCCTCGATTCCGACGGCGGAATTCCAGACGCTAATACTCAGGTGTATACGGCCGAGGTTAAATCTGGCCGCGCACTGTGTTTACGGCAGGTTTCGGGCTTCTCACAGCCACCGACCGGAACTGCCGGCGGGCCGGAACGGCCCGTTCGAGCTGGGCGGCGGCCAGCGCCCTGGCGCGCTCCGCGTCGCCCCGCGCGATGGCGTCCACCAGCGCGCCCCGCTCCTGCCACAGCACCACGGCGCGGGAGACCGGCTCCCCCGTGTACAGCCAGGTGATCTTGCGCCGCAACTGCACCAGCAGCGCGGTCAGTCCGGGGCTGCACGTCGCCTGGGCCACCGTCTCGTGGAACCAGTCGCCGAGGGAGCGCAGGTCCGCCTCCTGCCCCTGGCCTGCGCGCTGACGCCCGAGGCGGACGAGCCCGCGCAGCACCTTGAGGTGCGCCTCGGTGCGCCGCTGGGCCGCGCGCGCCGCGCCCAGCGGCTCCAACAGCGCCCTTATGTCCAGCAGATCGGCTGCCTCGCGGTCCCCGAGCTGGGCCACACAGGCACCGGCGTGCCGGCGTGAGACCACGAACCCCTCGGACTCCAGCGTCCGCAGCGCCTCGCGCACCGGCACCCGGGAGACCCCGTAGCGCTGGGCGAGCTGCTCCTCCGCCAGCCGGGCGCCCGGCGGCAGGACTCCGCTCACAATGTCGTCACGGATCGCCGTGCATACCGTGTGCGCGGAGATACGCATGAACAAACCCCCACAGCCAAGCCGGCGTCGCCCTGTCGCATTACTACCGGGTCACTGAACCGAACTGTATGGCAAAAACGCGGGAATGCCGATAGCGCCCCCCTAAAAGAGAGCGTTTTTCGGCCGTAAACCCGGAAGCCCTGCGGAGGTCGGGCGACAGATTCGGACATCGCGGCGGTGCCCCCGGGCGGCGGCCCGGGGGCACCGGCCGAGCGGTGCGCGGCTAGCCGCGCACCACCGTCACCTCGCCGATGCCGAGCTCCCGCACCGGGTCGGCGATCTGCTCGGCGTCGCCCACCAGAACGGTCACCAGCCGGTCGGCGGGGAACGCGCGCACCACGGCCGCGGTCGCCTCCACCGTCCCCGTCCCGGCCAGCCGGGCGTAGAGCTGCGCCTGGTAGTCGTCGGGCAGCTCCTCCTCCACCTGGTCGGCCAGGGTGCCGGCGACGGCCGCGGCGGTCTCGAAGCTCAACGGCGCCACGCCGACCAGGTATTGGACGGCGGCGTCGCGCTCCTCGTCGGTCAGGCCGCCCGCGGCGAGGTCGCGCAGGACCTGCCAGAGGTCCGCGAGCGCGGGGCCCGTCACATCGGTGGCCACCGAGCCGCGGATGCCCAGAAGCGCGGCGCCCGTGCCGTCCGCGCGGGAGCGCAGCACCTGGCTGAAGGCCCGGATGCCGTACGTGTAGCCCTTCTCCTCGCGCAGCACGCGGTCCAGGCGCGAGGTGATCGTGCCGCCCAGGCAGTACACGCCCAGCCGCCGGGCCGGGTAGACCGGGTCGTGCCGGTCGGGCCCGACCCGGCCGATGAGCAACTGCGTCTGGACCGCGCCGGGCCGGTCGACGATGACGACCCGGCCGGTGTCGTCCGCGCTGACCGGCGCCCACACCGGCTCGGCGGCGGCGGGGCCGGTCCAGGCGCCCAGGGTGTCCTTCAGCGCCGCGTCCAGGTCGATGCCGGTCAGGTCGCCGACGACGACGGCCGTGGCGGAGGCCGGCCGCACATGCGCCTGGTAGAACGCGCGCACCGCCGCCGCGTCGATGCGCTCGACGGTCTCCGCGGTGCCCTGCCGGGGCCGGGCCATCCGCGACTCGGCGGGGAACAGCGCGTCGTACAGCGCCATCGCGGCGCGGCGGCCGGGGTTGGCCAGCTCGTGCGGAATCTCGTCGAGGCGGTTGCGCACGAGCCGTTCGATCTCGCTGTCCTCGAACGCGGGGGCGCGCAGCGCGTCGGCAAGCAGGCCCAGCGCCTTCGCCAGGCGCGAGGCCGGGACTTCGAGCGAGACGCGCACGCCCGGGTGGTCGGCGTGCGCGTCCAGCGTGGCGCCGCAGCGCTCCAGCTCGGCGGCGAACTCCTCGGCGGTGTGCCGGTCGGTGCCCTCGGAGAACGCGCGGGCCATGATCGTGGCCACGCCCTCCTGGTCGGCCGGCTCGGCGGCGAGCGGCGCGGCCAGGTTGACCTCGACGGCGATGACGCGCTGGCCGGGGCGGTGGCTGCGCAGCAGGGTCAGCCCGTTGGGCAGGCTGCCGCGCTCGGGCGCGGGGAACGCCCAGGGCCTGGGCTTCCCGGCGGAGGGCTGGGCGTGCAACCGCATGGTGGGAGTGGTGGCGTCCGTCACTTGTCCGCCCCTTCGGTGTCGGCTTCGGTCTCGGCGTCGGAGTCCGCGTCCTCGGACTCCGGCGCGGTCGGCTCGTAGACGAGCACCGCGCGGTTGTCCGGGCGCAGCCGGGCGGCGGCGACCTCGCGGACCTCGTCCGGGGTGATCTCCAGGATGCGCCGCACGGCGGTGAAAGCGAGCTGGGGGTCGCCGAAGAGCACAGCGTACTTGCAGAGTTCGTCCGCGCGGCCGCCGACCGTCGCCAGCCGGTCCAGCCACTCGCGCTCCAACTGGGCCTGCGCGCGCTCCATCTCCTCGGCGGTGGGGCCCTCGGCGGCGAACCGCGCCAGCTCCTCGTCCACGGCCGCCTCGATCTCGGCGACCTCGGCGTCGCCGGAGGTCTTGACGTCCAGCCAGCCCATCGAGGGCGCGCCGGCCAGCCGCAGCAGCCCGAAGCTGGCGGCCACGGCGGTGCGGTCGCGCCGCACCAGCCGGTTGTGCAGACGGGAGGACTCGCCGCCGCCCAGGGCGGTGAGCGCCAGATCGGCGGCGTCGCCCTCGCGGGTGCCGTCGTGGGGCAGCCGATAGGCGGCCATCAGGGCGCGGGCCGGCACGTCCTCGCGGAGCAGCTCGCGCACCTCCTCGCCGATGACGTCCGGCAGGGTGCCGTCGCGCGGCGGGCGCTTGCCCTCGTGGGACGGGATGGAGCCGAAGTACTTCTCGACCCAGGCGAGGGTCTCGTCCGGGTCGATGTCGCCGACGACGGCCAGGACGGCGTTGTTGGGCGCGTAGTAGGTGCGGAAGAACTCCTGCGCATCGGCCAGCGAGGCGGCGTCCAGGTCGGCCATCGAGCCGATGGGGGTGTGGTGGTAGGGGTGGTCCTCGGGGAAGACCATCGCGGTCAGCTTCTCGAACGCCGTGCCGTAGGGGACGTTGTCGTAGCGCTGTCGACGCTCGTTCTTCACGACGTCGCGCTGGTTCTCCAGGGACTCCTCGTCCAGCGCGGACAGGAGCGTGCCCATCCGGTCGGCCTCCAGCCACAGGGCGAGCTCGAGCTGGTGCGCGGGCATGGTCTCGAAGTAGTTGGTCCGCTCGAAGCTGGTGGTGCCGTTGAGCGAGCCACCGGCGCTCTGGACCAGCTCGAAGTGGCCGTTGCCCTTCACTTGTTCCGAACCCTGGAACATGAGGTGCTCGAAAAGGTGTGCCAGTCCGGTGCGGCCCTTGACCTCGTGGCGGGAGCCGACGTCATACCAGAGGCAGACGGCGGCGACCGGCGTGAGGTCGTCCTCGGACAGCACGACGCGCAGCCCGTTGGCCAGCCTGTGCTCGGTCGCGGAGAGCCCGCCGACGGACTCGTGCGGGGTGGCCGTGTGGCCCATGGAATTGGGATCCCTTCGCTCGGACGGTCGAGATCTAAGTCACCTTATGCAAGGTGAGCCGGGCCGTGCGAAGTTCCTGGTTGTCGGCGGAGCGGTCCACAATGGTCGGCAGCAACCCGACCACCCGTACGAAGGAGCCCTGCCGCGATGGCCCGCCGCAGTACGAAGTCCCCGCCTCCCGAGGAGTTCGAGGAGCGCATCCTGGACATCGACGTCGTCGATGAGATGCAGGGCTCCTTCCTTGAGTACGCCTACTCGGTGATCTACTCCCGGGCGCTGCCGGACGCCCGGGACGGGATGAAGCCGGTGCACCGCCGCATCCTGTACCAGATGCACGACATGGGGCTGCGGCCGGACCGCGGCTACGTCAAGTGCGCCCGCGTCGTCGGCGAGGTGATGGGCAAGCTGCACCCGCACGGCGACACGGCGATCTACGACGCGCTGGTGCGCATGGCCCAGTCGTTCTCGATGCGGCTGCCCCTGGTCGACGGCCATGGGAACTTCGGCTCCCTGGGGAACGACGACCCGCCCGCCGCGATGCGGTACACCGAGTGCCGGTCGGCGCCGGCGGCCGGGCTGATGGTGGAGTCGATCGACGAGGACACGGTCGACTTCGCGCCCAACTACGACGGCAGCGAGCGCGAGCCGGTCGCGCTGCCCGCCGCCTATCCGAACCTCCTGGTGAACGGCTCCAGCGGCATCGCCGTCGGCATGGCGACGAACATGCCCCCGCACAACCTGGGCGAGGTCATCGCCGCCGCCCGGCATCTGATCCGGCATCCGGGCGCCGACTTGGCCACGCTGATGCGCTACGTTCCCGGGCCCGACCTGCCGACCGGGGGTCAGATCGTCGGCCTGGACGGCATCCGCGACGCGTACGAGAGCGGCCGTGGCACGTTCCGGATCCGGGCCACGGCGACGGTGGAGAAGGTCTCCGCGCGGCGCCGCGGACTGGTCGTCACCGAGCTGCCCTTCGCGGTCGGGCCGGAGAAGGTCATCGCGAAGATCAAGGACCTGGTCAACGCCAAGCGCCTGCAGGGCATCGCGGATGTGAAGGACCTGACCGACCGCGAGCACGGCCTGCGGCTGGTCATCGAGGTGAAGAACGGGTTCAACCCGGAGGCGGTGCTCGCCCAGCTCTACAAGTTGACGCCGATGGAGGAGACGTTCGGCATCAACAACGTCGCGCTGGTGGACGGCCAGCCGCTGACGATGGGTCTGAAGGAGCTGCTGGAGGTCTATGTCGACCACCGCTTCGAAGTGGTGCGGCGGCGCAGCGAGTTCCGGCGGGGGAAGCGGCGGGACCGGCTGCACCTGGTCGAGGGCCTGCTGGTCGCGCTGGTGGACATCGACGAGGTCATCCGCCTCATCCGGTCCAGCGAGAACGCGGCGCAGGCCAAGGAGGCGCTGATCGCCCGGTTCGGGCTGTCGGACATCCAGACCCAGTACATCCTGGACACGCCGCTGCGCAGGCTGACCAAGTTCGACCGGATCGAGCTGGAGAGTGAACGGGACCGGCTGACCGGGGAGATCGCCGAGCTGACCCGGATCCTGGAGTCCGACGCGGAGCTGCGGAAGCTGGTCTCGGCGGAGCTGGGCGAGGTCGCCAAGAAGTACGGCACCCCGCGCCGCACCCGGCTGACCGAGGCGGAGGGCGACCCCCGCGAAGTGGTGCCGCTGGAGGTCTCCGACGACCCCTGCCGGGTGCTGCTGTCCTCCACCGGGCTGCTGGCGCGCACGGCGGACGGGGACACGCCGTTCGAGGTGCGGGAGGGCGCCCGGCGGGCGAAGCACGACGTGGTCGTCTCGGCCGTGCCGTCCACCACCCGGGGCGAGGTGGGCGCGGTGACCTCGGCGGGCCGGCTGCTCCGGCTGGCCGTGGTGGACCTGCCGCAGCTACCGCTCGGCGGTTCGGCGCCGAGCCTGGCGGGCGGGGCGCAGATCGCCGAGTTCCTGTCGCTGGCGGCCGACGAGCGGGTGGTGTGCCTGACCTCGCTGGACGAGTCCTCGCCGGGGCTGGCCATCGGCACCGAGCAGGGCGTCGTGAAGCGGGTGGTGCCCGACTACCCGGCGAACAAGGAGGAGTTGGAGGTCATCTCGCTCAAGGAGGGCGACCGGATCATCGGCGCCGCCGAGCTGCACACCGGCGAGGAGGACCTGGTCTTCATCACCAGCGACGCGCACCTGCTGCGGTATCAGGCGTCGCAGGTCCGGCCGCAGGGCCGGCCGGCGGGCGGCATGGCGGGGGTCAAGCTGGCGCAGGGTGCCACGGTCGTGTCGTTCGCGGCGGTCGACCCGGCGGTGGACGCGGTGGTGTTCACCGTGGCCGGCGGCAGCGGCACGCTGGACGACTCGTTGGGAACGGCCAAGCTGACGCCGTTCGACCAGTATCCGCGCAAGGGGCGGGCCACCGGCGGGGTGCGCTGCCAGCGGTTCCTGAAGGGCGAGGACCGGCTGACGTTCGCCTGGGCCGGGGCGGCTCCGGCGCGCGCGGCCACGGCGTCGGGCGCCCCGATCCCGCTGCCGGAGCCGGACCCGCGCCGGGACGGCTCGGGCACGCCGCTGGCCAAGGCCGTCGCGGCGGTCGCCGGGCCGGTGTAGTCACCCGGCGCCGGGATCGGCGGGGTCGCCCGAGAGGCCGGGGCCGTCGGGCTCGCCCAGGTCGTCGGGGTCGTCCACGTAGCGCAGGACCTCCCACATGCCGTCGGCGTCGCCAGGCTCCGGCCCGGCGCAGGCGGTGAGCTCCTTGTGCACGGCCTCGGTGTCGATCCCGGCGCCGATCAGGACCAGTTCGGTGCCGCCGGAGGCGGGCGCGGGGTGGAACCGCAGGAAGCGGCCGACCGCGTGCAGCAGGAACCGCTCCGCGCCGAACGAGACATGGCCCTTGATCCGGTACAGCCCGGCCGGCCGGGTGTCCAGGAACCGCATCAGCCGGCGCGGGTCCAGCGGCTCGTCCGTGGTGAAGGCCACGGAGTCGTAGACCGTGTGGACATGCTGCGCCGGGTCGTCGTCCCCGGCGGCGAGCAGATCGGCGAACGACAACTGGCGGGCGCCCGGGCGGCCCTCCCGGGTGCCGTCCGGGTCGAACAGCAGCCGGGGATCGACACGGCCGTGCGCCACGGAGACAACGGGCGCGCCGCCGCCGAGCCGGCGCAGCTCCTCCTCCAGGGCGACACGGGTGGCGTCGTCGACACGGTCGGTCTTGTTCAGCACGAGGAGGTCGGCGACACCCGCGTGCCGGGTGAGCCGGTGCTCGGCGGCGTCGACGACCTGGACCAGGCCGCCGTAGACCACGCGCCGGTTCTCGCTGCCCAGGATCATCCGGATCAGGGCGGGCGGCTCGGCCAGCCCGCTGGCCTCCACCACGATGAGGTCGATGCCCGCGCCGGGGCGGGCCAGCCGGTCCAGGGCCAGGTCCAGGTCCTCGGTGTCCACGGCGCAGCACAGGCAGCCGTTGCCGAACGAGGCCATCGCGTCGACCTGGCCGGCCACCGTCATGGCATCGACCGGGATGCTGCCGAAGTCGTTGACGACGGCGCCGATGCGGACGCCGTCGCGGTTGCGGAGCAGGTGGTTGAGGAGGGTGGTCTTCCCCGCGCCCAGAAATCCGGCGAGGACGAGAACCGGGATCCGGCTGGCTGACATGCGTTCACGATAGTGGCAGCGCCGCGGCGTGCTGGAGGGCAGCAGCGCTCCGCAGGACTGAGCGCGGCGGCGGGCACCGCCCGCTGTCGCACCACCTCACGCTGGTTCTCGCAGGCGTGCTCGGCGCCGAGCACGGGCACCCGGCGCCGACCCGCCGTCTCAGGTGTCGATGCGGGAGCGGTCCAGGGTCGCCGCCGAGCTGGTGATGAACTCCCGGCGCGGCGCCACCTCGTTGCCCATCAGCAGGCTGAACGCCTCCTCGGCCGCCTCCAGGTCGCTGATGTTGATCCGGCGCAGCGTGCGCTTGCGCGGGTCCATGGTGGTCTCCGCGAGCTGGTCGGCGTCCATCTCGCCCAGGCCCTTGTAGCGCTGGATGGAGTCCTTGTAGCGCACGCCCCGGCGGTCCAGGTCCAGCAGCGTCTCCCGCAGCTCGTTGTCCGAGTACGTGTACAGGTACTTGTCCTGACCGCGCTTGGGGTTGCTCAGCTCGATCCGGTGCAGCGGCGGGACCGCGGAGAACACCCGGCCCTGCTCCACCATGGGCCGCATGTAGCGCTGGAAGAGGGTCAGCAGCAGGCACCGGATGTGCGCGCCGTCGACATCGGCGTCGGCGAGGAAGATCACCCGGCCGTAACGGGCCTGGTCGATGTCGAACGTCCGCCCCGACCCGGCTCCTATCACCTGGATGATCGCGCTGCACTCGGCGTTCTTGAGCATGTCGGACACCGAGGACTTCTGAACGTTGAGGATCTTGCCGCGGATGGGCAGCAGCGCCTGGAACTCCGAGCTGCGCGCCAGCTTGGCCGTGCCCAGCGCGCTGTCCCCCTCGACGATGAACAGTTCGCTGCGGTCCACGTCGTCGCTGCGGCAGTCGGCCAGCTTGGCGGGCAGTGCGGAGGACTCCAGCGCGGTCTTGCGGCGCTGGGCCTCCTTGTGCTGACGGGCCGCGATGCGCGTGCGGGCCGCCGCCACGACCTTCTCCAGGACCGCCCGGGCCTGCTGCTTGGCGTCCCGCTTGGTGGACGTCAGGAACGCCTTGAGCTCCTTGGCCACCACGTTGGCCACGATGCGGGAGGCCGCCGAGGTGCCCAGCACCTCCTTGGTCTGGCCCTCGAACTGCGGCTCGGCCAGCCGCACGGTGACCACCGCGGTCAGGCCCTCCAGGGCGTCGTCCTTGGTGATGTCGTCCTCGGCGACGCGCAGCAGCTTCGTCGCCCGCAGGACGTCGTTCACGGTGGTGCGCACCGCCCGCTCGAAGCCGGCGACGTGGGTGCCGCCCTTGGGCGTGGCGATGATGTTGACGAAGGACTTCAGCGTGGTGTCGTAGCCGGTGCCCCAGCGCAGGGCGACGTCGACCGTCAGGTCGCGTCTGACCTCGGTGGGGATCATGTGACCCCGGTCGTCCAGGACCGGCACGGTCTCCTTGAACGTGCCCTCGCCGGTCAGGCGCAGCACGTCGCAGACGGGCTTGTCGGCGGCCAGGTACTCGCAGAACTCGCTGATGCCCCCGTCGTAGCGGAAGACCTCCTCGGAGGGCTCGGCACCGTCCACGCCGCGTTCGTCACGCACGGTGATGGTCAGTCCCGGCACGAGGAACGCCGTCTGGCGGGCGCGGGCGTGCAGCGTGTCGAGGGAGAGCCTGGCGTCCTTGAGGAAGATCTGCCGGTCCGCCCAGTACCGCACCCGGGTGCCGGTGCGGGTCTTGGGGATCTTCTTGCCCTTCAGCAGGCCGCTGGTCGGGTCGAAGGGGGCGTCGGGGCCCGATTCGGTGAAGATGCCCGGGGTGCCGCGCCGGAAGCTGATGGCGTGCGTGTGTCCGCCGCGGTCCACCTCGACGTCCAGCCGGGCGGAGAGGGCGTTGACGACGGAGGCGCCGACGCCGTGCAGGCCGCCGGAGGCGGCGTAGGACCCGCCGCCGAACTTTCCGCCCGCGTGCAGCTTGGTCATGACGACCTCGACGCCCGACAGGCCGGTCTTCGGCTCGATGTCGACCGGGATGCCGCGCCCGTTGTCCCGCACCTCGACCGAGCCGTCCTCGTGGAGGAAGACCTCGATGCGGTCGCAGTGACCGCCCAGGGCCTCGTCGACGGCGTTGTCGATGATCTCCCAGAGGCAGTGCATCAGGCCGCGGCTGTCGGTGGACCCGATGTACATGCCCGGGCGCTTGCGCACCGCCTCCAGGCCCTCCAGAACCAGCAGGTGCCGCGCGGTGTAGTTGCCGCCCGGGTCGGCCCCGGTCAGCAGTGCGGTTGATGGCACGGACGTGTCGGCGGTCACGCAGTTCGCTCCTCGCTGAATCCTGATCGGTGGCGGAGTGCCGCTCAGAGGGTACCGAGGCCCTGTAGAGCGGTTGTGCAGCTACCCAGGGAATATCAGGGTAGCTCAGGGTCGTTCACGTGTTCGATAACTCGTCTGGGTGACGTGTACATCACGTTCCCTTCGAGGCATGAACCATTTAGGCTCCGGGCACGTCCTCCTGAACGGAGGAGCGCCCACCGGATACACCGAGGTAGCCGGAACAAAACCACCAGACAACGGATACATCAAGCATCAACCGCAATACGGCTCATTCGCCGCCACCGGGCAGCGTTCGGTCATCTCGGGAGAAATTTTTTCGCTGAGAAGCCGCGAGCGGGAACGTTCTCGGCCTGGTTGGATGTTGTCCCTGGTACGACAGCTCGTCGAGCTAGAGAAGAGGCGACGTGACTACTGTTCTGACCCCCGCGACCCCGCTGACGGCTGGGGACCGCTGCGACCGCTGTGGTGCCCAGGCATATCTCCGCGTGGTCCTCATCAGCGGCGGAGAGCTGCTGTTCTGCGCTCACCACGGCCGGAAGTTCGAGCCGGAGCTCAAGAAGATCGCCGCGGAGATACAGGACGAGACGGAGAAGCTGACGGCGACTCCGGCGTCCGCGAGCGACGACGAACGTTGACCTGACGTATCGCGTCTCCATACCGACGGGCCTCGGGCCGGCCATCGAGCCGGACGACGGGCGGTCACCCCCACAGCACAGGGGGTGGCCGCCCGTTCCCGTTTCACGCCGTGCCCCGGCCGGCACCCGCTGTCATGGCGACGGCCGCGGGACGCACCTCTCGGATGCGCCCCGCGGCCGTCGCCGTGGAGTCCGGACCCTCAGTCCAGGTAGTCGCGCAGCACCTGGGAACGGGAGGGGTGGCGGAGCTTGGACATCGTCTTGGACTCGATCTGACGGATGCGCTCGCGCGTCACGCCGTAGACCTTGCCGATCTCGTCCAGCGTCTTCGGCTGGCCGTCGGTGAGGCCGAAGCGCATGGAGACCACACCGGCCTCGCGCTCGCTGAGGGTGTCCAGCACGGAGTGGAGCTGCTCCTGGAGGAGCGTGAAGCTCACGGCGTCCGCGGGCACCACGGCCTCGGAGTCCTCGATGAGGTCACCGAACTCGCTGTCCCCGTCCTCGCCGAGCGGCGTGTGCAGGGAGATGGGCTCCCGCCCGTACTTCTGGACCTCGACGACCTTCTCCGGGGTCATGTCGAGCTCCTTGGCCAGCTCCTCCGGGGTGGGCTCGCGGCCCAGGTCCTGGAGCATCTGGCGCTGCACGCGGGCGAGCTTGTTGATCACCTCGACCATGTGCACAGGGATACGGATCGTGCGCGCCTGGTCGGCCATGGCGCGGGTGATCGCCTGCCGGATCCACCAGGTGGCATAGGTGGAGAACTTGTAGCCCTTGGTGTAGTCGAACTTCTCCACAGCCCGAATGAGGCCCAGGTTCCCCTCCTGGATCAGGTCCAGAAAGAGCATGCCGCGCCCGGTGTAGCGCTTGGCGAGGGAGACCACGAGCCGGAGGTTGGCCTCCAGGAGGTGGTTCTTCGCGCGCCGACCGTCCTCGGAGATGATCTCCAGCTCGCGGCGGAGCTTGGGAGCGATCTTGTCGGAGCTGGCCAGCTTGTCCTCGGCGAAGAGGCCCGCCTCGATGCGCTTGGCGAGCTCCACCTCCTGCTCCGCGTTCAGCAGCGGAACCTTGCCGATCTGCTTCAGGTAGTCCTTGACCGGGTCGGCGGTGGCGCCCGCCGCGGCGACCTGCTGGGCGGGGGCGTCGTCCTCGTCCTCGTCGGACAGGACGAAGCCCTCGTTCTCCGGCTTGCCGTCGGGGCCCTCGGCGGGGGCGGCGCCCCGGGCGGCCCGCTCCGCGGGCTCCTCCAGGCCTTCCTCCTCGCCCTCGAGGAACTCGTCGACGATCTCCTTCTTCGTCTCGCCGCCCTTGGCCGACGCCGTCTTCTTGGTGGCGGCGGCCTTCTTCGCCGGGGCCTTCTTGGCGGCGGCCTTCTTCGCGGGCGCCTTCTTGGCGGCGGCCTTCTTCGCCGGGGCCTTCTTGGCCGCGGCCTTGGCCGGCGAACCACCGGCGGTGTCGACATCCTCGATGTCGGCGGGTGGATCGTCGGGGTGAGCTGTGGCTGTGGCCTTCTTGGCAGGCGTGGTCTTCGCCGCGACAGTCTTGGTCGCGGTGCGCTTGGCCGTAGTCTTCGCGGCGACACTCTTCCGGGTGCGCTTGGGCGCCTCGGCGGCACTCACCATCAGCGTCACGCCCTCCTCGTCGAGGATCTGGTTGAGGCTGCGCAGAACGTTCTTCCACTGGGTTGACGGGATCTGGTCAGCCTCGAAGGCCCGGCGCACGTCATCGCCGGCGATCTGCCCCTCAGCCTTTCCCCGTTCGATGAGCGCCATCACAGAATTTGACTCGGCGATCTCTGCGGGGAGAGTACGGGAAGTGCTGGCCGACACGAACAACCTCTCGGAAACTCTGGGAACGGCTTAAGGCCCGCCCGAGTCGGACGGAACCGGTGACCGCCGGCAGGGGTGTGCCGACGGCATCGGCGGAGCGGCGGGGGACTGCTGGTCCCACCGCTGCTACCACCTCTTGAATCATCGCGCTGCTCCCCGAAGCGTTACGCAGCTTTCGCGTGTCGCGAGTCACACCGCACGCTCGACTGTAGCGGGCCGGAGCGACAGCGTCGCCGGAGCCCTGCCCGGAGGGGGCCCCGCGACACCTGCAATCGCCGTCTCAGTGCTCGCGCGGGGCGGGAACCACGTGGTCCGCGCCCGCCGCGCCTCCCGCGGCCGCTCCCCCGGCGGGGGCGGCGGTCTCCGGAGCGGCGGTCAGCAGGTGCCGCATCGCGGTCTCGGCGGCGGCCGGCTCGCCGGAGGCGACCGCGTCCACGATGCGCTGGTGCTGCGCGACGGACGCCTCCGTGGGCGCCTCGCAGCCGGAGGCCGCGCCGCCGGAAACCTGGAGGGCCGCGCCGACGATGCCGGACAGGTGCTCCAGCATGCGGTTGCCCGCGGCCTGGAGGAGCAGGCCGTGGAACTCGGCGTCGGCGCGGGAGAACGTGAGCGAGTCGCCCTGGCCGAGGGCGTGGGTCATGATGTCGACCATGTCGCCGAGGCGCTGCCGCACCTCCTCGGAGATCTCGCCGGTCGCGAGCCGGGCGGCCAGCGGCTCGATGGTCAGGCGCAGCTCGCACAGCTCGCGGCGCTGGTCCTCGCGCTGCGGGCCGAAGGCGCGCCATTCGATGATGTCGGGGTCCAGCAGATTCCAGTCGCCGACGGGCCGTACGCGTGTGCCCACGTTGGGTCGGGCGCTGACGAGGCCCTTGGCCTCCAGCACGCGCAGCGACTCGCGCACGACGGTGCGTGAGACCTCGAAGCGCTGCCCGATCTCCTCGGGGACGAGCGGACGGTCGGCGCCCAGGTCGCCGGAGACGATCATCTGCCCGAGTTGCTGGACGAGTTGGCCGTGGAGGCCGCGGCCCCGGCTGCCGGCGGCGCGGCGGCCGACCCGGCTCATGTCAGGGTCACCGCCGTCCCAGGCGGGGGCGTTGGTGGTGCGGGCCGCGCCGGTGGACTCGGCGTAGGAGTAGCGGTCGAGCTCCCCCGGACCGGCGGGGCCGGAATCGGTGGAGCGAGTGGCGGTCATCATGGAGTGCGCAAGGGTAGTCACGCCTCCTTTGTCGGCGGCCCCCGGTGGCACCTTGAGGTCTTTGGTGAAAAGCACACGAAAGGGTGATCGGCGACCCCCGCATAATTGACGCCTAATCGGAAGGAAATGGTCCCGTCACGCACAATGCGGACAGGAGGATGGGGTGTTGGGCTTCGGTGGTGGCCGGCGGCGGGGCGGCGAGCTGGGGAACACGGGCTTCATCTCACGCCGTTGCGCAGGCTGACGAGGGCATACCCGCACAGCAGCACCGTCAGCGACAGGGCCAGCGCCCAGCCGATCGGCTGGGACGCGAGATGCGCGCTTGCGGACAGCCATCGATCGACTCCGGACGGGAACGGAAGCGTGGTCAACGCGTGCAAGCGGCCCGGCAGTCCGTCGAGCGATTGACCGGCGGGGCCGTCGAGCAGGGCGCGCAGCGCGGGGGTCAGCGCGAGCGGCACGGCGGCGACGGCGGCCAGGCCGACCAGGGTGGAGCGGAAGATCCCGGCGGCGAGCAGCCCGGCCCAGGCACAGCCGACGGAGAGGGCGGCGGTGCCGAGCAGGGCCACCTGCCAGGAGCCGTCGAACGGGATATCGTGCCCGAACACCAGGGTGAACGACGTGGAGTTGACCGTGAGGGCGGCGCAGCACAGCAGGAGCGCGGCGACGGCGGAGACGAAGAGCTTGCCGGTCAGCAGGGACAGCCGGCGCGGCACGGCGACATGGGCGGGGGTCAGCGCCGGGAAGCGGAACTCCTGGCCGAAGGCGAGCGCGCCCAGCACGCCGGAGACGATCGCGACGGGCGGCAGCGGCAACGGCTCGGCCCAGCCGGTGAGAACGCGCTCCGCGGGGCCGGGGACCTCGGAGGCGAGGGCGAGCGCCGCCACGAGTCCGGCCAGCAGCGCCGCGCTCATCAGCCACCACGCCG
Organism: Streptomyces litchfieldiae; assembly: GCF_031845365.1. Lineage (NCBI taxonomy): Bacteria > Bacillati > Actinomycetota > Actinomycetes > Kitasatosporales > Streptomycetaceae > Streptomyces > Streptomyces litchfieldiae. Next base: position 80,343 of record NZ_JAVREL010000022.1, read on the forward strand.
TGCGCAGCCCGGCCCAGCGGCGCAACTCGTAGCGGATCGGCCAACTCGGGCCGGGCGGCGGCAGGGCGGGCAGCCGGGGCGGCAGGGCCGCGCCGGCCCGGTAGTGCGTGGCGGCCTCGGCGGCGGCCGTGACTCCCGCCTCCGGCGCGGCGTCGGGCGCGGTCCTGCCATCGGCCCGGTGCAGCGGCCCGGTGGGCGACCGGTCCCCGGCATCGCCCACCTCGTCGGCGAGTTGGTGAACGACGATCCGGTGCCGGTAGGCGATCTCGCCAACCGTCGCGCAGGTGCTGCCGAAGACGGACAGCCGGCTGCCGGACTCCCGGACGACCTCGGCCGGCTCGCCCGCCGCCGCGTCCGGGTCCGTGCGGAACTCCCGGGCGAGCACCACCGCGAGCCGCTCCGCGTGGGGGGTGCGCACGGCGACGCGCGGCCGCAGCCGGGCGCGCCGGAAGTCGGCGGCGGTCTGGTCCGCGACCAGCCGCCCGGCGTCCAGGCTCACCACCCGGTCGGCGAACCGCGCGGTCTCCTCGGCGTCCTGCGTGGTGACCAGCACGGCGCCGCCCTGCTCGGCATAGCCGCGCAACAGCCCGTACAGCCAGGCGGTTTCGCGGGGGGCCAGCCCGTCGGCGGGCTCGTCGAGGACCAGGGTGTGCGGATCGCCCAGCAGCGCGCCCGCGAGCCCGAGCCTGCGGTCCATGCCCCGGGAGAAGTGCCGAAGCCGCCGATCCGCGAGGCCGCTCAGCCCCACCACGTCGAGCACGTCGTCGGCGCGGCTGGCGGGCACACCGGCCGCGGCGGCCAGCATCCGCAGATGGCCGATGGCGGTACGCGCGGGGTGGCCGGGAACGTCCCCGAGCAGAACGCCGATCTCGCGGGCGGGATGCGGCACCCGCGACAGCGGACGGCCGCGGAAGAGGGCGACGCCCCGCCCGGGCAGAAGCTGGAGCATCAGCCGCAGCGCGGTGGACTTCCCCGCTCCCGAGGGCCCCAGCAGCGCGGTGACGCCGCCCGGGCGCGCTTCGAAGGTGAGATCGTCAACGGCCGGCGGTCGGCCGTGCCGAGACGCGCTGGTGAGTCCGATGGCCTGGATCATCGATTCTCCCGTTGAGCATGCACTCTGGCACGATAACGGGACATATCGGATTTTCCGCGCGACGCGCGGGCCTTGTGCCGGGGGCGGTGCTCCTAGACTTCCGGGCGCAGCATGGGCGGATTGAGCACGCTGGCTCCGCCGGCCCTGAAGAGCTGGGCGGGACGGCCGCCCTGCCGAGTCGTCGTGCCGCCGACGGGCACCAGGAAGCCGGGAGTTCCGGTCACCTTCCGGTGGAAGTTGCGCGGATCCAGGGCGACTCCCCACACTGCCTCGTACACCCGGCGCAGCTCCCCGACCGTGAACTCGGCCGGGCAGAAGGCGGCGGCCAGCGAGGAGTACTCGATCTTCGAACGGGCGCGCTCCACCCCGTCGTCGAGGATGCGCGCGTGATCGAAGGCCAGTCGCTCGGCCGGCTCACCGTCCGCGCCGCCGAGCAGCCGGCTGACGGGAGTCCACTGCGCGCTGCCCGCGTCGCCGCCCGCGGTGGGGGCCGGGAGATCGGGGGCCAGCACCAGATGCGCGACGCTGACCACCCGCATGCGCGGATCCCGTGCGGGATCGCCGTAGGTGGCGAGCTGTTCGAGGTGGGCACCGGCATGCCGGCTGTCGGAATCCTGCGGCCGCAGCCCCGTCTCCTCAGCCAGCTCCCGGGCCGCGGCGGAGGCCAAGTCCTCGTCGACCCGCACAAAGCCGCCGGGGAGTGCCCACTGTCCGCGAAACGGCTCCTCACCGCGCCGGACGGTGAGCGCGCACAGCGCGTGCCGACGGACGGTGAGCACGACCAGATCGACGGTGACGGCGAACGGCGGGAAGTCCGACGGGTCGTAGGGCATGCCGTGATCATAGGGGGCGGCAACACGGTAATCAGCGCCCGCGGGCAGCCCGCTGCTGCCGCATGCAACGGCGCAGCGCCTCGGGGTCCACTCCCTCGTTGCACGCCTGGTGCAACAGCCTCGCGAAGACGTACTCCGGATCCGCTTCCAGCGCCCGCTCCAACGCGACACGTGCCTCGGTCTCGTCCCCCGAGGACCAGGCCACCCAGCCCGCCAGCGTGAGCGGAGCGGCGCCGTGCCCCTCGTACTCGGCCACGCAGCGGCGGGCCAGCGCCCGCCACAGCCGCAGCGCGACGGGAGCGTCGGCGCCCTCCATCCACTCGGCGGCAATGTCCCTGGTGACGCGGTCCTGGAGGCCCAGGACCAGCCGGGCCGCCTCTTCGGAGGTGAGCAGGGCGTCGTCCCGCGCGTCCGAGGAGGCGTCGTCGGGGTCCGGCGCCGCGAGGGCCCGGCGGAAGCGGCTCATCAGCAGCCCGGCCAGCTCCAGGGTCTCGGCGCGGACGCCGGCGGTGTCCCGCTCGGTGCTCAGCATCCTGCCGAAGAGCTTCGCGGCGACCTGGTCGAAGGCGCGCACCTGCCGGGCGGCGGCGGGCTCGCCGAGCGGGGCGAGCCGCCGCGCGAACTGCCGCAGCGAGCCGCGCACCCGGATCCCGGCGTAGGCCGCGGCGGCGGCCATCGGCGAAGTCTCCGTCCGGGGCAGCTCGTTCCCCTCGTCGGGGCAGCATCCGTCGCCCGCGCAGCAGTAGGACCAGTACCGGCCGCCCGCGACGTACAGCGCCTCCAGGACCGGGACCTCCAGCCCGCCGCACGCGGTGCGCAGACGCTGGGCGAGCGGGCGGAGCCGCTCCATGGTCTCCCGGGCCGGCACACCGTCGGGTGGCTCCTGACAGAGGTAGACGACGGCCGCGTCCGGGCGGGAGTCGCGGACCGCGCTGTTGTCGACGAGGCAGGCGGCGAGCGACTCGGCGGTCTCGCACCAGCCGGCCGGGTCGGCGGGGATACCGGTGCGGATCCGGCCGCCCAGCCGTCCGCGCGGCCCGTGCAGTCCCATCACGACGATCGAGTCGTCCGGGTGGTAACCGAGCAGGTACGGCAGGGCGTCGGCCAGGTCGGCGGGGCCGCTGAGCGTGACGCGGTTCTCCGCGAGGGTCAGTTCGTGAGCGTGTTCGCTGTGTCGTGCCATGCCTCGCAGCATGCCGTCAACCGGTCACTCTCCGTCGCGCGTTGTCCACAGGCTCGGCCGTTGATCATTCTGGTCATTTGAATGACCGGGTTATCCACAGGGGGATTGACGCCGCCCCGGGCCGATCGGCTTGCATGGGGCCCATGCGGCAACCAACGGCGGGGCACCCCCCCCCCGCATCCCATCCCGGAGTCCGCGGATCTGCGCGCGGCGGCCGACGCGGTGCTGTCCCGCCTCGTCGGCTCCCCCGAGGGCGGGGCGCGCCTGCGCCCCGACCAGTGGCGGGCCATCCAGGCGCTCGTCGCCGAGCGGCGGCGGGCGCTGGTGGTGCAGCGCACCGGCTGGGGCAAGTCCGCGGTGTACTTCGTGGCCACCGCCCTGCTCCGGGAGCGGGGCAGCGGGCCCACCGTGATCGTCTCCCACTGCTGGCCCTGATGCGGAATCAGATCGACGCGGCGGCCCGTGCGGGGATCCACGCCCGCTCGATCAACTCGGCGAACACCGAGGAGTGGGAGTCCGTCCAGGCCGATGTCGCCGCCGGGGAGGTCGATGTCCTGCTGGTCAGCCCGGAGCGGCTGACTCACCTGAGTGACTTTCGGACTCCAGGAGGACTTGAGGCTCAATCAGGCATCGCAGCTTGATCTGCGGCGACGGCGGTACAGGTAGGGGTGTGCTCGGCTCGTGGACCAGAGCGTCCATCGCCTGCTCCTAAAAGCCGGAGTTCCGCCATCGCGTCCAGTAGGTCTGCAGGGTTGCCGCGCTGCCGAAGATCGAGGGGATGTTCTTCCAGGGCGTGTCCGACCGCACCTTGTAGAGGATGCCGACCATCACCGTTCGAGGGTCAAGGTTGCGTGACTTCCAGCCGACGAGCGGAGCAACCTTCTCCCACCCCTCGTCGGTGATGAGCGGGACTTCACGCTCTCGCTCGGAGAACCGCGGCGAGAGCACATGGCTGCCCCTTTCGACCTTGAGGGGCGTCCCCGATGATGGTCACTTCAGCTTCGATTAGTTCCATGAATTCGCGCTGTTTTCCTAGAGGCATCTCACGCAGCCGACGGTTAGCCATCTCGGCAAGGCTGATCAACTGCGCAATGCGCTCTCCAGCCGCAGCAGATTCTTCCTGCCATGAGGCGACATCAGAGCGGTCCTTCTGAAGCTTGAGCAGTTCCTGCTGAAGTGGTGCAATCACTTCAGCAACCTTTTTCTCCGCCTCATCAACGGCGAGGTCATCATTTTCCAGAGCGATCTGCTTAGCCTCGATCCACCGATCGGCTTCTGAAGTGATCTTTTGGAGTTCGGGGGGCGGGTTCTTCGGCTGGTGGCTGGGGGCGGGCAGGGGATATCTGCTGGTCTGCCCAGCTTTTCCACGAGTTCAGCTCTGGTTGGGCCCGGGTGGGCGAGGCGGTCAGGGAGGTCAGGCCGGTTCGGGTGGGGCGTGGACGGTGGTGAACAGCTGTGTCCAGGCGTACTGCCAGGGCCAGTGGCGAGGTAGGCGCAGCATGAGGCGGCGGGCGGAGCGGGCGATCCTGGCGGGGACGTGGATTAGATGGGCCCGGATCGTGGCGGTGGTGGCCTTGGCGTGGAAGACGGATGCCAGCGCGCCCACTGCCCGCAACAGGTTGTAGGCCATGGCCCACAACGTGAGCCAGGCGGCGTTCGCGTTGAACTTCCCTGAGGGCAGGTGGGCCAGGGGCCCGGCTTTGCCGTCGGCGATGACTTGCTCGATGACCGCGTGGTGGCGGTGCTGCCGCTCGGCCCGGAGGGTCTCGAACGGGCTGTCGGTGAAGAACGGGTGATAGCGCCGGACCGGGAACAGCTCGCCCTGCTCGCCAATGGTGGCGGGTTTGGCCAGGTCACGGACCCGGCGCACTATGAGCCGGGCGGTGACCTGCTGGTTCTTCTTCCGGCCGGTGAAGGCGGTGTAGTCCGGTATCTCGGCGACCTGGGCATCGGAGATCAGCTCGCCGGTGTCGGGATCGACGACTGCCCTGGGGTAGCGGATCGGTTGCCATGCGGTGTCGGGGATCGCGGCGATGGCCCGCTTGATCGAGGGGTTCATCCCCGTGGTGATCGAGAAGTGGGCCCCGCCGCGGCGGCATGCGGCCACTACGTCGGCGTTGTAGAACTGGCTGTCCGCGCGCAGGACGCGGATGCCGGTGCAGCCGGCCTCGTCGGCGCCTGCCAGGGCCTCGGTGACGAATCGTTCGGCGCCCCGGCTGTCCGCGGACTTGCCGCGTCGTAGCCTCACTGCGGCGATGAACGGCCGTGCGATGGGGGTGCAGATCGTGGCCAGCAGCGGGTGCAGGCTACGCACCCCTTTGAACCGGCCGACCTGGGCGCCCTGTTTGGCGGGGCCGAAGACTCGCTTGTGGGTGGAGTCGATGTCGATGAAGGCGACCTTGTCGGCGTCGGGCAGCAGCGGGGTGCGCGGCCAGAGAAGCCAGGAACTTCCGGTGCACCGCGTGTAGTTGCAGGGCATGGCCGTGAGTGAAAGAGCGCAGGAACGTGCCCAGCGTGGAGGGGGCGCGCACGCCGCCGAAGCAGGTCGGCATGGCGCCGTGACGCAGCCTGTCGGTGTCGTCGATGGAGTCGGCCCCGGCGCACATCGCCGCCACCAGCGACATCACCTTCACCGCCGGGTTCGCCCCGCCGCTGTTGCCCAAGCCCTTGATACGTATCGCCGCCGCGGCCAGGTCCGGCAGTCCGGCCCGCTCCGCCAGCCGCACCACCGGCAACAAACCCGCGTCCGCGATCAGATTCGCCTCGTCGAACCGCGCGAAGACCGCCGAAGCGGCATGAGAGGATTTCACTTACGAGATGCCTCGCTGATCGTGCGTGATGAAGCCTTCGACAAGCCCATCATCACAGGTCACGAGGCATCTCTACATTTCGGCTCCTACATCACCCGCGCACCAGACCGGTGGATCGAGGCTAACGCCGCCACCATGCGATCCAGGCGCGCCAGCTCTGCCTGCTCCCGCTCCCGATCCCCGCGCCCGCACCATTGCGCGACCCGCCGTCGCAACTCCGTCCATCCGTCGGCACCGGCACCGGCCACCACGGCATTCCCCGCTGCCTCGGCAGCTCCCGTCTCCCCCTCACTGAGCAAGGCCCACCCCCGTTATCACCCGGCGTCGCTCTGCCAGACCAGCATGACCCCGCCTCCCTGCTCGCGGCCATACGGCGTCACAGGTTGGCGCAGGATTAGAGCCTGCGGTCGCTGGCCTGTGAACCTGCCTACCCGCGAGCTGGCCCGGGAGCTGCTGGTGGCCGCGGGGTGCCTCTATGGGGTTCGTCAACCCTGTCGTGTCGGGTTGGGGTGATTCGTTGGTTGGGGGTTCATGCGGCGGCGGGTGTGGCGGTCCTGGGCTCGCGGGGTTCGTAGAAGGTGCCGTCGCGGAGCATGGCGAACAGAACGCCGATGCGTTGGCGGGCGAGGCGGAGGAGGGCCTGGGTGTGGGTCTTTCCGCGAGCCCGACGTGTGTCGTAGTAGGTGCGGGAGGCGGGGTCGGCGTTGATGCAGGCGAAGGCGGACAGGAACATAGCGCGTTTGAGCTGGCGGTTTCCGCCTCTGGGCGCGTGTTCGCCGTGGATCGAGGTGCCCGACGACTTCGTGGTGGGGGCGAGGCCGGCGTAGGAGGCCAGGTGGGCGGCGGTGGGGAAGCTGGTGCCGTCGCCGACGGTGACCAGCAGGACTGCGGCGGTCCTGACGCCGACGCCGGGCATCGACGTCAGGACCGGGGAAAAAGGGTGGCCGGCTGCAGGTGACCACCGACCTGCCCGCGAGCCAGGTGGCCACGGCCGTCGGCTTCGGCTCGGTCAGCCGTTTCCACCACGTGTTCACCGACGCGTGCGGAGTACCCCGGCACGTTTCCGACGCGCACACGGGATCTGATCCGACTGCGCCGACCCGGAGTCGAAACGCTTCGACTCTTCTGGCCCCGGCCCAGGGGTCCGGGCCATCCTTCCCTTGGCGGTGATGGTCGCCGCAGAGGGCCAGACGTACTTTCCTTTGTGTTCAAGGGTCTTGTGCAGTCCGTCCCCCGGCTCGTACTGTCGTCCGACAGGTTCATCGAAGCGCTTCGAAAACTCTCGACAACTCTCGTGTGTGTCCCCCGTATCCTCCGCATGAGGGCGTTCCGGTGCCGGGGGCCGCCGGACATCCGCCCATGCCACGAAAGGTGAGCCCAGTGCCGAGTTCCCCTGTTCCCCCGTCTTCCCTCCCGGCCGCGCGCGGTCCTGGCAGACGCGCCGTACTTCGCTCGGCGACGGCGACGGCGGCCGCGGCCGCCGTCGCGGGCGGCGTTCCCCTGGTGTCGGCCGCCGCCGGTCCCGCGAACGTCCCGGCACGACCCTCCGGGGGGTACGTGTGGCGTAACGCGGAGATCGTCGGCGGGGGTTTCGTCACCGGCATCGTCTTCAGTCAGAGCGAACCGGGCCTGGTCTACGCGCGCACCGACATCGGCGGCGCCTACCGCCTCAGCAAGCGCACGGGGCGCTGGATTCCGCTGCTGGACTGGGTCGACTGGGACCACTACGGCCACACCGGCGTGATCAGCGTCGCCACGGACGAGGCGGACCCCGACCGGGTGTACGCGGCCGTGGGCACGTACACCATGCCCGAGTGGGACCCGACAATGGGAGCGATCCTGCGCTCCACGGACCGCGGCCGCACCTGGCGCAGGACCATGCTGCCGTTCCGCCTGGGCGGAAACATGCCCGGCCGCGGCATCGGCGAGCGCCTGGCCGTCGATCCGCACCGCAACCGCGTTCTCTACCTCGGCGTGCGCGGCGGCAACGGCCTGTGGCGCTCCGCGGACTACGGAGAAACCTGGGCGAAGGTCGAGAGCTTCCCCAACGCCGGCACCTTCGTCCCCGACCCCAACGACACCGGCGGCCCCAACGGCGACAACCTCGGCGTGCTCCAGGTGCTGTTCGACAAGCGTGACGGCCGGCGCGGCCGACCGACGCGGACGCTGTACGTCACGGTGGCCGACACCGAGAACATCCTCTACCGCTCTACCGACGCCGGCCGGACCTGGGAGCGGGTGCCCGGCCAGCCCACCGGCTTCATCCCCCACAAGGCGGTCTTCGACCACGAGGGCGGCCACCTCTACCTGGCCACGAGCAACACCGCCGGCCCGTACGACGGCTCCAAGGGCGACGTGTGGAAGCTGGACACCGCCACCGACACCTGGACGCGCATCAGCCCGGTGCCCTCCACCAGCCCCGAATGCGAGTGGGGCTACTCCGGCCTGTCCATCGACCGGCAGAACCCCGGCACCCTCATGGTGGCCACCCAGATCCTGTGGTGGCCCGACATCATCATCTTCCGCTCCACCGACGGCGGCGCGAGCTGGACCCGCGCCTGGGACATGACGGACAACGAGCGCACCTTCCGCTACACCATGGACATCTCGGCCTCCCCCTGGCTGACCTGGAACGGCAACCCCGCCCCGCCCGAGGCCGCGCCGAAGCTGGGGTGGATGACCGAGGCGCTGGAGATCGACCCCTTCTCCTCCGACCACTTCCTGTACGGCACGGGCGCCACGATCCACGGCTCCGACAACCTCACCGACTGGGACACCGGCGGCACTGTGCGGATCGACGTCCGCGCCGAGGGCCTGGAGGAGACCGCGGTCCTCTCCGTGATCAGCCCGCCGGCCGGCGCGCACCTGCTCTCCGCCCTCGGGGACATCGGTGGCTTCCGGCACACCGACCTCACCCGCGCCACGAGAATGTACGACACGCCCACCTTCTCCACGACGGTCGCGCTGGACTACGCCGAGAAGGCGCCCCACACGATCGTCCGGGCCGGCCACCCCACCAGTGCGTGGACTCAGCGCTTCGCGATCTCGACCGACGGCGGCGGCACCTGGGCGCCCTCCGGAAGCGAACCGGACGGCGTGACCGGCCCGGGCGCCGGGGAAACCGCGGTCGCGGTCGCGGCGGACGGCGGCCGGGTGGTGTGGGCTCCCGAGGGCGCGCCGGTGAGCTGGAGCGCCGACGCGGGCCGGACGTGGACCGCCTGCGAGGGCGTCCCCTCCGGCGCGGGGGTGCGCGCGGACCGCGTCAACCCCGCGGTCTTCTACGCCTGCCACGCCGGCACCTTCTACCGCAGCACCGATGGCGGCGGGCACTTCGTGGCGACGGAGGCGACCGGCCTGCCCGCCGAGGGCAACGTCCGCTTCAAGGCGGTTCCCGGCCACGAAGGCGACATCTGGCTCGGCGGCGGCGAGGCGGGCAAGGTCTACGGGCTGTGGCGATCCACCGACGCCGGCGCCTCCTTCACCCGTCTGCCGGGCGTCGACGAGGGCGACAACGTGGGCTTCGGCAAGCCCGCGCCCCGACGCACCTACCCGGCCGTCTACACCAGCTCTCGGATCGGCGGTGTGCGCGGCATCTTCCGCTCCGACAACGCCGGCAGGACCTGGACCCGGATCAACGACGACCAGCACCAGTACGCCTGGACCGGCAGCACCATCACCGGTGACCCCCGTATCCACGGCCGCGTCTACTTCGGCACCAACGGCCGCGGCGTCATCTACGGCGACCCGGCCTAGCCGGCCGGCTGCGGCGTTCCGGCCTCGATGGGCCGTAACGCCGCAGCCGATCACTGGATCTGGGCTGCCGCGGCTCAGCTGAGGGCCTCGACCCGGTAGAGGGTGGTGCCGTGGGCGGGGACGGTGGCGGCGATCTCCGCTGCGGTCTCGCTGGTCTGCTTGCTCCACAGGTCCGTCAGATGGTAGCTCGCGGCGGCTGGGAGGCCGGCCTGTTCGGCGGTGGTGGCGATGTGCGCGTCGGTGTCGGTGGAGTTGTACAGCGCGACCGCGTGGCTGCCGTCCTGCAGCGGCTTGTCGACGACGATGAGTCCGCCCGTGCCGGAGACCACCGTGCCCTGGGCGCTAGCGGCCCTGGCGCCAGGGCGGGCAATGTCGCCCGCCCAGGCGCCGGGCGCCAGACCGGGCTTCCTTTGCAGCAGCGGGCAATGGAACCGACCAGCACAACGCCCGCAGCGTGGAGCTGTGCTCCAGTGCGTGAAGGCCCGGATGGCGCCGTCAAGGTACGGGTGTCCAAATCCAGGCCCCAGCGCACGCGGCCACGATCACTGCCGTCGGGTACTCCAGCGTGCGGCCGACCGTCAAGTGAGCACCACCGTCACCGTCCACCGCCAGCGGCCCAACCGGGAGGCGAACATCGGCCGCTGTCGCCGCCGCCAGAATCCGGGGTTGAACACCCGGCATGGCGCGCCGATGCCGCCAGAAGCGATGAGTTTTGACCGCCTCCCAGAAAGAGCTCAGCCTGCCGCAGCGAGGAGCAACGGAAGGACTCGTTCACATCCTGCTTGGCGGAGCAGGCGGGCTGCGACTGCGAGGGTCCAGCCGGAGTCCGTGTAGTCGTCCACGAGCAGGACAGGGCCTGGGTGGCGCGCCAAGGCTCCGGCCAGTTCCTCGGAGACGGTGAAGGCGCCGGACAGTGCCCTGAGGCGTTGGGCGGAGTTGCTGCGGCGTGCCCCGTGCGCGCCGCTCGGCCCGGTGTACGTCAGGGTGCCCAGGAAGGGGAGGCGCCCGATGGTCGCCATTCCCTGCGACAGGGAACCGATCAGGTGCGGGCGGGCCAGGGACGGCACAGCGACGACGCCTACGGGCCGGGCACAGGCGTCCGGGGCATTCGGGCCCCATCCGCCCGGAGAGCGCGCCCAGTCGGCGAGGACCGCCACCGCGGCCTTCAGGACATCGTCGGGAACGGGCCCATCGGGCGCGTTCTCAGCCAGCAGCGGGCGCAGCCGGTTGCCCCAGCCGATATCCGAGAGCCGGCCCAAGGCGCGCCCGGTGGAGCACTGTTCTCCGACCGGGATGCGCCCTTTGAGGTCGATGCCCAGTGCGGGCATCCCTGTCGGCCACATCCGGCGCGGCTCAACCTCTACCCCTGGGCGATCCAGTTGCTTCGCCGCCCCGGTCAACGCCTCGACCGAAACAGCGGAATCGGCCCAAGGTTCTGCGCAGTTGTCGCAACGGCCGCACGGGGTCGCCCCTTCGTCGTCCAGTTGCTGACGCAGGAACTCCATCCGGCATTGGGACGTGCTCACGTAGTCGCGCATGGCCTGCTGCTCGGCCGCGCGCTGCCGAGCGACCCACGCGTACCGCTCCGAGTCGTACGCCCAGGGCTGTCCTGTGCTCTCCCAGCCGCCCTTGACCCGCCGCACGGCGCCGTCCACGTCGAGGACCTTGAGCATCGTCTCCAACCGGGTACGCCGAAGATCCACCGCCGCCTCCAGCGCCGGCACGGACAGCGGCCGTCCCGCTCCGGCGAGAGCCGAGAGGGTGTGGCGGACCTGCGCCTCGGGCGGAAAGGCCGTATCGGCGAAGTAGCGCCAGATGGCCTCGTCCTCCTTGCCCGGCAGCAGCAGCACTTCGGCGTGGGCCACACCGCGCCCCGCCCGCCCCACCTGCTGGTAGTAGGCGATCGGCGAGGACGGCGAGCCGAGGTGGACCACGAAGCCCAGGTCCGGCTTGTCGAAGCCCATGCCCAGCGCGGAAGTCGCCACGAGCGCCTTGACCCGGTTCTCCAGAAGGTCGACCTCGGCCTGCAACCGGTCGGCGTTCTCCGTGCGCCCCGAATAGGAAGCCACCCTGAAGCCGCGCTGCCGCAGGAAGGCCGTGGCCTCCTCGGCCGCGGCCACCGTCAACGTGTAGATGATCCCGGACCCCGGCAACTCGTCCAGGTGCTCGGCGAGCCAGGCCAGGCGATGCGCGGCGTCCGGAAGCTGGACCACACCCAGCCGCAGGCTTTCCCTCTCCAACGAGCCGCGCAGCACCAGGGCCTCGCCGGCGCCGGTCCCCAGCTGCTCGGCCACATCCGCAGTGACCCGCGCATTGGCGGTCGCGGTGGTGGCCAGCACCGGCACGCCCGGGGCCAGCTCGGCCAGCATCGCCCGCAGGCGGCGGTAGTCCGGCCGGAAGTCGTGACCCCAGTCGGAGATGCAGTGCGCCTCGTCCACCACCAGCAGACCGGTCGTAGCCGCCAGCTTGGGCAGCATCTGCTCGCGGAAATCCACGGAATTAAGGCGCTCTGGACTGACGAGGAGCACGTCGGTCTCGCCGCGCTCGACCTCCTCATAGATGGTGGCCCACTCCTCCGGATTGGCCGAGTTGATCGTGCGTGCCCGGATACCGGCCCGCGCCGCCGACTCGACCTGGTTGCGCATCAACGCCAGCAGCGGCGAGACGATCACCGTCGGACCGGAGCCGCGCCGGCGCAGCAGAGCGGTGGCGACGAAGTACACCGCTGACTTGCCCCAGCCGGTGCGCTGCACCACCAGGGCACGCCGGCGTTCCTCCACCAGGGCCGCCACCGCCTGCCACTGGTCCTCACGCAGCCGGGCCGATCCTTCCGCGGCACCGACAAGCTCAGCAAGGACGGCATCGGCTTTGGTACGGAGCTCCGGGTTTTCCATGCCCCCATGCAACCCGATGGCGGTGACAACAAGCCACCTCACCCAGCGTGAGAAGCAGCTCGCGAACCGTCCACAAACGAGCACCGATCGAGGATGGCCGGGGCCAAGCGGTCGACCACGACCACCCCCGATTGGCTCGTTTACGCAGGTCAAGGCCCCAGCTCCACCTGGAATTTGAATGCCTTCCCGGTTCTGTAGCCCGGAGCGGCTGAACAACCCCGACTTCCGCGATCACGTCCTGCCCCGGCTCGCGGCGACCACCGGGCTGCGGGTGGTCGACGAGACGCACTGCATCTCCGACTGGGGTCACGACTTCCGCCCGGACTACCGCAGGCTGCGCACCCTGCTGGCCGAGCTGCGCCCCGGCGTCCCGGTGCTGGCCCACCACGGCCACGGCGAACGCCCGGGTGACGGCCGACGTCGTGGAGCAACTGGGCACCGGCGAGGACACCGCCGAGGCCCTGGTGCTGCGCGGGCCGCTGGAGCGGGAGAGCCTGCGGCTGTCGGTGCTGCGGCTGCCGGACGCCGCGCACCGGCTCGCCTGGCTCGACGGCAACCTGGACCGGCTGCCCGGCTCCGGCATCATCTACACGCTCACCGTGGCCGCCGCCGAGGAGGTGGCCGCCCATCTCACCGCGCGCGGCCACCGGGTGACCGCCTACACCGGCCGCATGGAGAACGCGGACCGCCAGGCCGCCGAGGAAGACCTCCTGGGGAACCGGGTCAAGGCTCTGGTGGCGACGTCCGCGCTGGGCATGGGGTTCGACAAGCCGGATCTCGGCTTCGTCGTGCACGTGGGGTCGCCCTCCTCCCCCATCGCCTACTACCAGCAGGTGGGCCGCGCGGGACGCGGCGTGGACCGCGCCGAGGTGCTGTTGCTGCCCGGCCCGGAGGACGAGGCGATCCGGCGGTACTTCGCGTCGCTCGCCTTTCCCCCGGAGGACCAGGTGCGGCGCACCCTGGACGTGCTGGCGGCGGCCGGTCGGCCGCTGTCGCTGCCCGCCCTGGAGCCCCAGGTCGAACTGCGCCGCTCCCGGCTGGAGATGATGCTCAAGGTCCTGGACGTGGACGGCGCGGTGCGCCGGGAGAAGGGCGGCTGGACCGCGACCGGGGCGCCCCGGCGGTACGACGCGGACCGGTACGCGTGGGTGGCGCGTCAGCGCGAGGCGGAGCAGCAGGCCATGCGCGACTACGCGGCCGGGGCGGGGTGCCGCATGGAGTTCCTGCGCCGCCAGCTCGACAACGAGGAGGCCGCCCCCTGCGGCCGCTGCGACAACTGCACGGGAGAGACCTACAGTCCAAAGGTCGCGGCCGACGCGCTGGACGCCGCCCGCGGCGAGCTGGCCCGCCCGGGGGTGCCGATGGAGCCGCGCCGAATGTGGCCAACGGGCCTGCCGAGCGTGGGAGTCGACCTCAAGGGCCGCATCCCCGCCGGCGAGCAGGCGGCCCCGGGACGAGCCCTGGGCCGGCTGTCGGACATCGGCTGGGGGAACCGGCTGCGTCCGCTGCTGGCGCCGGGCTCCGGCGACGGACCGGTGCCCGACGATGTGCTCAACGCCGTGGTGACCGTCCTCGCGGACTGGGCCAAGGGGCCGGGAGGCTGGGCCTCCGGCGCCCCCGAGGCGCCCGGGCGGCCGGTCGGAGTGGTGACCATGGGGTCCCGTTCCCGCCCCCAACTGGTGCGCACGCTCGGCGAGCGGATCGCCGACGTCGAGCGGATGCCGCTGCTCGGCACGGTGGAGACGGGCGAGGCGTCACCGGGCGGGCGCAGCAACAGCGTCCGGCGGTTGCAGGAGCTGGCCGGCTCGCTGCGGCTGCCGCCCGAGCTGGCCGAGGCCGTGCGGGCGGCGGGCGGACCGGTGCTGCTGGTGGACGACTTCACCGAATTGGGCTGGACCCTGGCCCTCGCCGCCCGGCTGCTGCGGACGGCCGGGGCGGAGGAGGTGCTGCCACTGGTGCTGGCCGTGCAGGCATGACCGAGTGCGGGGACCGGTCGCGGGTCCGGTCAGAACATGCCGAGCTGGCCGGCGTCCTCCGGGGACTCGGCGGCCAACACCTCACGATGGGAGGGAAGTTTCAGATGACGCCAGCGCGGGAGCGCGTCCAGGAACGCCCAGGACCGGCGGTGGTGCGGCGTTGGGCCGAGCTCCTCCAGGGCCGCCTTGTGCACCGGGGAGGGGTAGCCCGCGTTGTTCTCGAAGCCGTACTCCGGGTGCTCCAGGGCCAGTTCGGCGAGCATCGCGTCGCGCCGCACCTTGGCGATGACCGAGGCCGCCGCCACCGCCACACAGGACTGGTCGCCCTTGATCACGGTCCGCACCTGCCAGGGCTCGCCCAGATAGTCGTGCTTCCCGTCCAGGATCACGGCGTCGGGCCGCTCCGGAAGCCCGTCCAGGGCGCGCACCGCGGCGAGTCGCAGCGCGGCCGTCATGCCGAGCGTGTCGATCTCCTGCGCCGAGGCGTGCCCGAGCGCGTGGGACGTCACCCACCCGATGAGCACATCGGCCAGGGCGGTACGGCGCAGCGGGGTCAGCAGCTTGGAGTCGGTCAGCCCCTCGGGCGGGCGGCGCAGTCCGGTAACGGCCGCGCACACGGTGACCGGACCCGCCCAGGCACCGCGTCCGACCTCGTCGATCCCGGCGACGACGCGCGCGCCGGTGGTCGCGCGAACGGACCGTTCGACACGGTGAGTAGGAGGTACGTATGGCATGACGGCGCCCACCCTACGCGCACCAGCCCTCGAAGGGCCGGTCGGGTGTGTGCCAGCGCTCGAAGGGCCGGTCCAGGTGGTAGCGGTTGTCCCGGCCGAGCACCAGCTCGCGGGTCTCGCCGTTGCCCGGATTGGACAGCGACTCGAACTCGGCGACGGTCCAGTGCAGCCAGCGCATGCAGAACAGCCGCATGGTCAGCCCGTGCGTCACCAGCAGCACGTTCGGCGGGTGGTCCGCCTTCTCGAAGCTGCGCCACAGGCTCTCCAGGAAGGCCCCCACCCGGTCGTACACATCGGCGCCCGACTCGCCCTGTGCGAAGCGGTAGAAGAAGTGCCCATAGGCGTTGCGGGCCTGCTTCTGGCGCAGCACGTCGGCGCGGTCCTGCCAGTTGCCCCAGTCCTGCTCGCGCAGCCGCGGCTCCTCGCGCACCCGCACCCGGGAGGGGTCCAGTGCCAGGGCGCGGAAGGTCTGGTGCGTGCGCCGGTAGGGGGAGACATAGGCGGACACCCGCTCGTCGCCGAAGATCCCCCGGAGCCGCTCCCCCGCCGCCTCGGCCTGCCGCAGGCCCTTCTCCGTCAGCTCCAGCGCGTGATCGGGGATGCGCTCGTAGATGGAGTCGTCGTAGTTCCCCTGTGACTCTCCGTGCCGGAGGAGAACGATACGCCGGGGCTGTGCCATGGTCTCAGCCTAGTTCGGCGACCCGCGGGCCGCCGCACGCCCTCACACCGTCCAGGACGCCTCCATGTCGATGACGTCGCCCGCGATGGCGGCGACATCCGCTCCGGTCTGCGCCCGGAGCGCGAGCCGCTCCACCCGCTCGGTGCGGTACTTGGCACGCTCGGCCGCCGCGTCCCACATCGACAGCACCAGGAACTCGCTCTCCGGCTCCGCCTCGGCGAAGACCCCGCGCAGCATGCCCGGCGAGCCCGCCATGGCCGGGTTCCAGACCTTCTCCTGCATCAGCGCGAAGTGCTCGGCGCGCTCCTTGTGCACGCGGCAGTGCGCAACCCGCAGCAGGTTCGCGTCGGCGAACCGCGGCTCGAAGCCCATCTTCACGTCGAAGCGGTACTGGAAGAGACGGACCGTCATGTCCTGGAAGGTGCCGGCCTGGGCCGCCGCGAGCCGGTCGTGCGAGCGGGCCATGAACGAGTCGTAGAACGCCCGGCTCTCCCAGAAGCCGAAAAGATGCACCACGCCCGGCCGGGTCCGGCTCCAGCCGCCTCCCTGGGCCCGGAATCCGGGCTCGCCGAGCAGCCCCGCCCACTTCCGCTGCCCGCGCTCGAAGCCGACTCGGTCGACAACGGTGCACCGCATCCACTTGACCAGCACCGCGCCATCGTACGGCCATCTCCCCCGCCGGGTGCACGAGATCGACGATCACGTGGCGGCACACCGATTCCGCCGCCCAACTCGCCCCAGCGCGCGCTCCGTTCGGCACGCCGGGCGCACGCTCAGGAGCGCACGTACTCCTCGAAGCCGACCCGGCCCACCGCGTGTTCCGGCGCCAGCAGCGCACCGTCCCGAGCCGCGCGGAACGCCTTGCCGGGCAGCCGCACACCCACCACCGGCCGGTGCACGCCCCGGGCCCGCGCCGCCGCCCGGGTCAGTTCCCGCGCGGTGCGGATCTCCGGACCGGCCAGGTCCTCCACCCGCCCCGCGGGCGGGCCCGCCGCCAGTTGGGCCAGCCGCTCGCCCGCCTCCCGCTCGGCCACCGGCTGCAGCCGCACGCCGCCGCCCAGCGTGATCAGCACCGGCAGCCAGCGCTGCGCCTTCACCGCGCCCGCGATCAGACTGTGGAACTGCGTGGCGCGCAGCACCGTCCACGGCAGCCCGGACTCCTCGACGAGCCTCTCGCACTCGACCTTGGCCCGGCAGAACTGCACCCCCGGCAGCCGGTCGACGCCGACGATCGAGATGTACACCAGATGCGGTTCCCCGGTCCGCCGCGCCGCCTCCGTCAGCCGCCGCGTCATCTCCACATCGGAGCGCGCGCCCACCGTCGTCGCGCAGTGCACGACGACATCGGCCCCCGTCAGCGCGGCCTCCAGTCCCTCCCCCGTTTTCAGGTCCCCCCGGAACCACTCAATGGGCAGCCGGTCGCCCTCCGGCCGTCCCCCGCGGCTGAGGACGCGCACCTCCTGCTCGTCCTCCAGCAGCCGCCGCACCACTTCCCGGCCCAGGGTCCCCGTGCCCCCGGTCACCAGAATCGCGCTCTTCATGACTGTTACCTCCCGACACCCACCATCGTGCCGGAATAGCCCGGAAAGCGCAGTACGGCCCGCGGGTCACCCCAGCAGGTCGGGCCGTCGCCAGTCCTCACCCCGGACATGCCGGGCGAGGAAGGCCAGCACGGTGGCATACCAGACCTTCGCGTGATTCGGCGCCAGGACCCAGTGGTTCTCCTCCGGGAAGTAGAGGAACTTGTGCGGCGTCGCGCCGTCCTCCGCCTTCGACAACGACGACAGGTCCCACCACAGCCGCAGCGCCTCCCCGATCGGCACCCGGTGGTCCCGGTCCCCGTGCACGACGAGCATCGGCGTGGTGATCTCCGCGGCGAAGTGGTGCGGGGAGTTGGCGCCGACGACCTCGGGAGTCATCTCCCGGAACCAGTAGTAGGCGGCGTCGGTGGTCGACATCGCCTGATCCAGCGCCCAGATGGAGGCGTGCGTGACGATCGCCGCGAACCGGTCCGTGTGGCCGGCCATCCAGTTCGCCATGTAGCCGCCGAAGGAACCGCCCATCGCCGCGGTCCGGTCGGCGTCGATGTCCGCCCGCTCCTGGGCGGCGTCGGTGATCGCCATCAGATCGGTGTACGGCGCCCCGCCCCACGCGCCCCAGCCCCGCTGGACGAAGCCGACGCCATAGCCGGTGGACAGCGCGGGATCGGGCAGCAGAACGGCGTAGCCGTGCGCCACGGCGATCCACGGGTTCCAGCGCCAGGACCAGGTGTTCCACGAGTTGACCGGGCCGCCGTGGATCCACAGCAGCAGCGGAGCGGGCGCCTTGGCGCCGGCGTCCTCCGGCAGCGCGAGCCACGCGCGCAGCGGGGCGCCGTCCGCGGCGGTCGTGGTGACCTCCGTCAGCCGCCCCGGCATACGGACGGTCCGCCCCAGCGCCTCCGCCGGACCGGGCAGCGGCTCCACCCGCGGCGCGTCGTCCAGCGCGACGCGAACCGGAGCGGGCGGGCTGTCGACAGCCGCGCGCAACGCGTACGCCCAGCGTCCGTCCGGCGCCACGCGGATATCAGTGTAGGCACCGTCGTCCCACGTCAGCCGCGTTACCTCGCCAGTCACCACGTCCACCCGCCACAGCGGGCAACGGCCGTGGTCGTCCGCCGTGACCAGCAGCGCCGCGCCGTCGGGCGTCCAGTGCGCGGAGTGCGGCAAGCGGTCCCAGGCCGCGGTCAGCGGCCGGACCTCCCCGCCGGAGAGCGGGACGACGCCCAGCCACGAGTCGCCGGGATCCCGGGGCGTGGGCCGCCTGTGCACGGTGAGCGCCACCCGGGTCCCGTCGGGCGAGAACCGCGGCGACTCGTACTCGTGGTCGGCGTCGTCGGCCAGCGTCCGCCGCTCGCCCGTCGCCACGTCGACGGCCACCACCGTGTACCGCTGCGACCCGCCGGGCTCCGGTACCGCCCACATCGTGACCACGGTGCGGCCGTCGGGCGCGATGTCCCAGCCGCACTCGTCGTCCAGGGCCTGGCCGACATGGCCCGTGATGTCCCGCAGGTCCAACCGCCCGTCATCGGACGCGAGATCACCGGCGACCTCACCCACCAGCAGCCGTGTGCGGTCCGGTCCGAGATCGTGCCCCCAGTGCCGGACGGGGTACTCCTCGTGCAGGATCGCGGACACCCCCGCGTCCTTCCGCCGCGCGCGTATCTCCTTGTCCTCGGCCGCGTCGGCGGCCGACGGCATCAGCGCCGAGCCCAGCACGACCGTCCCCGCCGGGCTGACGACGACGCCCCGGACGCCCCCCGGCGGGCGCGCCGCCACCCGGGCGTCACCACCGCCGGCCGGCAGCGACCACAGCGCCGCTCCCGCGGCGCCGGACTCCGCGCCGGGCTCCGCACCGGGCTCCGGCCGCGCCGAGACGAACAGCAGGTCACCGGCCGGGGTGAACGCGGCGCCCGACTCGCCCTCGGTGCCCCGCGTCAGCCGCCGCGCCGCCCGGCTCCCCTCGGGATCGACCTCCCACAGGGCGGTGGTGTAACGGTTCCGCGCGTGATCGGGCGTCGCCACACCGACGACGAGCCGGCGCCCGTCGGGCGACAGCCACAGCCCGCCGAGCCGTGGCAGACCGGTGTAGGCGTCGAGGTCGGCAAAAGGACTCGGAGACCGGTCCGCGGAACCGGAGGGGGTGGTCGTCACGCCCTTTACCTACCACCCCGTCCCCCCGACGTATGCCCGCGCCGACCGTTCCGTGACGTCCCCCGCCGCGCCGAACGAACGTGGGGGAGCCGGGAACCCGACTCCCCCACCCGTTCAGGCGGTTACCCCCGGAGGGGCGCCTCTTCTCAACTGCAACCGCTCGTGGAGCCGCAGCCCTCGCAGAGGTAGCAACTGCCCGCGCGGCGCATCTTCGTGCCGCAGGACAGGCACAGCGGCGCGTCCGCGTTCAGGCCGAGCTGCATCTCCAGCAGCTCCGTCGAGCTGTGCGCCTCCTCGGGAGCGGGGCGCTCCTCGGCCGCCGGGGGCTCCGGCTCGGCGGCGGGCGCCTCCTTCTCCGGCACCGGGGCGCTCGGCCGCGGTGCCGCGAAGTGGCGCGGCGCCGACTGGGACAGGCCCTCGACGTCGAGCTCGTCGTCGGTGGGCTCGTAGGAGCCGGTCTCCAGGTGCCGCTGGCGCTCGGCCGCCGTGTGGATGCCCAGCGCGGACCGCGTCTCGAACGGCAGGAAGTCCAGCGCCAGCCGGCGGAAGATGTAGTCCACGATGGACTGCGCCATCCGCACGTCCTGGTCGTCCGTCATGCCGGCCGGCTCGAAGCGCATGTTGGTGAACTTCGAGACGTACGTCTCCAGCGGCACGCCGTACTGGAGGCCCACCGAGACCGCGATGGAGAAGGCGTCCATCATGCCCGCCAGGGTCGAGCCCTGCTTGGACATCTTGAGGAAGACCTCGCCCAGGCCGTCATCCGGGTAGGAGTTCGCCGTCATGTAGCCCTCGGCGCCACCCACGGTGAACGACGTGGTGATGCCGGGCCGCCCCTTCGGCAGCCGCTTGCGCACCGGGCGGTACTCGACGACCTTCTCCGGCTCGGCCGCCTGCCCCCGCTCCTTGTCCTTCTCCGTCTCCTCCTTCTTCTTGGCGGACAGCGGCTGCCCCACCTTGCTGTTCTCCACGTAGACCGCGAGGGCCTTCACGCCGAGCTTCCAGCCCTGGAGGTAGATCTCCGCCACGTCGTCGGCGGTGCTGGTGCTGGGCATGTTGACCGTCTTGGAGATGGCGCCGCTGAGGAACGGCTGCGCCGCGGCCATCATCCGCACATGGCCCATCGGGGCGATCGACCGCTCGCCCATGGCGCAGTCGAAGACCTCGTAGTGCTCCTTCTTGAGGCCGGGGGCGTCGATCACGTTCCCGTGCTCGGCGATGTGCGCGACGATCGCCTCGACCTGCTCCGCCTGGTACCCCAGTCGCTTCAGGGCCTTGGGCACGGTGTTGTTCACGATCTGCATCGAGCCGCCGCCGACCAGCTTCTTGAACTTCACCAGGGCGAGGTCCGGTTCGATGCCGGTGGTGTCGCAGTCCATCATCAGGCCGATGGTGCCGGTCGGGGCCAGCACGGACGCCTGAGCGTTGCGGAAACCGTTCTTCTTGCCGAGGCGGAGCACGTCCTGCCACGCCTCGGTGGCCGCCGCCCAGACCGGGGTGTCCAGGTCGTCCATGCGCTTGGCCTCGGCGTTGGCGTCGGAGTGCTGCCGCATCACGCGGTTGTGCGCGTCCGCGTTGCGCGCGTAGCCGTCGTAGGGGCCGACCACCGCGGCCAGTTCGGCCGAGCGGCGGTACGAGGTGCCGGTCATCAGCGAGGTGATCGCGCCGGCCAGCGCGCGCCCGCCGTCGGAGTCGTAGGCGTGGCCGGTCGCCATCAGCAGTGCGCCCAGGTTGGCGTAGCCGATGCCCAACTGGCGGAAGGCCCTCGTGGTCTCGCCGATCTTCCGGGTGGGGAAGTCGGCGAAGCAGATGGAGATGTCCATCGCCGTGATGACCAGCTCGACGACCTTGGTGAAGCGGGTGACGTCGAAGGACTGGTTCCCCTGGTCGTCGTCGCTGAGGAACTTCATCAGGTTCAGCGAGGCGAGGTTGCACGAGGAGTTGTCCAGGTGCATGTACTCGCTGCACGGGTTCGACGCGGAGATCCGGCCGGACTCCGGCGAGGTGTGCCAGTGGTTGATGACGTCGTCGTACTGGATGCCCGGGTCGGCGCAGGCGTGCGCGGCCTCCGCCATCTTCCGGAACAGCGCGGCGGCGTCCACCTCTTCGATGATCTCGCCCGTGGTGCGCGCCCGCAGCCCGAACTTCGAGCCCGACTCCACCGCCCGCATGAACTCGTCGGTGACCCGCACCGAGTTGTTCGCGTTCTGGTACTGGACCGACGTGATGTCGTCGCCGCCCAGATCCATGTCGAAGCCCGCGTCGCGCAGGGCGCGGATCTTCTCCTCTTCCTTCACCTTCGTCTCGATGAACGCCTCGACGTCCGGGTGGTCCACGTCCAGCACGACCATCTTGGCCGCGCGGCGGGTGGCGCCGCCCGACTTGATGGTGCCGGCCGAGGCGTCCGCGCCGCGCATGAACGAGACCGGGCCCGAGGCGTTGCCCCCGGAGGACAGCAGTTCCTTGGAGGAACGGATGCGGGACAGGTTCAGCCCGGCGCCGGAGCCGCCCTTGAAGATCATCCCCTCCTCCTTGTACCAGTCGAGGATCGACTCCATGGAGTCGTCGACCGAGAGGATGAAACAGGCGCTGACCTGCTGGGGCTGCGCGGTCCCGACGTTGAACCACACGGGCGAGTTGAAGCTGAAGATCTGGTGCAGCAGGGCGTACGCCAGCTCGTACTCGAAGATCTCGGCGTCCTCGGGCGACGCGAAGTACCCGAACTCCTCGCCGGCCGCGCGGTACGTCTTCACCACACGGTCGATCAACTGCTTGAGGCCGGTCTCCCGTTGCGGGGTGCCGACGGCACCGCGGAAATACTTGCTCGTGACGATGTTGACCGCGTTCACCGACCAGAAGTCGGGGAACTCGACGCCTCGCTGCTCGAAATTGATCGAGCCGTCGCGCCAGTTGGTCATGACGACGTCACGGCGCTCCCAGTTCACCTCGTCGTACGGATGCACGCCGGGGGTGGTGTGGATGCGCTCGATCCGCAGGCCCTTGCTCCCCTTGCCGCCCTTGGCGCGGGAGCCACGTGCCGGGCCGCTCGTCGTCTCAGTCATTCCGCCTCCCTGTACGGGCTCACGCCCTGGTGTGACCCAGTTCGTCCTGGATCACGGATTCTGTTCTTGCGGCCGGAACGCGGCGATGCGCCCCGGTCAGATCTGATGTCGGCTCCGGCTGCCGCCGGCCACCCGGCAGCGCTCAGCCGCCGGTGGCCGGCCGGCCCCCGGCAACGGGGTCACCGGTCGGCCCGGAAGGTGGTCGCGCCAGCTCCGGCGCGCCGGGGAACCCCTCGCGCAGCTCGGCGATGGCGGCCTCGAAGTCCTCCAGCGAGTCGAAGGCCCGGTAGACCGAGGCGAACCGCAGATAGGCCACCAGGTCCAGCTCGCGGAGCGGCCCGAGTATGGCGAGGCCGACGTCGTGCGTGGACAGCTCGGCGCTGCCCGTCGCGCGGACCGCCTCCTCCACGCGCTGGCCCAACTGGGCCAGGGCGTCCTCGGTGACCGGGCGGCCCTGGCACGCCTTGCGCACGCCGGCGATCACCTTGTCGCGGCTGAACGGCTCGGTGACGCCGCTGCGCTTGATCACCATCAGCGAGGCGGTCTCCACGGTGGTGAACCGGCGGGAGCAGGCCGGGCACTGGCGCCGGCGGCGGATCATGGTGCCGTCGTCCGCGGTGCGGCTGTCGACGACACGGCTGTCGGGGTGCCGGCAGAAGGGGCAGTGCATCGCTTCTCTCCCTTCCCCGGCAACGGTGACGCAGCGTATCGGCGCCGGACACAAGGGCACGGCGCCATGGCCTCGGCGAACCCGCCCTGGGCGGAGGCGTCGAGGCGCTTCCAGCATAGGCGATTTTCACCGCCGATGATGACTCGGGACACAATTTGTGGGGAGTCACCAGAGCCTGGACCACTAGATCTAGGGATTCGCCGCCACCCCACTGTCAACATCATCGGCGAGCGTGTCGCGGCGCGACAACCGGGGGGCCGGGTGGGAGGAGAGGGCGACCGTATGGGAGGCTACCGCACAGGCGGTTACCGTCAGCGGTCGGCCCCACGTCCCGGCACCGCGCCATACACCTGCTTCCTTGATCAAGTCTGGTGATCTAGGATATTTCACTCGAACGTGTGTTTGGCGCAACCTTTCGATAGCAACTACCGTTGTCTGACTAGGGAGTACCACCTGAGAAGGGGCCGACATGACCACCGCAGCAGACGACGCCATCACCGCCGCTGAGCGCCGCCAGGACCGGATGGGCACGCCCGCGGCGCCGCCCAGCCGCTCGCTGCCTGGGCGACCTCCCGGGATCCGGGCCGACAGCTCCGGCCTCACGGACCGGCAGCGCCGGGTCATCGAAGTCATCCGCGACTCCGTCCAGCGCCGGGGGTACCCGCCCTCCATGCGGGAGATCGGCCAGGCGGTCGGCCTGTCGAGTACGTCCTCGGTGGCGCATCAGCTCATGGCCCTGGAGCGGAAGGGCTTCCTGCGCCGCGACCCGCACCGGCCCCGGGCCTATGAGGTGCGCGGCGCCGAGACGTCCGCGCCGCAGGCCACGGACACCGCGGGCAAGCCGGCCGCCTCCTATGTGCCGCTGGTCGGCCGGATCGCCGCCGGTGGCCCGATCCTGGCCGAGGAGTCCGTCGAGGATGTCTTCCCCCTCCCCCGGCAGCTCGTCGGCGACGGCGAGCTCTTCGTGCTCAAGGTCGTCGGGGACTCGATGATCGAGGCCGCGATTTGCGATGGCGACTGGGTGACCGTGCGCCGCCAGCCCGTCGCGGAGAACGGCGACATCGTCGCCGCCATGCTCGACGGCGAGGCCACCGTGAAGCGCTTCAAGCGGGAGGACGGCCAGGTCTGGCTGCTCCCGCACAACGCCGCCTACCAGCCCATCGCCGGCGACGAGGCGACGATCCTCGGCAAGGTCGTCGCCGTCATGCGGCGCATCTGACTCCGCGCGCGGCGCGTCCAGCTCCGCGTCCTCCCTCACGACGCGGCGGCGGCCCGCGCTGCCGCGTCGATCGCCGCGAGCGAGCGCCGCACCTGATTCCGGTCGGTCGTGTACCAGAAGTCCGGCATCGAGGCGCGGAGGAAGCTGCCATAGCGGGCCTTCGCCAGCCGCGGATCCAGAACGGCCACCACGCCGCGGTCGCCCGTAGCCCGCACCAGCCGCCCCGCGCCCTGCGCCATCAGCAGCGCCGCGTGCGTCGCGGCGACCGCCATGAAGCCGTTCCCTCCGGCCTCCTCGACAGCTTTCTGGCGGGCGCTGACCAGCGGATCGTCCGGCCTGGGGAACGGAATCCGGTCCATCACCACCAACTGGCAGTTCGGCCCCGGGACATCGACGCCCTGCCAGAGCGACAGCGTGCCGAACAGACAGGTCCGCGCGTCGTCGGCGAAGGTCCGGATCAGCTCGCCCAGGGTTTCCTCGCCCTGGAGCAGGATGGGCAGGTCCAGCCGACCGCGCAGCTCCTCGGCCGCCGCCTGGGCCCCGCGCATCGAGGAGAACAGGCCCAGCGTCCGGCCGCCCGCCGCCTCCACCAGCTCGGCCAGCTCGTCGAGCATGTCGGAGCGGCTGCCCTCCCGTCCGGGCGGCGAGAGGTGCTGGGCGACATAGAGGATGCCCTGCTTGCGGTAGTCGAACGGGGAGCCGACGTCCAGGCCCTTCCACTCGGGGTGCGCCTCACCGTGCTCGCCCTCCCGGGCCAGCCCCAGCGAGGCGCCGACGCCGTTGAAGTCGCCGCCGAGCTTCAGGGTGGCGGAGGTGAGCACGACCGACCGGTCCCCGAACAGCTTGTCTCGCAGCAGCCCCGAGACGGACAGCGGGGCGACGCGCAGCGACGCGCCGTACCGGTCGTGCCGCTCGTACCAGACCACGTCGTACTCGGAGCCCTGCACGATCCGCTCGGACACCTCCTGCACCGTCTCGATCGAGGCCAGCGCCTGCTTGCGCACGGCGTCCTCGTCGGAGAGGGAGGAGTCCCGGGTGTTTCCCAGGGCGGTGATCACGGCTCGCGCCGCGTCCCGGAGGGCGGCGAGGGCGTAGCCGAGGTCCTCGGGGATGGTCTCCACCCGGCCGGGCAGGGCCAGCTCCATCAGTCGCTCGAACGTCTCGGCCGCGGTCTGCAACTGGTCCGCGATCTTCTCGTCGATAAGCTTGGCGGCACGCCGGACCGCGCGGTTGACCCCGCCGGGCGTCAGCTCGCCGGTGGCCACGCCGGTGACCCGGGAGACCAGCTCGTGGGCCTCGTCGACGACGAGCACGTCGTGGCCGGGGAGCACCGGGGCGCCCTCGATGGCGTCGATGGCCAGCAGCGCGTGGTTGGTCACGATGATCTCGGCGAGCTTCGCGCGCTCCCGGGCGGCCTCGGCGAAACACTCGGCGCCGTAGGCGCACTTGGCGGCGCCCAGGCACTCGCGGGAGGACACCGACACCTGGGACCAGGCCCGGTCGGACACGCCGGGGGTGAGGTCGTCCCGGTCGCCGGTCTCCGTCTCGTCGGCCCAGTCCCGCAGCCGCAGCAGGTCCTTGCCGAGCTTGCTGGACGGCCCGCCGGGGGCCGCGGCGGCGGCCTCGAAGGGATCGAAGAGCCCTTCCTCGTCGTCCTGCGGGACGCCCTCGTGCAGCCGGTGCAGACACAGGTAGTTCGACCGGCCCTTGAGGGTGGCGAACTCGGGGCGGCGGCGCAGCACGGGGTGCAGGGCCTCGACCGTGCGCGGCAGGTCCCGCTCCACGAGCTGGCGCTGGAGGGCGAGCGTCGCCGTGGCGACGATCACGCGCTCGCCCTGTGCGATGGCGGGCACCAGATAGCCGAGCGACTTGCCGGTGCCGGTGCCCGCCTGGACCAGTAGGTGGCTGCCGCTCTCCAGGGCCTCGGCGACGGCCTGGGCCATGGCGACCTGACCGGGCCGCTCGGTACCGCCGACGGCCGCGACCGCCGCGTGCAGGAGATCGGTGAGGGTGTGCTCTCCGGATGTGGCACTCATAGGGGAGTCACCTTACGCGGCGGCAGTGACAGCGGGAGACGTCCGCGACCGTCGGGGGCGGTCGTCAGAGGGAGTGCAGCGGGTTCGTCACGGTGCCGTGAACGGCCGCGTGCGGGCGCTGGGATCGGTCCCGGTAGCCGTCGAGGTGGAGCCGGTTGCGGTTGAGGCAGAGCCGTTCGATGCGGGGCGTGAGCAGGTCGAAGGTCTCGTAACGGCTCTTCAGCTCGGGGAATCGCTGCTGGTAGTTGACGATTTCCGCTCGGACGAGTGACCAGAAATCGTCCTCGGGGAGGCCGAGTTGCTCCTCGCACAGGGGCGCGAGGTAGCGGAAGACGCCGACGAACAGCCCGGAGTGGATGAACTGGGTGAGGAACGCGGGCGGTTCGGTCAGGAGCACCTCGCGCACCTGGGGCGGGACAGCGTCGAACTCGGGCAGCGGCTCGGCGCTGAGGTTGACGTCGTCGACGAAGTCCTTCACGGCGAGCCGCACGGGCACGTCCCGTTCGTCGAAGACGACGAGCGCGTTCTCGCCGTGCGGGGAGAAGACGGTGCCGTACCGGTAGAGGAAGTGCAGCAGCGGGGGCAGCAGCGCGGCGAACAGGCGGCGCAGCCAGTGGCGCGGGGTGAGCCCGGAGCGGCGGACGAGCTCGGCGGTGAGGGAGCGACCGTCGGCGTCGGTGTAGAGGAGCGCGGCGAGGGTGCGGGCCCGTTCGGCCGGCTCCAGACAGGGGCCGATGGGCTCCCGCCAGATGCAGCCGAGCAGCTCCCGGTACTGGTAGGGAACGGTGGGCAGCCGGTCGTAGAGGGGGTGTTCGACGGTGACGGAGGCCGTTTCGCCGAGCAGGATGACGCGGGTGTCCTCGGCGAGGAACGGGTCGGCGTCGCGGACGCCGTGCATCCAGGCGGTGACGGCGGGAGCGGCGAGGGTGCGTTCGGTGGGGAGGCCGCGCCAGACCAGGGTGTTGAGGATGGACAGCGGCAGCTTGACGCTGCGGGCGTGCGGTCTGGTGATGTTGAGGAAGGTGCGCACCGACTGCTGCGGCAGCCGGAGGTCGCCGTCGGTCGGCAGCGGGATCAGCGCGCGGGCGGCGAGCTGGGGGGCGAACAGCGGGGCTATGGTCTCGTCCCACTGCCAGGGGTGCACGGGCAGCCAGAGGTAGTCGGCGGGGTCCCGGTCCTGCTCGGCGACGGTGCGGGCGAAGGTGGCGCGCGTGGGCGCGGTCAGCTCGTCGGCGTAGAGCCGCTCGGGGGTGGCGAGGCCGGGTATGCCCCGGTAGCGGCCGAGGTCACGGTGGACGGCGAGCCAGGGCAGCGGGCGCGGGGTGCGGGCCTCGGGCGCCCAGCGGGCGGTGTCGGTGGCGGAGAACCCGAGGCGGCCCTTGTTGGCGACGAGCCAGGGGTGGCCGGTCTGCCGGCCCTCCAGCTCGGCGTGGTCGAGGTCGGCGGCCTCGGCGGCGGTGAGCACGTCGGCGTCCAGCGTCACGTCGGCGGCGAGCGTGGCGGTCAGCTCGCGGATGAGGTGGCCGGTGGTGTCGCCGGACAGGCCGAGGAGCGTGTCATGGGCGCGGGCGATGAACTCCAGGGGGTCCCCGCTCGGGGTGATGGACCGGGGGTCTATGCGCCAGTGTCCGTAGGCGCCGCGGCGGGCCCGGAAGCGGTAGGTGAGGTCGTGGGCGACGGGCAGGTGATAGCCGTCGGCGGGTGAGCCGTCGGCCCGGGGGGTGATGACGCCCTCGTACGCGTACTCGGCGAGCATCTTGGCGAGCAGCCGGCGGGCGGCGCGGTTCCAGCGGGCTTCCGCGGTCGGTGCGGGCATCGCGTCTCCTCGGTTCAGTCGGGTGCGGGGACGATCGGGTGCGGGAGGGCGGGTCAGCGGTCCCGGACCATGAGGGCGGCGCGCTTGCCGGGGAGGTCGGCCTCGCCGGTCTTGCGGAAGCCGGCGGCCCGGAACGCGGCGATGGACGGGGCGTTGCGCACGTCCGGCTCGGCGACGACGCGCTGGCAGCGCGGGCGCCAGCGCAGCACGAGGTCGGCGACGCCGCGCAGCAGCGCGGCGCCGATGCCGCGACCGCGGTCCTCGGCGCTGCCGATGAGGAGGTGGACGCCCGTGTCGTGGAGCCGGGAGGGGTAGTGCCGGGCGAGCGGGTCGAGGTCGGCGCGGTAGATCTCCCAGTAGCTCATGGCCAGGCCGTCCAGCACGCCGAGGCAGGGCACGGAACGGCCATCGCCGTCGAGCTGCCGGGCGAGGTGGGCGGCGGTCCGTTCGGCGGGGCCGGCCAGCAGCCAGAAGGCGTCGACCACGGGGTCGTTCATCCAGGTGGTGATGAGCGAGAGATCGCGGTCGGCCACCACCGGCACGAGCCGGAAGACGCCCGCCCCCGTGGTGACCGGGCCCCAGTCGGCGACGGTGTCCAGCAGGTCGCCGCCGGGGGCGGCGAGGTCCTGGACGTAGGCGGCGGGGGCGTCGGTGAGGTCTGGGGAAAGCTGGAGGTCCGCGGTGTCCTCCGCGTCGTCGCCGCGGGTGTCGGTGCCGGATGCGGACACGGTGTCTCCTTCGAACGGGGTCAGACGGCGAGGAGCGGGTTGGCGATCGTGACGTAGACCGACTGGCCGTCGACCGGGCCGACGAGCTCGTCGAGGCCATGCAGCCGGGTCAGCAGATTGGCCTTGGAGCGCAGGGTCTTGGCCTCCAGCAGAAGCGCGATCAGCGGGGAGACCGGGCCGTCGGCCGCGGCGCGGGCCTCCTCGGTGAGGAAGCGGCGGAACGCGGCCAGCAGCGGTCGCTCCTCGGCGAGCCGCTGGGCGCCGAACGCGCCGATGAGGCCGAGGACGTTGTTGATCGCGAGGTAGTAGGCGAACCGCTCGTCGGTGACCTCGTCGGTGACGAACGTGTCGGAGAGCTCGCCGATGCCCGGCAGCCGCCGGTGCAGAGCGTCGCGGTGCGAGGCGCGGAAGTAGTAGCCCTGGTTGTCCCGGAACCGGCCGCCGGTGGGCCAGCCGTCGGCGTCCAGCACCACGATCGTGTTCTGCTGGTGGGCTTCCAGGGCGATGCCCGCGTGCGCGTCGAGCCACAGCAGCGGCCGGATGACGGTGCGCAGATACCGCAGGAGCCATTCGACGGAGACCGCCGCGGTGCCGTATCCGGTGCGGGCGGCGAGGGCGCCGACGATATCGGCCAGCCGCGAGCGCAGCTCGGGCCCGGGCCGGCCGGGCCAGGGCCGGGGCCCGGTGAGGGCGGCCAGACACAGGGCGTCGTCGCGCGGGCCGAACGGGCTCTGCCGCAGCAGGACGTCCAGGCCGGGAACGGGCCGCCCCCGGGCGTCGTCGACCGCGAGCCAGGCGGGGTCGCGGACGATGTCGAAGCCGGTCCCGGCGGGGCAGGCCGCGCGCCACTCCCGGGCCAGCCCGGCGTCGAGGAGGCGGTGCACCTCGACGCCGCGGTGCAGTTCCTTGCGCAGGTGCTCGCGGCGGGAGTTGGTGATGCGCAGGCCGAGGGAGAGCTTCAGCATGGCGGCGGCGCCGGGCCGGTGCACGGTGCGCACCGAGGACGTCGGATACCAGAGGTCGCCCTGCTCACCCAGGTCGTGCAGGAGCTCGGCCTCGAACAGGGCGGCCACGCCCGGGCGGTGGGTGATGTCGCGGGCCTGCCAGGGGTGGAGCGGCAGCGGGACGGTGCCCGGCGGCCGGGCCGGGCCCGGGTCGGCGAGCCGCGCGAGCAGCGCCTCGGCGGGCACCGTCTCGTCGCGCTCGCGCCACGCGGAGTCGGTGGCGAGGACGGCCCGGTCCACGGCGATCCAGTGCAGCCGCAGCGCGCCGCGCAGCTCGGGCGAGCAGCGCGCGGCCTCGGCGCCGGTGAGCCCTTCACGGCTCTTGGGCGTGGGGTGCAGCGGGTGGCCGAGCAGGATCGACTGCTCGGCGTCGAGGAACGGGTCGCCGTGCTCGGCCGGGCCCGGGTCCGCGCGCCGGGCGGCGAGGAACGCGGCGGTGCGGCGCGCGGAGTCGGCCACCCGCCCGACCAGGGCGATGGCCTCCGCGGCGTACCGGCCGTCGCCGTCGCCGGTGACCGATTCGCGGGCCAGGAGGGCGGCGAGCGTGGGGGCGTCGACGGGGGGCGCGCCCGGCGCGGCGCCGTCGAGCGCGGCGGTGCCGAACCGGTGCCAGCCGGTGGGCGACCAGTACCGCACGGGGACGCACAGCCCGCCGCCCGAGGCGGGCAGCGGCACCCGCAGGACGCCGTCCGCGGGCCGGGCCAGGTCCGTCTCGCGCACCCAGCAGCGCAGCAGCGCCTCGGCGGCGGCGGCGTCCGCGGCGCGGCCCGGGTCGGGGTGCTCCAGCGGATCGGCGGGGGCGGGCGGGCCGTCGGCGGGCAGCCGCCGGGGGCCGGGCACCTCCGGGGAGCGGGGGTGCCGGGCGGGGATGGGCTCGCGGTCGGCGAAGGGGATCCGTTCGGGACCGGTGCGTGCGTTCATCCGTGTGCGGCGCGTGTGCTCGGCACGGGCCGAACCGGCGGCGCCTCCTCCTTCGTCAACTCTTCGGCGGGGACTGGGCGTTCCTCCATCCGTAGTAACGACGCAGCGCGCCCCGGATCACGGCCTGGCGCAAGATCCTTTGCGCGCGCCCCCGGCGTGCCCCCGGACCAGGCGGAACCGGGGACCCGCCTGCCGCCGTCCCCATGGGCACCGGCATAGTGGGGAACCACCTTTCGGTCACCCGAGTGCGGACCAGCAAGACCTTCAGGACCTCAGGGGGAATGCACCCATGTCATCGATACGCAGGCGACGACCTCGCCGCCGCGTCGCCGTGGCGGTCACGGCCATGGCCGCCGCCCTGGCGCTCACCGCCACCGCCTGCACCGGCGAGGAGGAGGCGGGCGGCGACGCGTCGCCCGGCCCGAGCGAGGAGGGGAGCGCGGGCGACGACCGGCTCCAGGAGCTCCTGAACAACCTGCCGTTCGAGGTCGACGTGGACGCCTGGATGGAGGGCGGCTGGGCCGACTGGGACAGCGACACCTGGCTGCGCGAGGTCGGGGAGTTCATCAACCCGATCATCGAGGGCCTGTGGGACCAGGAGCGCATGGGGGAGGCGGAGGACCCCGACCAGTCCATCGACGACGGCCAGATCGAGGAGGACGAGAATCCTCCGGTGGCCGACGACCCGCTGGCCGACCGGGGCGTGACCGACCCCGAGCCGGCTCCGGTGGACGCCGTCGCGGTGGACACGCCGTACACCGAGAACGGCGCCCCGATCGGCAAGGTGTTCTTCGACAGCCCGGAGGGCCCGATGGTCTGCTCGGGCACCGTCGTGAAGGACCCGAACGCCCCCGGCCGGTCCAACCTGGTGGCCACCGCGGGCCACTGCGTGCACGCGGGTGCCGGCGGCGGCTGGTACCGGAACCTGAGCTTCGTGCCGGCCTACAACAACAACGGGCTGAGCGCGCAGGAGGTCGCCACGGCGCCCTACGAGGAGGTCGCGCCGTACGGGGTGTACTGGGCGAACTACGTGTCCACCACCGACTACTGGATCAACACCGGCACCGCGACCGGCGGTGAGGGCGCGCACGGCGACTTCGCGATCATGTCGGTCGAGCCCGAGGACCCGGACGGGCTGTCCCTGGAGGAGACGGTCGGCACCGCCCTCGACATCAACTTCGACGCCCCGGCGGTGTCCGGCCTCGGCGAGGTCACGCTGTACGGCTTCCCGGCCGCCGACCCGTACGACGGCGCGCTGATGTACCGGTGCGTCGACGACCCGCGACGGCTGTCGATCGACGCGGAGATGCCGGTGCTGTACTGGGCGGGCTGCACCATGACGGGCGGCGCGTCCGGCGGTCCGTGGCTGCGGACGAACGAGGCCGGGGAGAGCGAGCTGATCTCGGTCAACTCCATCGGCCCGCTGGAGAGCACATGGCTGGCCGGGCCGCGGCTCGACACGGAGGCCCAGGAGGTCTTCGACCACGTGAGCGCGGAGATGAGCGCCGGCTAGCGGCGACGACACGTGAACGAAGACGACACGTGAACGAAGGGGCCCGGTGTCCGCGGTGGCGGACGCCGGGCCCCTTCGCGTGGGCGGAGGTGCGGCTCAGCCGCGGGCCACGGCCAGCGGGCTGCGCTCGGTGTCGCCGCCGGGGACCGGCTCGGACGGGTCGGCGCCGAGCGCCACGATGCGGTTGGCGCCGTCCACGTGCACGACGGCCGGCCGCATGGTGCGCGCCTCGGCGTCGTCGACCTGTGCGTAGCTGATCAGGATGACCAGGTGGCCGGGCTCGACGAGACGGGCCGCCGCGCCGTTGATCCCGATGACGCCGGAGCCCCGTTCACCCTCGATGACGTAGGTCTCCAGGCGGTTGCCGTTGTCGATGTCGACGATCTGGACCTGCTCGCCGGGCAACAGATCGGCGGCCTCCATCAACGCCGCGTCCACGGTGACCGAGCCGACGTAGTGGAGGTCGGCCTGGGTCACCGTGGCGCGGTGGATCTTCGACTTGAACATGGTGCGCAACACGATGCAGCTCTCCCTGGTCAATGGGTCGCGTTCTCGGGACGAGATACGCGCCGGCCACACCATGCTAGCGGCGCCCCTCCCTCAGGCCCCAGGCGCTCCGACGGCGTCCAGGTCCCGGCCGAACCCGTCGAGCGCGGTCGCCGGGCCGGCGGACTGCGGTTCGAGGCGGGGGTCGGCCAGCAGGATGGACCGCTGGAGGTCGCGCAGCGGCTGGCCGGGCTCCAGGCCCAGCTCGTCGTGCAGCACGCGACGGGCGCTCTCGTAGACCTTCAGCGCCTCTGCCTGCCGCTCGGAGCGGTAGAGCGCGAGCATGAGCTGCCGGTAGAAGACCTCGCTGAGCGGATACTCGGTGATGAGTGCCTGGAGCTGGCCCACGAGCTCACGGTGGCGCCCCATGGTCAGTTGGGCGTCCATGAGCATCTCGAAGCACTCGACGCGGGCATCCTCCAGATAGGCCACGAACGCGCCGATCATGGGCCCGCCGGACACTCCGACGAGGGCGGGTCCGCGCCACATGGCCAGGGCGGACTTCAACGAGACGCACGCCGCCTCATGACGGCCGTCCTGGATGTGGGTCCGGCCCTGCCGCACGCGCGCCTCGAAGGCGTGCACGTCCAGCTCGTCGTCGGGACCGAGCTGGATCATGTAGCCGGGTGGCCGGGTGACGATGGGGCCGCCGTCGGTGCCCCGGGCGGCGGCGAGAATCTTGCGGAGCTGCGACACATAGACATGCATCGCGGCCGATGCCCGCTTGGGCGGCGAGCCGCCCCAGATCTCCTCCTTGAGACGACCGCCCGCGACGACCTGGTCGGATCGAATGAGCAGTGCGGCCAGCAGCGTTTCGACCTTGCGCGCCCCGATGTATGACGTGCCTTCCCCGCCGGCCAGGCGGAGTGGGCCGAGTATTTCGTATCTCATCAGTCTTCCCCCTTTGTCCGATATATCGGCCATAGCGACTGAACCGCTGCCCACCGTAACCAAGACTGTGCGAGCGCGCATGCGCCTCACCCCCCGGGGGCCCGCCAACGCGCAAGTTTGTGGAGGCAGTAGGAGTGCGTAGGGGCTTGACGTCCGCAACGCATGGTCTATAAGCGAACGCCCGCGGCGCCACGCCGGACGCACTCGGGAGTCGTATACGACGCGCATCGGGCCATGTCAGCGAAGCAGCACCCCGGCGGGGGGCCGCCCGGGGCGCCGGACGGGCGCGAACGGACCTCCGTGGTCCTCCGTGTTTACCCCGGGTTATTGAAGCGGACGCCGCCCCGCCGCTCGTCGCGATGTAATGTACGCCACACCCCTACCCGGCCAGTGCGTCCCCCTACCGAAGTGGCCACACGGACCACTACTACTCATAGGTACGCACATAAGAGCGACTTTAGAGGCCGCCAAGGCGAGCGTAAGACGCGACTCGGATGCTTGCCGCGAAGCCTATTTTTCCCACATTGAGGGGCGGGGTACGGCGTGGCGGCAAGCACGACCAATGATGTGACCGCACATTCGGTCCAGGACGATCCCATTGCGATCATTGGGATGTCTTGTCGACTCCCGAAGGCCAAGTCCCCTTCCGCGTTCTGGCAGTTGCTGAGCGAGGGCCGGAGCGGCATCACCGAGGTGCCGGCGGGCCGGTGGGACGCGGCCGCGCTTTTCGATGCGGACATCACCGCCCCCGGGAAGCTCAATTCCCGGTGGGGCGGCTTTCTTGACGATGTGGCCGGCTTCGACGCCGATTTCTTTGGAATTTCGCCGCGCGAGGCGGCGATGATGGATCCCCAGCAGCGCCTCGTCCTGGAACTTGGCTGGGAATCCCTGGAGGACGCCGGAATCGTTCCCGAGACGCTCCGGGGAACGCGTACCGGCGTTTTCGTCGGGGCCATTTGGGACGATTACGCGATCCGGCTCTACAAGCACGGAACCGAGCGCATAACCCGCCACACGGTGACGGGTCTGCACCGCAGCATCATCGCCAACCGGCTGTCCTACACGCTCGGCCTGCACGGTCCCAGCCTGGCCGTCGACGCCGCGCAGTCCTCCGCCCTCGTCTCGGTGCACCTGGCGGCGGAAAGCCTGCGGCGCGGGGAATGCTCGGTGGCGCTCGCGGGCGGGGTGAATCTGAACCTCATCCCGGAAAGCACCATCGGCTCGGCCAAGTTCGGCGGGCTGTCGCCCGATGGCCAGTGCCGGACGTTCGACGCGCGCGCGAATGGCTATGTCCGCGGTGAGGGCGGTGGACTGGTCGTCCTGAAGCCGCTGTCCCGGGCCCTCGCGGACGGCGACCGGGTGTATTGCGTGATCCGCGGCAGCGCGGTGAACAACGACGGTGCCTCGGAGGCGCTGACCGTGCCCAACGGGCGCGCGCAGGAAGAGGTCATTCGCCGCGCCTACGAGCGGGCCGGAATCGATCCGGCCGATGTGCAATACGTCGAGATGCACGGCACGGGAACCAAGGTCGGCGACCCGATCGAGGCCGGCGCGCTGGGCGCCGCTCTCGGCTCGCACCGGCCCGCGGATTCCCCGCTGCGGGTCGGTTCGGCGAAGACGAACGTCGGCCATCTGGAAGCCGCGGCGGGAATTGTCGGACTGCTCAAGACGGCGCTCAGCATCTGGCACCGGGAACTCCCGGCGAACCTCAACTTCGAAACGCCGAATCCGGCGATCGACCTCGACGGATTGCGCCTGCGCGTTCAAGACTCGCACACGGACTGGCCCCGGGCGGACAAGCCCCTGATCGCGGGCACGAGTTCGTTCGGCATGGGCGGCACGAACTGCCATGTCGTCCTCACCGAGAGTCCCGCCCCGGCCGCCGGCGAACAGGGGTCGCCGGCCGGCGAGCCCGCCGTCACCACCGACGGCACTCTGGGCTGGCCGCTGTCCGGCAAGTCCGAGGAGGCGGTGCGCGCGCAGGCGCGGCAACTGCTGGACCACCTGGCAGCGCACTCCACCCTCACGCCCGCCGAGGTCGGCCGGGCGCTGGCCACCACGCGGACCGCGTTCGACCACCGGGCGGTGGTCATCGGGCGCGAGCGGGCCGACTTCGAGGCGGCCGTGGAGGCGCTGGCCGCCGGTGACCCGTCGCCCGCCGTGGCGCAGGGCGTCGCCGCCAGGAAGCCGGGCCGGACGGTGTTCGTCTTCCCCGGGCAGGGGTCGCAGTGGGCGCGGATGGGCGTCGAACTGCTGGAGTCCTCCCCGGTGTTCGCGCAATCCCTGACCGCCTGCGCCGAGGCCCTGGCCCGCTACACGGACTGGGACCTGCTTCAGGTGCTGCGGGAGGCCGACGGCGCGCCCGGCTTCGACCGGGTGGACGTGGTGCAGCCCGCGCTGTTCGCGGTGATGGTGTCGCTGGCCCGGCTGTGGGAGTCCTTCGGGGTCCGGCCGGACGCCGTGATCGGCCACTCCCAGGGCGAGATCGCCGCCGCCCACATCGCCGGCGCCCTCAGCCTGGACGACGCCGCCCGCGTCGTCACCCTCCGCGCCCAGTCCCTGTCCGCCATCGCCGGGCAGGGCGGCATGATGTCCCTGCCGCTGCCGCACGACGCGGCGGGCGAGCTGATCGCACGCTGGGACGGTCGCGTCGCCGTCGCCGCCGCCAACGGCCCCGGCAGCACCGTCGTCTCCGGCGACACAGAGGCGCTGGACGAACTGTTCGCGCACTGCGAGAGCAACGACATCCGCGCGCGGAAGATCCCCGTCGACTACGCCTCCCACGGCCCGCACGTCGAAGCCATCCGCGAACGGCTGCTGGAGGTGCTGGCGCCGGTCGCGCCCCGGCGGCCGGAGATCGCGTTCCGCTCCACCGTCGGCGGCTACGACAGCGACACCCTGGACGCCGAGTACTGGTACCAGAACCTGCGCAACACCGTGGAGTTCGAGGCCGCGACCCGGGCCCTGCTGGACGACGGGCACACGCTGTTCGTCGAGATCAGTGCCCACCCGGTGCTGACCTACGGCCTCCAGGAGACCATCGACGACCACGCGCCCGAGGCCGACGCCCGGGTCACCGGCACGCTGCGCCGCGACGAGGGCGGCTGGCACCGCGTGCTGACCTCGCTGGCCGCCGTGCACGCGCACCGCCCGTTCGACTGGGCTCGGTTCACCTCGCCGGGCACCGCCCGGGTGGCGCTGCCGACGTACGCGTTCCAGCGCGCGCGCCACTGGGTGGACCTCCCCGCCGAAGGCGCCACCGCCACCGCGTCCGCGCCCGTCGCCGCGGTGCGGGAGGACGACGACGCGCCCGGTGAGACCGCCGCCCCCGCCTCGCCGCTCGTCTCCCGGCTGGCGGGCCTGCCCCGGCCGCAGCAGGAGCAGGTGCTGCTGGACCGGATCCGTGGCGAGGTCGCGGTCATCACCGGGCATGTCACCTCGGAGACCATCGACGCCGACCGGTCGTTCAAGGACTTCGGGTTCGACTCGTTCGCCTCGGTCGAGCTGCGCAACCGCCTGAACGCGGCGACCGGCCTGAAGCTGCCGACGACGCTGCTGTTCAACTACCCGACCCCGGCCGCCGTGGCCCGCTTCCTGCTGGCCGAACTCCTCGGCGACGCCGGTGAGTCGGACGCCGCCCGGACCCCGGCCCGGGCCCTGGACGCGAACGAGCCGATCGCCATCGTCGGCATCGGCTGCCGCTTCCCGGGCTCGGTGGACAGCCCCGAGGCGCTGTGGCGCCTGGTGGACGAGGGCGTGGACGCGATCTCGGAGTTCCCCGCGGACCGGGGCTGGGACATCGAGGGCGTCTTCGACCCGGACCCGGACCGGCCCGGCAAGTCCTATGTCACGCGCGGCGGTTTCCTCTACGAGGCCGCCGAGTTCGACCCCGGCTTCTTCGGGATCAGCCCGCGCGAGGCCGCCGCGATGGACCCCCAGCAGCGGCTGCTGCTGGAGACCGCGTGGGAGGCCATCGAGCGGGCCGGCATCAACCCGGCGTCGCTGCACGGTAGTCAGACCGGCGTGTTCGTCGGCGCGATGACCCAGGAGTACGGCCCGCACCTGCACGAGGGCGCGGACGGGTACGACGGTTATCTGCTGACGGGCAACACCGCCAGCGTCGCCTCCGGCCGCGTCGCGTACACCCTGGGACTGGAGGGCCCGGCGGTCACCGTCGACACGGCCTGTTCCTCCTCGCTGGTCGCCCTGCACATGGCCGCGCAGGCGCTGCGCAACGGCGAGTGCGAACTCGCCCTGGCGGGCGGCGTCAGCGTGATGGCCACCCCCGGCATGTTCGTCGAGTTCAGCCGGCAGCGCGGCCTGTCCACCGACGGCCGGTGCAAGGCGTTCGCCGAGGCCGCGGACGGCACCTCCTGGGCGGAGGGTGTCGGCCTGCTGCTGGTGGAACGCCTCTCCGACGCCCGGCGGAACGGGCACCCGGTGCTCGCCGTGGTGCGCGGCTCCGCGATCAACCAGGACGGCGCGTCCAACGGCCTGACCGCCCCCAACGGCCCCTCGCAGGAGCGGGTGATCCGGCAGGCGCTGGCCAGCGCGCGGATCCCCGGCAGCGA
This sequence comes from Streptomyces litchfieldiae, assembly GCF_031845365.1. NCBI lineage: Bacteria > Bacillati > Actinomycetota > Actinomycetes > Kitasatosporales > Streptomycetaceae > Streptomyces > Streptomyces litchfieldiae. The sequence goes on from NZ_JAVREL010000022.1 coordinate 118,967, forward strand.
GGTCGACGCGGTCGAGGCGCACGGCACCGGCACCACGCTGGGCGACCCGATCGAGGCGCAGGCGCTGCTCGCCACCTATGGCAGGGAGCACTCGGCCGAACAGCCGCTGTGGCTCGGCTCGTTCAAGTCGAACATCGGCCACAGCCAGGCGGCGGCGGGTGTCGGTGGCGTCATCAAGATGGTCATGGCGATGCGCAACGGCGTGCTGCCCAAGACCCTGCACGTGGACGAGCCCACGCCCCATGTGGACTGGTCGGCGGGGGCCGTTGAGCTGCTGACCGAGGCCCGGCCCTGGCCGGAGACCGATCACCCGAAGCGGGCCGCGGTCTCCTCGTTCGGCGTGAGCGGCACCAACGCGCACGTCGTGCTGGAGGAGGCGCCGGCCGAGGAGCGGCCGGCGGCCGCCGAGGAGCCGGAGGCCGCCGGGCCGGAGATCGTGACGGACGGTTCGCTGCCGTGGCTGCTCTCGGCGAAGTCGGGTGAGGCGCTGGCCGCGCAGGCCCGCCGCCTGCTGGACCACCTGGCCCAGCGGCCGGAGGCCACGCCCGCCGAGGTCGGCCACTCCCTGGCCACCACCCGCGCCCAGTTCGACCAGCGGGCCGTGCTGATCGGCCGGGAACGCGCCGACTTCCAGGCCGCGTTGGAGGCTCTGGCGGCGGGTGAGGCGTCGCCGAACGTCGTCGAGACCACCGCCGGCACCCACCTCGGCAAGACCGTCTTCGTCTTCCCCGGCCAGGGCTCACAGTGGGCCCGCATGGGCGTCGACCTCTACGAGTCCTCCCCCGTCTTCGCCG
>NZ_JAVREL010000023.1:0-119625 GCF_031845365.1 Streptomyces litchfieldiae
ACTGCATGGGGGACCGTGTGGGAGAGTAGGACACCGCCGGACAATTCTTTGATAATGCGTGTGGGCTTGACCGAAGAGGATTCTTCGCTCAAGCCCACACGCATTTTTTTATGCCTCCTCCCGGGGCCTGCGCGGAAGTGTGAAGGCCGTTGCGGTATGCGGGCCGTGGTGGAAGCATCGGCCTATGACGTACACCATCCGCCAGACCCGACGCGAGGATTGGGAAAGGCTGAGGGAGCTCCGCCTGGCGGCTCTTCAGGACCCCATCGCACCCATGGCGTTCTACGAGCCCTATGAGGAGGCCGTGCGGCTCACCCGGGGCGAGTGGGAGCGGCGGGCCTCCGGGCGGGAGAGCGCCACGTTCATCGGCGAGGCCGAGAGCGGCAGTTGGGGTGGCATGGTCGGGGCGTTCGTCAAGCATCGCGTCGTCCACGTCGTCGGCGTCTATATGCTGCCCGAGCACCGCGGGACCGGTCTGGCGCGGGAGTTGATGCGGGCCGCCATCGAATGGGCGGGTGGGCACGAAGTGCGGCTGCGCGTCCACGAGAACAACAAGCGGGCGGCCCGGTTCTACGAGTCCCTGGGCTTCCGGCCCACCGGCGGCAGCGATGCCGACCCCCGCGATCCAGCGCTGCGCGCCTTCGAGCTCTCCCTCAAGACCGGCTAGGGCCGGTATCGAGTTCCCGGTCGGATCAGCCCGCGGCGTCAGACGCGGTGCCCCCCCAGGCCCTTGGGGGCCTGGGAGGTACCCCCAGCAAGGCACCGGATCGCAGCTCATACCCGGCCGTACTCGCGCGATTCGGCTGGGGGCACCTCCCAGACGGAGTCTGGGGGAGCGGCGAGGTGCCGTGACTGGCGTCGCGGGCCCGGACGGGAACTCGATACAGGCCCTAGCCCCGGCCCGTCAGTTGCCCACAACGCGCAGGGTGGGCTGGGCCGTTGTCACCGCGTCCACCAGTGCCGCGCGCAGGCCGGCCGTTTCCGGGTGGTCGCCCACCACATACAGCGTCGCGCCCTCGCCGGCGATATTGCCCAGGGCGAGCGCGTCGACGCGCCCGGGGCTGCACGCCTGGCGGATGTGCAACTGCTCCAGGCCCGCCAGGGCCTTGCCGACCAGGTCGAGCGCGGCGTCCCGGCGGACCGGGTGGCCGGTGAGCGTGCTCTCCAGCTCCATTGCCGCGCCGCCCGCCGCGCGGGAGTGGGTGCGCAGGACCTTCGCGGGCTCGCCCGGCGACTTGCCGTGGGCCCACCGCTGAATCTGGGTGAGCTGCGCCCCGCTGAGGGCCGCGGCGTGCAGGTAGCAGCGCAGCAGCGTTTCCGCCGCCTCGGCGTCGAGCCGGAAGATGGGCTCCACGGGGCGGACGGGCTCCAGCAGCGCCGCCGCCCGGGCGCGGGCCACCGGCATCTCCTCGCAGCCCTGCTGCGGCGTCCAGCGCAGCCGGACCGGCGCGTCCGTCACATGGCCCGGGTCGTAGACATGGACAGGGCCCATCTTGCCGCGCTGCCGGGCCGTTCCGCTCCACAGGCGGCCGTGGGGGTCCAGCACGATCAGGCCCTCCGGGGCCTTGAGCACGGCGGCCATCGTGTCGCCGGACGCCACGGGCCGGGCCAACTGCTCGGGCGTCGGCGTCGGCGTCGGCTCGACGGGCTCGAACGGCTCGGCGGGTGTGGCCGGTTCGGGTGCCGGCGCCGGAACGGGGGTCGGCTCCGCCGTTGACGCGGGTGACCGGCGGTGCTCCCGCCGGGCCCGCCACGTGGCGAGGCGGATGGTTACCCACAGGACTGTGGAAAACAGAACGATGAGCTGTGCCAGGAAGACCAGCCAGACCGTGGCCGCGCTCGGCAGGTCGGCCGGCGCCGCCTCCGGCCAGGCCGCGGGGATGTCGCCGGGGGCGGTCAGCAGCGAGCGCATCGCGTGGGCCGTGCGCACGAAGGTGACGCCCGTGGGCCATTCCCCGTGCCGGAGCCAGCCGGCGAGGCCGGTCGCCGTCCAGGTCAGCGCCGTCACGCCGACGAGCACGGCCAGCGTGCCGACCAGCAGGGCGTCCGGCACGCCGCCGCCGCGCCTGCCGGGGGCGCCCCCGGCAGGCTGCTGATGCGCGCGCTGGTCGTACGACACGTTCCGCTGGCCCTACCCGACGCCCTGCCGCTTCTCGAACGACATCACCCGCGCCTCGGTCTCGGCCTCGAACAGGTCGTCGGTGGTGGCCAGTTCGTCCTCGGCCAGCGCGACCGACGCGGACGACTCGGTCATGGCGCGGTCGGTGAAGACGAGCGGGCGCTCCGCCTCCGTCACCAGGTGCTTGACCACCTGCACATTGCCGTTGACGTCCCAGACGGCCATGCCGGGGGTGAGGGTCGGGATGATCTCGACCGCCCAGCGCGGCAGGCCGAGGACCTGGCCGGTGGATCTCGCCTCGTCGGACTTCTGGGCGTAGATCGTGCGGGTGGAGGCCATCTTGAGGATCGCCGCGGCCTCCTTGGCGGCGGCGCCGTCCACCACGTCGGAGAGGTGGTGGACGACGGCGACGAACGACAGGCCGAGCCGGCGGCCGAACTTCAGCAGACGCTGGAAAAGCTGTGCCACCGAGGGCGAGTTGATGATGTGCCAGGCCTCTTCCACCAGGAAGATGCGCTTCTTGCGGTCCGGCCTGATCCAGGTGTGCTCCAGCCAGACGCCCACGATCGCCATCAGGATCGGCATCGCGATCGAGTTGCGGTCGATGTGCGAGAGGTCGAAGACGATCAGCGGCGCGTCCAGGTCGATGCCGACCGTCGTCGGGCCGTCGAACATGCCGCGCAGGTCACCGTCCACGAGCCGGTCCAGGACCAGCGCCACGTCCAGGCCCCAGGCGCGGACGTCGTCCAGCGCCACGTTCATCGCGTCGGCCGCCTCGGGCAGCGGGTGCCGCAGCCGCTCGACGATGTCGGTGAGGATCGGCTGGCGGTCGGTGGTGGTCTGGTTCACATAGGCGTGGGCGACCTTGAGCGCGAAGCCGGAACGCTCGTCGAGCGTGCGGCCGAGGGCGACCTCGATGATCGTCCGCAGCAGGGCGAGCTGCCCGGTGGTGGTGATCGCCGGGTCCAGCGGGTTGAGCCGGACGTTGCCGTCGAGGGTGGCCATCGGGTCGAGCCGGATCGGGGTGATGCCGAGCTCCTCGGCGATCAGGTTCCACTCGCCGACGCCGTCCTCGCCCTGGGCGTCGAGCACCACGATCTGCCGGTCGCGGAACCGGAGCTGACGCAGCACATACGTCTTCTCCAGCGCCGACTTGCCGTTGCCCGACTCGCCCAGGACCAGCCAGTGCGGGGCGGGGAGCTGCTGGCCGTAGAGCTGGAACGGGTCGTAGATGTAGCCCTTGCCGGAGTAGACCTCGCGGCCGATGATCACGCCGGAGTCGCCGAGGCCCGGCGCGGCGGTGGGCAGGTAGACGGCCTGGGCCTGGCCGGTGGAGGTCCGCACCGGCAGCCGGGTCGTCTCCGTCCTGCCGAAGAGGAGGCTGGTGAACGCCTCGGTGATCAGGGTCAGCGGGTCGCGCGGCGGCACGGCGGAACCTCCTTCCCCCGGGGGATCGTGCGCGTGGCAGTCCTCATCGCCTGATCCCCGTCGCGAAGGGCAGCGTGTTGACGAACGCGCGGTGGTGCTCGCGATCGCACCACTCAAGCTTCAAATATGACTTACCCGCGGACGCACGGATAGTGCGCTTGTCCCGGGCAAGTGCCTCGGGGTGCGGCGAGGAGACGGTGATGTAGCCGACGAGGTTCACCCCGGCGGCGCCGGAGGCCAGGTCGTCGCCGCGCTGGTCGACGCGGCTGTGCGCGGCCACGTCGCGCGGGTCGACCGTGCGGTTCATCTTGGCGGCGCGGGACGCCTCCGCCTCGTCGTTGGTCTTCTCGGTGAGCATGCGCTCGATCGCGATCTCCGTGGGCTCCAGGTCCATGCAGACGGCGACGGTGCGGATCACATCCGGGGTGTGAACGAGCAGCGGTGCGAGGAAGTTGACCCCGATGGGGGTCATGGGCCACTCCTTGATCCAGGCCGTGGCGTGGCACCAGGGCTCGCGGGTGTCCGACTCGCGGGTCTTCGCCTGGAGGTAGGTCGCCTCCCGGGCGTCGAGCTCGGCGGGCCACGCGTTGCGCCGGGACATCGCCTGGATGTGGTCGATGGGGTGGTCCGGGTCGTACATCGAGTGGATGAGGGAGGCCAGGCGCGCCTCGCCGAGGGGCTGGCGCACCCGGATGTCGGCCTCCGTCAGGCGCGCGCAGATGTCGGTGAGCTCGCGCGCCATGATGACGGCGAGGGCCTCGTCCTGCGTCATGCGCTGCTGCCGCCCGTCGCGGCCGCCGCGGGAGGCGCGGGCGATGGTCTGGGCCTCGCTGCCCAGCTCGCGCGAGTGGTGCATGCAGGCCACGAGGTAGGCGCGGTGCTGCTCGCTGGAGGTGGAGACCATGGACGCCAACTGCTCGTAGGACTCCTGGATCCAGCCGGGCGCGCTGTCGTCGCCGCGCTCGCGCACGTCGTTGGCGTGCGCGTCGGGGTCGGCGGGCAGGGTGCGGGCGAGCATCTGGAGGCGGGTGACGTGGCCGTCGCCGTTGGCGACGTGCTTGAGCAGCGTGCCGAACCGTTCGACCAGGGCCTCCTGGTCCTCGCTGTCCCGCAGGCCGACGCCGGGGCCCTCGACCTCGATGGCGGCGGTGATGGTTCTGCGGTCGGTGTGCAGGAGCACGGCCAGCTCGTCGGGGCCGAAGGCGGCGGCCAGCCAGCGGACGCGGCCCACGCCGGGGGGCGCGCCGATCTCGATCTCGCGGCCGTCGAGGGTGATTCCGGCCTCGGGGGCGCCGGACCGGTAGGTGGCGCCGCGGCGCTGGGTGCGGCGGAAACTGCGGCTGATCTCGAACCACCTGTAGAACGTGCGGCCGTTGTAGGGCATGTAGACGGCGGCGAGGGCGAGGAAGGGGAAGCCCACCAGTCCGACGAGGCGGAGGGCGAGCACGGGGATGAGCAGGCCGCTCATCATGCCGAGGAACGCGCCCACGACGATGAGCGCGATTTCGCCGGTCTCGCGGTTCCTGCCGACGATGGCCTGGGGCCGGGACCGGCCGATGAGGTAGGTACGGCGTCGTGTCAGGGTGTTGGGTGGGGCGGTCACCGGCTACCTCCTCGATTGGTCTGGTTTCCCGTCCGGCCGCTGTTGCCGCCGGACGCCGAAGTCGATGATGACCCCGACTGGCCAGTACGGGTACTGTGCGCGGCGACTCCGCCGGCCACGGGGTTGGCTGGCCGCGGTCCGCCGCCGGCGTTGGGCCCGGTCGCGCCGCCCGCGCCGCCGTCGCGGGTGCCGTGCGTGCTCATGCCCTGGCGCAGCATCGAGGCGGGCGTGGAGACGGCGGCCTTGGCGGCGCGGCTGGAGGTGTCCTGGCGCATCTGGCGGTGGTTGACGATCTCGTCGCCGAAGCCGGGCACGAAGCGGTAGATCATGGCGGACGCGAAGATGGCCAGCAGGATGATGGACAGTCCGGAGATGATCGACGAGACGGCCGTCGGTCCCTCGCCGTCGTCGGTGGTGAGGGCGCCGGCGAGGCCGAGGACGATGACGATGACCGGCTTGATGAGGATGACCGCGATCATGATCCCGGCCCAGCGGCGTACGTGTCCCCAGAGGTTCTTGTCCACGAGGCCGGCGTAGACGGCGGTGCCGAGGAGCGCGCCGACGTAGAGCATGGCGGCGCGGATGACGAGCTCCAGGGCGAGGACGCCGGCGGCGAGGATGGAGATCAGGGACACCACGATGAGCATGATGGGGCCGCCGCCGATGTCCTCCCCGGCCTCCAGCGCGGCGGCGAAGTCGCCGAAGAACGCGTCGGAGTTGTCGCCGGTGCCGACGACTATCGCGTCCGTGACGCCGTCGGTCGCGGAGACGACGACGTAGAGGATGAGGGGGGTGAAGGCGGAGGCCATGACGGTCAGCCAGAGGAAGCCGACGGCCTCGGAGAGCGCGGTGGTCAACGGCACGCCGCGGATGGCGCGTTTGACGATGGCGAGCAGCCAGAGGATGAGCGTGAGGACGGTGGAGGCGGCGAACACGACGGCGTACTGGCGCAGGAACGAGGTGTTGGTGAAGTCGACGGCGGTGGTGGAGTCCACCAGCTCCGACAGCTCGTTCACGATCCAGGCGGCGGCGTCGGCGCAGCCACGGGCGAGGGAGGACAGCGGGTCGAGGGAGTCGTTGAGGGTACTGTTCCCCCCGTCGCCCCCGCCGCCGGACTCGGGATCCCCTTCACAGAAGTCGCGGGCGGCGCCGGAGATCAGCTCGCACTCCTGATCCTCCTCGTCGGCGCGGGCGCGGGGCGCCAGCGCGAAGGCGGAGGCCAGGAGGCCGATGGACGCCGACGCCATGGTGGCCAGGCGGAGGCGGAGGCTAACGCGCATAGGTGAACCCTCCGTACTCTTCGACCGCTTCGGCGATCTCGTCCGATCCGGAGATGCGGTTGTCGCCGTTCACGGGGGTCGGGCCCTCGGTCTGGTCGGTGCCGACCACCTTCCAGTCCCCGTTCTCCCAGACCAGGGTGAAGTGCATCGTGAACCAACTGGTGCGCACCGGGTTCCGGGAGTCGGTGCCGGCGATGCCGAAGAGCCCGGAGCACCAGACCGCCACCTCGGCGGTGGTGTCGGCGTAGGAGGTGACCGATGTGCCCACGGGCATGGTCCGGTTGACGAAGGTGTAGCCGTCCGGCACACCGCCCTCCGGGTCCAGCCCGATGTCCTCGTTCAGCTCGGGGCTGTAGTCCGCGTCGAACGCGGCGCGCAGGTCGTCTCTGGAGGATGAGGCACTGATCGTGTCCACGATCCCGCGGCGCTGGTCCGCGTTGAACATCTCGACGCCGCCCAGTGCCACCGCGTAGTTCGCCGCGGCGCTCTGTGCGCCCTGTTCCGTCTGGGGGTGGCCGGTGGGGATGCCGTTCGTCGTGCCGTCCACGGGCTGTTCGCCGGTGGGGGCCGTCGGTTGGGCCGTGTCGGGGTCGGCCGATGTGTCGCCGCCGCCGGAACTGTCGTCGTCGCCGGACTGGTTGGCGAAGACGATGGCCGCGAGCAGGAGGACCACGACGGCCACGATGGTGATCACGCTGCGGCCGGGGGAGGCCGGTGGGCGGCGGGAGGAGGGCTCCGTCTGCTCCGGGAGCCGGGTGCGCGTGCCCGAAGGGATGCTGCGGGTGCGTGCCTCCTCGTAATCGTCGCCGTAACTCATGTGCGCGCCCCCTCAACAGCAGCGAGTCTATTACCTCCTCACACGACGTTAGCGCCCTCCGCCGACGTTCCGCTCCTGTGCGGGCCAGTTGATCTCCGCGGCCGGTCCCGCCGGGCGCCAGCGGAAGTGGACGTCGGGCTCGCGCTCTTCGTTGCCGGAGCCGTCGGTGCGGCCGGCCTCGACGAAGCCGTGGCGGGTGTAGAAGCGCCGGGCCGGGGCGTTGACCTGGAACGTGACCAGGTCGAGGCCGTCGGGGCGGAGTTCCTTGGCGAGGGCGAGGAAACGGTCGCCGAGGCCCCGGCCGCGCCGGTCGGGGTCGAGGTAGAGCTGAGCGAGCTCCGCGCCGTCGAGCACCATCACACCGACGACCGCGCCGGAGGGGGTGACGGCGACCCAGGTCTCGTGGTGAGGGACGAGGACGTCGCGGAAGTAGGCGCGGACCTCGTCGTCCGTGTGCGCCCTGCGCACGGTGGGGAGCGCGGCGCCGTACGAGCGCAGCCAGACGTCGGCGGCCGGCCGCGCGTCGTCGGCGGTGGCGCGGCGCAGGCGGGCGTCGGGGGACTCGGAGGACATGGCTTCTCTCTCCCGGGTGGTGTGCGGCCATCAGTCTTGACGCGGCCGTCGGGGGGCGCCACCGCGTTTCCGTTCCGGCCGGACGTGGCCTACAGCACATAGCGCAGGTGCTGGATCAGCCCGAGGGAACTTCCCTCGTGGGCGGCCGTGGGGTCCAGCCGTTCCAGGGAAACGCCGCTGATCCGCGCGAAGTCGGCCGCGAAGTGGTCGATGTCCCGCCGGTCGTGGAGAAAGAGGGGGACGTCGGGCTGCTCGACGTAGACGGTGGCGAGTTCGCGGGCGGACGCGTCGTGAATGGTGAACGGGCAGCCGGGCGTGGCCGGGTAGGCGGCGCAGCGGAAGGGCATGAGCTGGATCGTGATGTGCGGGGAGTGTGCCAGCTCGACGAGATGTGCGAGCTGTGCGCGCATGGTCTCGCGGTCCACGAAGTGCATGTGGAACGCGGCCTCGTGGATGACGGCGTGCACGGTGGGGTGGGGCGGGCCCTCGGTGAGGACCCGCTGTCTGCGCAGCCGGAAGCCGACGAGGGCGTCGATGACGTCGGGCGTGGCCCCGGGGTGCGCGGCGGTGAACAGGAACCGCATATAGGCGGGGGTCTGGAGCAGGCCGGGGACGTGCAGCCACTCGAATATTCGGAACGCCGTCGTCAGGGACTCCAACTCGGCGAGATCGCGGGCCCGTTCGTCCAGTATCTCCCGGTATTCCGACCACCAGCCCTTGCCGGTCGCGTTGGTGAGCTCGATCAGGGCCCGGGTGAGGGTCGCATCGCTGCAACCGTATGTGTCGAGAAGTGCCCGCAGGCGCGGCTCGGGGCAGGCGGTGCGGCCCGCCTCGATGTGGCTCAGATGCGGCTTGTTGAGCCCGGCGCGGGCGGACGCCTCGGCGGCTCCGACGCCCGCCTCCTCGCGCAGTCTGCGTAACTCGCGTCCGAGGCGGCGCTGCCGTTGAGTCGGATGTGCGCGCAGTCCCATGCGGCGACTTCCTTCACAGTGTTGAGAGTTGTGTCGGACGATTTGGGGGTTTGTCACTCAAGGGAGTGGATGGGTTGCAGAGGGTTGTATCGGTGTGACCGCGCACTCTACCGTCGGGGGCACCGTCCCGGATCGTGACAGGAAGGTCCGCCCCCGCATGTGTTCCGTCGCCATCCCTGCCCTGGCCGGGAAGCCCGCCGCCGACTTCTCGCTCACCTTCCCGCCGGAGCCGAGGTGGGTGCGCGGCGCGCGGGACGCCGTGCGGACGGCGCTGACGCCGGTGGTGCCGGGGCTGGTGGACACGGCCACGCTGCTGACCTCCGAGCTGGTGACGAACGCGGTGACCGCGACGCTGGGGTGTCTGCCGTCGTCGCATGTGGCGCTCTACGCCGAGTGGAGCCCGGCCGGGGCGGTGCGGGTGCTGGTCCACGACACCGCGCCGGGGGTCCCGGAGCTGCCGGGGACGCCGGTGGACGAGGACGCGGAGCACGGGCGCGGGCTGCTGCTGATATCCCTCTTCGCCAGTGAGTGGGGCGTGTGCCACCACGCGCCGGGCCGGGGCAAGGTGGTCTGGTTCACGCTGGACGCGGCGGCCTAGGCCCGGTGCCCGGGGCCGACCGTCGGCGGCAAATTGGGTGGCCGGGGCCGGTGGGGGGTGTTGGGATGCGGTTATGAACGACGAAGTGAGCGTGCGGACCGCCGAGCCGGGTGACGCGGAGGCCGTGCTGAGGTTCTGGAAAGAGGCCGCCGAGGGCGAGAGCGTCAGCGACGACCTCGACGGTGTGGGGCGGTTGATCGAGCGGGACCCGGAGGCGTTGCTCCTGGCGGAGACGGACGGGGAGCTGGTCGGCACCGTCATCGCCGGGTTCGACGGGTGGCGGTGTCATCTGTACCGGCTGGCGGTCTCGCCGAGCCGGCGGCGGCAGGGCGTGGCGACGCTGCTGCTGGAGGCCGCCGAGCGGCGGTTCCTGGAGCTCGGCGGGCGGCGGGCCGACGCCATGGTGCTGCACCGCAACGAGAAGGCGCACGGGGTGTGGGGCGCGCGGGGGTACCGGCGGCAGGACGAGTGGGGCCGGTGGGTCAAGCCGTTGCCGCGTTAGCCGTGCGGCGCGGTCGAGCCGGTGTGACGCGGCGAGCCGGTGTGACGCGGCGAGCCGGTGAGGCGCAGTTAAGTGGTGTGCGGGCGCGATGAGTTCCGCCGCGTCGGCCGGTCTTCCCTGTGACGGGGAAGGAGGCTGGCGGTGAGTGCTGACGTGTTCATCGTGCGCGGGCCGGTGGCCCGGGAGGACGTGCCGGGCGTCTGCGAGCGGCTGCGCGCGTTCGTGGGGAGCAGCGGCGCTCGCGAGGTGACCGTGGACATCGGGGCGGTCGGCCGGGCCGATGCCGTGGCGCTGGAGGTGGTGACCCGGCTGCGGCTCACCGCCCGGCGGCTGGACTGCCGGCTGCGCTTCGTAAACGTGGGCTGTGGGCTATCGGGCCTCCTCGGCTGGCTCGGCCTCGGGGAGGTGCAGGGGGAGGTCGAAGAGCGGGAAGAGGCGCGCGGTGTCCAGGAAGGCGTTGATTCCGGTGATCCGGCCCGCTGAGAACTCGATGACCTGGAGGGCCCAGGCCGAGTGGCCGCCGGCCGGGGCCCGCCGGTACTGGCCGAAGGCGGGGGCGCCGTTGGCCGAGGTGGCTATGAGTCGGGAGCCCTCGCACTCGATGCCCTGGCCGATCATCCAGTCGCGGATGTCGGACGGGCCGCGCATCCACAGGTCGTACGGCGGCATGGACAGCGTGGCGTCCTCGTGCAGGAGGGCCGTCAGGGCGTCCATGTCGTAGCGCTCGAACGCCTCCATGTAGCGGGTGAGGAGCGTGCGGTGCTCCTCCGAGAGCGGCTGGGTGGGGTCGGACTGGTCGACGCCGGTGGCGGCCAGGGTGGCGCGGGCGCGCTGGAGCGCGCTGTTCACCGAGGCGACCGTGGTGTCCAGCAGCTCGGCGACCTCGCTGGCCCGCCAGCTCAGCACCTCGCGGAGGATCAGCACCGCCCGCTGCCGTGGCGCCAGGTGCTGGAGCGCGGCGACGAACGCCAGCCGCACCGACTCGCGGGCCTCGGCGCGCTCGGCCGGGTCCTGCGGGAGCGTCCGGCTGTCGGGCATCGGCTCGACCCACGCCGACTCGGCCAGCGGCGGACCGAGCACGGCCTCCGCCGTCCGCGTCGCGGAGGTGAGGTCCATCGGGCGGGCCCGCTTGCTGCTGCCGCTCAGCATGGTCAGACAGACGTTCGTCGCGATGCGGTAGAGCCAGGAGCGCAGCGAGGAGCGGCCCTCGAAGCGGTCGAAGCCGCGCCAGGCCCGCACCATCGTCTCCTGCACGGCGTCCTCGGCCTCGAAGGCCGAGCCCAGCATCCGGTAGCAGTAGCCCGTCAGCTCCTTCCGGTACTGCTCAAGCTGCTCGATCCGCGGGCGGTCCTGTGTCGCGATGTCGCTGCTCATCGGGGCTCCCCTGGCCGTTGCTCGGTGTGCTGTCCTGCTGTCCGGCCAGACTAGTCAGCACCACTGACAACGAGCCCCTGACGCGCGCGCCCGGTCATCCTCGTAGCTGTTCGGCCAGGTCCTCGGCCTCCCGCTGGGTGAACGTCCCGCTGATCTCCACCTTGCCGCCGTCGATGCGGCCGCCGACCGTCGGCATGGTCAGCAACTCGCCGCCGTGCACGATCGCGAGCTGGTTCCCCGGGGGCTGCCGGGCCGCCGCGCGGGCCGTGAGGTCGCCGAAGAGTTCGGCGTCCTCGGCGAGGAAGGCGATCCGCACCAGCCAGCCGTTGCCGTACTCCGAGTCGAACACCGCCTCGGCGGCCCGCAGTCGCTCCACCTCCAGGCCGTCGTCCGTGGCGAGCGTCAGGCACTGGCCCGACTCCGGGCTCTCGACCGTGTACGGGGAGGTCTCGGGGCAGCGGCCCTCGGACCGGGAGGCGACGGGGACGAACCGGAGCGGTTCGGACATCGTGCCGCCGGCGGTGGCGGTGCTCCTGGCGTCGGCCGAGCGCAGCGCCAGAAAGGAGAGGAGACAGCCGAGGACCACCAGCGCGACGACTATCAGAACCGGGCCCGAGGAGCGGTCTCGCCCCGGGCCGTCAGCGGTGCCATAGCTCATAACGCGCTCCCCTCCCGAGCACTGCCGTGCCGCTTAAAGTAGCGGTAGCGCCGTGAGTTCGCAGGGGGTGTGGAGATGCAGGACCGGATTCTCGACGGCCGGTACCGCCTCGGCCGGCAGTTGGGCGCCGGCGGCAGCGGCACCGTCTGGGAGGCGCTCGACCTGCGGCTCGAACGGCAGGTCGCCGTCAAGGTCGTCGGCACCGTCACGGTGGGCCGCGACCCGCGCGCCCGGGAGCGTTTCGAGCGCGAGGCCAAGCTGCTGGCGAGCCTGTCCAGCCCGTTCATCGTCACCGTGCACGACGTGGGGGAGGCGCGGTTCGACGGCGACCCGGACTCGGTGCTCTACCTGGTGATGGAGCGGCTGCCGGGCCGTTCCCTGGACCAACTCCTCGCGGAGGAGCGGGCGCTGCCGCCGCTCGGCGAGGTGGCGCGCTGGGGCGAGCACATCTGCCGGGCGCTGGCGGTGGCGCACGAGTCGGGTGTGGTGCACCGGGATCTCAAGCCGGCCAACGTCATGGTCGGCCCGGACGGGCTGGCGCGGGTGCTGGACTTCGGGATCGCCGCGGTGCTCGCCGAGTCCACCGACCACGCCCGGCTCACCTCGACCGGCGTGGTGGTCGGTACCCCCGCCTATATGTCGCCCGAGCAGATCGAGGGCGGCGCCGTCGGCCTCGGCAGCGACCTGTACTCGGCGGGCTGTGTGCTGTACGCGCTGGTCACCGGCCGGCCGCCGTTCCACGGGACGTCCCTGTACCAGTTGCTGCGGCAGCAGATGGAGAGCGCGCCGCGGACGCCCGGCGAGCTGCGCCCGGGGCTGCCCCGGGAGTGGGACGAGCTGATCCTGGCGATGCTGGCCAAGCGGCCGGGGGACCGGCCGGGCGGCGCGGCCGAAGTGGCCGACCGGCTGCGGGAGATGTCGGTGTTCGCCGCGCGGCTGCCACCGGCCCCGCTGGCCGCCACACTGGCGTACCAGCCGACGCGGGTGGACTCGCGGCCCGACCCGCGGGCGGTGGTGCTGGCGAGCTGCCCCCGGCCCGACGGCGGCCGGCTGCCGCTGGCCACCGGGCAGCGGATGCGGCTGGCCGATGTGCTGCCCGGCGCGAACGCGTTCACGGTGGGCCTGGACTGGCGGGCGCCGGAGGGCATGGACGCCGACGCCAGCGCGCTGGTGGTCGGCGCGGACGGCCGGGTGCTGTCCGATGAGCACTTCGTCTTCTACAACAACCCGGAGCCGGCGGGCGTCGCCCTGCGGCTGGCCGCGGACGGCCCGGAGGCGATGTTCTGGGTGAAGCCGGTGGCGTTGCGCCCGGGGGCGGCGCGGGTGGTGTTCGCGCTGTCCATCCACGACGCGGAGGCGCGCGGGCAGGAACTGTCGGCGGTGCGGCTGCTGCACGCGCGGCTGGTGGACCCGGGCAGCGGCGAGGAGCTTTTGTGCTTCGGCTTCCCGGCCGGGCCGCCGGGCGCCTCGGGCGTGACGTTCGGCGAGCTGGTGCGGGAGGACGACGGCTGGTGGTTCGGCGCGGTCAGCCGGCCGTACACCGGTGGCCTGGCGGGGATCGCGGAGGCGCACGGGGTCGCCGTGTCGTAACGGGCCGCCGCGCGGCGTCACTTGAGCAGCCGCGACAGCCGGCGGTCGGCCAGGGGCTTGCCGCCGGTCTGGCAGGTGGCGCAGTACTGGAGCGCGGAGTCGCGGTACGACACCTCGCGGATGGTGTCGCCGCAGACCGGGCAGGGCTCGCCGGCGCGGCCGTGCACGCGCAGGCCGGTCTTCTTCTCGGACTTCAGCCGCTGGGCGGCCAGGCCCCGGGAGCGCTCGACCGCGTCCCGCAGGATGCCGGTCATCGCCGCGTAGAGACCGGCGGCCTCCTCGGGCGGGATGCGGGCGGCCAGCTTGAACGGCGACATGCGGGCGGCGTGCAGGATCTCGTCGGAGTACGCGTTGCCGATGCCGGCGAGGGCGCTCTGGTCCCGGAGCACGCCCTTGATCTGCCGGTTCTCCCGGCCGAGCAGCGCGGTGAACTCGGCCTCGGTGAACGCGGGGTCCAGCGGGTCGGGCCCGAGGCGGGCGATGCCGGGCACCTCGGTGGCCGGGTCGTGCACGAGGTGGACCGCGAGCCGCTTCTGGGTGCCGGCCTCGGTCAGGTCGAACCCGGCGCCGTCGGTGAGCGCCACGCGCAGCGCCAGCGGGCCCTTGCCGGGGCGCGGCGGCGCGGCCGGCAGGCTCTCCTGCCAGCGCAGCCAGCCAGCCCTGGCCAGGTGGACGACGAGGTGGAGGTCCCCGGCGGCCAGGTCCAGGAACTTGCCGTGCCGGGCCACCCCGGTGAACGTCCGGCCCTGGAGCGCGGACAGCGGCGGCTCGTACGTCTTCAGAACGTGGAAGGCGACCGGCAGCGCGCGGGCCACCTCGTGGCCGACGAGGTGGCCGGTGAGGAACGCGCGCAGTGCCTCGACCTCGGGTAGCTCGGGCATGCCTGCCAGCGTATGCCCGGATTGGCCCGTTCGGCGAAGGTGATCAGCGGCTCGCCCCGGTCCTCAGCGCTTGCGGATCACCGTGACCCCGTCGCGCATCGGCAGCAGCACGGAGTCCGCGCGCTCGTCGGCGGTGACGATGTCGTTGATCTCCCGGATCGCGATGTCGGCCGGCTCCTGGGCGGCCGGGTCGACGACGCGGCCGCCGCGCAGCACGTTGTCCAGCACGATGACGCCGCCCGGCCGCAGCCGGGTGATCAGCTCCTCGTAGTAGACGGGGTAGCCGACCTTGTCGGCGTCGATGAACGCGAAGTCGATCGTCTCCTCGCGGGGCAGCGCGCGCAGCGTGTCGGCCGCCGGGGCGATGCGCAGGTCGATGCGGTCGGTCAGGCCGGCCCGCGCCCAGTAGCGGCGGGCGACCGAGGTCCACTCCTCGCTGACGTCGCACGCGATCAGCCGGCCGTCGTCGGGCAGCCCGCGGGCGATGCAGATCGCGGAGTAGCCGGTGAACGTGCCGACCTCCACGGCCTGCCGGGCGCCGGTCAGGCGCACCAGCAGCGTGAGGAACGCGCCCTCGTCCTGGCTGATCTGCATGCTGCGCTGCTCGGGCAGCGCCTGCCGGGTCTCGGCGGCGAGGTCGCGCAGCACGTCGTCGGCGGCCGGGTTGGCGTGGTCGAGGAGGTAGTCGTCGAGAGCGGGGTTCACGATGTCCATGGCGGTGAGTATGCCGCCGTTCCGGGCACTCCTCAGGGCTGCATCGGGCCCGGCACGTCCGCGCGGTCCTCGTCCTCCTGGCGGCGTTCGTCCTGCTCCGCCAGGTACATCAGCGCCACCGCCAGGTCGTCCGGGGTGAGCAGACCCGCCGGGTTCTCCGGGGGGTTGAGGTTGAGTGCCGAGCCGCCCGCCAGGAAGAGGTCCAGCGGCAGCGAGCCCGCGTCCTCGCCGGCGAACTGGCCCACGTCCATGGTGGCGTTGGTCAGCACCCCGTTGCGGATGGACAGCTCCGCGGTCACCGGCGCGTCCGGGTCGGCCGGTTCGGCGACCAGCGGCGGCAGGCCGAACCGCTCGGTCTGCTCGGCCAGCAGGCCGAGCAGCGGCTCCACCGCGCGGTACGCGGCCCCGGCCGGCATCTCCACGACGACGGTCTCCGCGCCGCGCTCCTGCCCGGCGTGCCGCAGCGAGGCGCTGGAACGCAGCGTGCTCTCCAGCGCGCCCACCGACTCCCACAGCGACTCGGGGTCCAGCAGCGCGGCGCCGTCGATCAGCGCGGCCGCGACGTTCGCGGCGGTGTCGGCCGGCACGCCCGCGTGCTCGGTCAGCGCCTCGGCGTACGCCTCGTGGTCGTACGGCTCGATCTCCACCCAGTCGCCGCGCAGCGCGGTGGCCGCCGCCCGCAGCGAGTCGGGCAGGCCGGCCGCGTCGCGCTCGAAGCGCTCGGCCCGGGCCACGGCCGCCTCGCCGCTGCCGTACACGTCCTCGATGATGGCCTGCCCGCCGACGCGGGCGTAGGTCTCCTCGCCCAGCAGCTTGACCCCGGCCACGTCCCGGCCGCCGAAGTTGACCGTGATCGCGCCGTTGAGCGGGTCGCCCGGGGCGAGGTCCTTGAGCGGCGTCTCGTCCTCGGGATCGCCCGCGGAGACGGTCAGTTCGAGGTCGGCCAGCAGCCGCGCGTCCTGCTCGGTCACGTCCTCGGCACCCGACCGCAGCAGATAGTCGTGGACCTGCTCGGCGTCGGCGCCGACCGTCGCCACGATCGTGACGCCTTCCCAGGACAGCAGTTCGTCGACCGCGTCGGAGACCTCCAGGCCGGTCCGGGCGTTCTGGATCACCTGGCACGCCCCGGTCGCGGTCGCCAGGAGCGCCGCGCCGCCCAGGGCACCGAGCCGCAGCAAAATCGGGCGGGTACTGATGTCCTCACTCCTGTCCGTGGGGGGCATGGCGAGACACGGGGTGGCTCGGTGTCCAGTGTCCATGCGCGGTCCGGGCGACCCGTCGCCGGGGCGCCGTCTGTGGCCGAGGTGTCACCGTCCGGTAAGCGGCTTGTTAGCCTCGGGACATGCGTCAGCCGTGGATCGTCGGGGTGTCGGGGGCTTCCGGGACGCCGTACGCGGCGGCCGTGGTACGGGCGCTGCTGGCCGCCGGAGAGGCGGTCGACCTGATCGTGAGCCGCGCCGCCCGGCTGACGCTGCTGGACGAGACGGGGGTCGCGCTCCGCGACGCGCACTGGGCCGACGACCTGCGCGCCTGGCTGGCGCGCGGCGCGGACGGCAAGCCGGACGCGTTCGCCCCGGACATCTCAGCGGTGCGGTACTGGGCCGCCGGCGATCTCGCCGCCGGGCCGTCCTCCGGCTCCTACCCGGCGAAGGGCATGCTGATCGTGCCCGCCTCGACGGCGGCCGTGGCCGGGGTGGCGCTGGGCCTGTCGAAGGATTTGCTGCAACGGGCCGCGAGCGTGACCCTCAAGGAGCGCCGCCCGCTGGTCGTCGCCGTCCGCGAGACGCCGCTCAACGGGCAGACGCTGCGCCACCTGGTCGCGCTGGACGCGGCGGGCGCCGTGGTGCTGCCCGCCGCGCCCGCGTTCTACGCGGGTGCCACGCACATTCAGGATCTCGTCGACTTCGTCGCGGGCCGCGCGCTGGACGCGGTCGGGGTGGCGCACGGGCTGTACCGCCGGTGGGCGGGCGAACTGGGCGGCGCGGATCGCTCGTTCGGCCGTTCAGCCCGTCACTCTTAGGTCGATGGACGCGAATGCCTTAGATTCATCTGTGCAATCGACCATGGGGACGAGGAAGGCGCGGCGACGATGGACGCGGTGGACAGGCAGCTCATTCAGGCGCTGCGCGAGAACGGCCGGGCGTCGTACGCCGAGTTGGGCCGCCTCGTCGGCCTCTCGGGCCCCAGCGTCACCGACCGCATCAACCGGCTGGAGGCGGCCGGGGTCATCACCGGCTACCGGGCGACGGTGGACGCCCGTTCGCTGGGGCTCGGCGTCACGGCGCTGATCGGCATCCAGCTCTCCGACGCGGTGGACCACGAGGAGGTCGCGGCGCGGCTGCGGGAGCTGCCGGAGATCGAGGACTGCTGGTTCATCGCCGGGGACGACTCGTACATGCTGAAGGTGCGGGCGAGCGACGTGGACGGCCTGGAGCGCACGATCCGGCGGCTGTCGGGCACCAAGGGCGTCTCCCGGACCAGGACGACGATCGTGCTGTCCACCAAGTGGGAGAACCGGGTCGGCGAGCTGCCCGACGGCACGCAGGCGTAGGCTCGACGCCGAGCGGCGAGACGGGGCGAGACGAGGAGGCGCGACGGATGGACGCGGGACTCAAGCGGGAGCTGGAGGAGAAGGTCCACGCCGGTGAGCGGCTGTCCCGCGAGGACGGGATCGCGCTCTACGAGTCCGACGACCTGGCCTGGCTGGGCGGCCTCGCCCACGAGGTGCGGACGCGGAAGAACGGCGACGTCGTCCACTTCAACGTCAACCGCCACCTGAACATGACCAACGTCTGTACGGCCTCCTGCGCGTACTGCTCGTTCCAGCGCAAGCCGGGCGAGAAGGACGCGTACACGATGCGCATCGAGGAGGCCGTGCGGCTGGCCAAGGCGATGGAGGGCGACCAGCTCACCGAGCTGCACATCGTCAACGGCCTGCACCCCACGCTGCCCTGGCGCTACTACCCGCGGTCGCTGCGCGCGCTGAAGGAGGCGCTGCCGGAGTCGGTGTCGCTCAAGGCCTTCACCGCGACGGAGATTCACCACTTCGAGACCATTTCCGGGCTGTCGGCCTCCGAGATCCTCGACGAGTTGATCGACGCCGGCCTGGAATCGCTCACCGGCGGTGGCGCGGAGATCTTCGACTGGGAGGTCAGGCAGCACATCGTCGACCACAGGACCCACTGGGAGGACTGGTCGCGCATCCACCGCCTGGCGCACTCCAAGGGCCTCAAGACCCCCTGCACGATGCTGTACGGGCACATCGAGGAGCCCCGGCACCGGGTGGACCACGTGCTGCGCCTGCGTGAACTCCAGGACGAGACCGGCGGGTTCCAGGTCTTCATCCCGCTGCGCTACCAGCACGACTTCGTGGACATGAAGGACGGCAAGGTCCGCAACCGCCTTCAGGCCCGGACCACCATGGCCACGGGCGCCGAGGCGCTGCGCACGTTCGCCGTGTCCCGGCTCCTCTTCGACAACGTGCCGCACGTCAAGGTCTTCTGGGTGATGCACGGCCTCCAGACCGCGCAACTCGCCCTCCAGCACGGCGCGGACGACATGGACGGCTCGGTCGTGGAGTACAAGATCACCCACGACGCGGACAACTTCGGCACCCCCGACAAGCTGACCCGCGACGACCTGCTGGAGCTGATCCGCGACGCCGGCTTCCGCCCGGTCGAGCGCAACACCCGCTACGAGGTGGTGCGCGAGTACGACGGTCCCGACCCCGGCCGGCGCGAGTCGCCGCAGCCGATGCGGGTGTGAGCGGGGGCCGGTCCATGACGGAACAGCTCAGTGAGCGGAGCACCGCCGCGCCCGGGGGCGGCCAGCGGCTGGCCTACGTCCTCGACCCGGCCATCACCCCCGCGCTGCGGGAGGAGCTGGCCGAGCTGTGGGCGGACGTGGTCAACGCCGGTGGCGCGGTGGGTTTCCTGCCGCCGGTCACGGCCGAGGACACCCAGCCCGAGCTGCGCAAGCACCTGATCGGGATGGCCGAGGGCACGACCCGGCTGCTGATCGGGACCGACGAGCGGGGCCGGGCGGTGGCCACCGCGTTCTTCTCCCTCAACACCCACCGGCTGATGCGGCACTGGCTGTGGCTGAAGACCGTGATGGTGCACCCCTCGCGGCAGGGCGGAGGCACCGGCCGGGAGCTGATGGCCGCCGCGGCGACCGCTGCCCGCTCGATCGCCCCGGCCACCACCGGCATCCGGCTGACGTGCCGCGGCGGCATGGGACTTGAGCGCTTCTACGCGGCGTGCGGCTACCGCGAGGTGGGCCGCGTGCCCGGCGCGATACTCGCCGGCGAGAACGACTACCGCGACGACGTCACCCTGTGGCTGCCGCTCGGCTGAGCCGGCCCGCCGCCCGCCGCCCGCCCACGGCCCGCGTGGGGCGCTGTGCTTCACTGGGAAGGGGTTTGTGAAGGAGGACCGACCGTGAGCAGCCGTCCCACTCGTGCGACGCTCCGCTACACCGGGATGCGGCTCGGGGTGTTCGCCGCCTGCTTCGCCGTCGTCTCGGTGCTGGCGTACGTCGGCGTCATCCCGGAGTCCTTCGGCACGGCGAACCCGCTGTGGCTGATCCTGCTGGCCATCGTCGTCTCCGCGCCCATCAGCCTGATCGTGCTGCGCGGGCAGCGCGAGGCCATGTCCCGCGAGATCGTCGCCGGTGTCGACCGGGCCAAGGGCCGGCTGGAGGCCAACCGCCGCATGGAGGACGACACCGCCTGACCGGCCCCGCCCGGCCGCGGCGGCGTGAGTCGCCTCACACCCGGCCGTCGCCGTTGCCGCCGGGAATCCCGTTGCCCCGGGGAGCGTTGTGCCGCGACGGAGTCCGTTCCGGCCCATGACGTGTCAACCCAGGGGTGCTACCGTGCTCGACATGCACACCGCAGCCGCGCGCCCCACTGTCACGAGCGTTCCGCTCGTCGCGCGCCTGCACATCGATCTCTGCCGCTGTCTTACCGCGGCCTGTCGCTGACCTTCCCCACTCCTCGACAGTTCCGGCGCCGCCCTGCCGCCGCGCGCCTCCCCATATCGATTCCTCGCTTTTTGCCCCTTTTTCACCCCTGACCGGAGTGTGCCTGTGTCCACCTCGTCCCCCACCCCGGACGCCGGGGCCGTCGACCGGCGGCGCCTCACCGCGTACCTGCCGCCCTTCTGGGCGCAGATCCTGCTCGGCCTCGTGCTGGGCGTGCTGCTCGGCTGGACAGCCAGAAACTGGAACGTCGACTGGCTCGGCAGAACGCTGGAGGAGATCGGCGGGAACTTCGTCCAGTTGCTGCGGCTGGCGGTCGGCCCGCTCGTCTTCTTCGCGATCGCGATCTCCATCACCAACCTGCGCAACGTCTCCAACGCCGCCCGGCTCGCCGGCCGCACCCTGCTGTGGTTCCTGGCGACCTCGCTGATCGCCGTCGCGATCGGCCTGACCATCGGGCTGATCACCAACCCCGGCGGCGGCACCGGCCTCACCCCGGCCGACGGCGCGGCCCCCGACCCGGAGAGCGAGGGGTCCTGGCTGGACTTCCTCACCGGGATCATCCCCACCGACGTGGTGACGCCGTTCACCAACCTGGAAGTCCTCCAGATCGTCTTTCTCGCCGCCGTCACCGGCGTCGCCGCCCTCCGCCTCGGCGAGCGCGCCGAGCCGCTGATCACCCTCGGCGAGACCGTGCTCGCGCTGCTCCAGAAGGCGCTGTGGTGGGTCATCCGGCTCGCGCCGCTGGGCACGCTCGGCCTCATCGGCCGGTCCATCAACGAGTACGGCTGGGACCTGCTGGGCGACTACGCCACCTTCACCGTCGACGTCTACGTCGGCTGCGCGCTGGTGCTGTTCGGCGTCTACCCGCTGCTGCTGCGGTTCGCCGCCGGGGTCAACCCGCTGCAGTTCTTCCGCGGCGCCTGGCCCGCGATCCAGCTCGCGTTCGTCTCCCGCTCCTCGGTCGGCACGCTGCCGGTCACCCAGAAGGTCACCGAGCGGCTGGGCGTGCCCAAGGAGTACGGCTCGTTCGCGGTGCCGTTCGGCGCGACCACCAAGATGGACGGCTGCGCCGCGATCTACCCCGCGCTGGCCGCGATCTTCGTGGCGGAGATCTTCGGCGTCGACCTGAACATCCAGGACTACGTGCTGATCGTCTTCGTCTCGGTGATAGGCTCCGCGGCCACCGCCGGGCTGACCGGCGCGACGGTGATGACCACGCTGACCCTCTCCACCCTGGGCCTGCCCCTGGAGGGCGTCGGTCTGCTGCTGGCCATCGACCCGATTCTGGACATGATGCGCACCGCGACGAACGTGGCCGGGCAGGCGGTCGTGCCCGTGATCGTCGCGTCCCGGGAGAAAATCCTCGACCGGGGGGCGTACGACAGCGCACGCGGCTTCGACATCGATGACCTGGACAGTGACCCCGTTTCGAAGCCCGAGGTGAAGGCCGCGGCATAACCTCACCACCCCCCGTGCGCCCCGTGAACCCCCTTTGTGTCCGCGTGAACCCCCCTGTGAACGTTTCCAAAGTGGCCCTCGTGGCACTTGACTGGATTTCTCAGCAGGGGGAGGGGTTTGTCGATGACATCGCCGGACATGAGAGTCGAGCCCGCGGCCACCCGCGTTCGTTCCGTCTCACTGCTCGCCGATCATCCCGGCACGCCGTCCGCCGCCCGGCGGACGGCGCGCCTGGCGTTACAGGAGTGGGAGCTCTCCCGCCTCGCCGACGACGTCGAGCTGTGCGTGTCCGAGCTGGTCGGCAACACGGTCCAGCACGCCAAGGGCGTGCGCGGCGAGCGGACGGTGGTGCTGTCGTTACGGTGCTCGCCGAGCTGGCTCATCGTCGAGGTGTCGGACGAGGACCCCACGCCCCCGACGCTGCCCGCCGCGCAGTTGCCGCTGTCGGACAGCGGCCGGGGGCTGTTCATCGTGCGGGCCCTGACGGACGCCACCTGGTGGGCACCCCGCGAGCCGCGCGGCAAGAGCGTCCTGTGCCGCTTCGACTTCGACAGACCGTAGGCCCTCTTGCGGGCCACCGCATTGTGGTCGTCGTGTGAACGCGGGCGCACGCCGTCCGACGGATCCATGCCGCGTGGCGGTCCCGTGAAACTCCCGGTCGGGATGGTTGGAACTGGGCAGAATCCAGGAATCCCCCAGCTCAGGGCCGCACCGGGAGGACCGCTCAGCAATGTCACGCACCAACGTCAGGGCCACGGCGCCACCGCCGCGGCCGGTCCGCCCTGAACTCACCCGCGAGAAAGGCGTCGTCGTCGGCGCCTCGGTGCCCGCCCTCGCGCCCGTCGTGGAGCAGGGCAGCCTCGCCGATGTCCCCTTCGTCAACGCCTATGAAGCGCCCGACGCGGTCGCCATCAGCCGGCGGAACCCGGACGGCACCTGGCGCGACATCACCTGCGCCGAGTTCGCCGCCGAGGTGCTGACCGTGGCCAAGGGGCTCATCGCGCACGGGCTGCGCCCCGGCGACCGGCTGGCCATCATGTCCCGCACCCGCTACGAGTGGACGCTGCTGGACTTCGCCGCCTGGGCCGCCGGCCTGATCACCGTGCCCGTCTACCCCACCTCCTCGCCCCACCAGGTCGGCTGGATCCTGCGCGACGCGGGCGTGCGGGCCTGCGCGGTGGAGGGCGTGCAGGAGGCCCGCACCCTCTCCGCGCTGCGGCCCGACCTGCCCGAGCTGGAGCACCTGTGGCAGCTCACCGCCATGTCCGGCAGCGAGAGCAGCGCCATCGGCCAGATATCCGCCGCCGGACACGAGATCCCCGACGCGGCCGTCACCGAGCGCCGCGCGCTGCTGGCGCCCTGGCGGGCCGCCACCATGATCTACACCTCGGGCACCACCGGCGAGCCCAAGGGCTGCGTCATCACCCATGGGAACCTCTTCGCCGAGGTCGACAACGCCATCGAACTGCTCTACCCCGTCTTCCGGTCCCTCACCGACGAGCCGGCCTCCTCCCTGCTGTTCCTGCCCCTCGCCCATGTCCTGGGCCGCGTCGTCGCCCTCGGCTGCGTCCGCGCCCGGGTCCGCCTCGGCCACGCGCCCAGCATCCAGACCGACGATCTGCTGGGCGACCTCGCCGGCTTCCGCCCGACGTTCCTGTTCGCCATTCCGTATCTGCTGGAGAAGGTGTTCAACACCGGCCGCGCCACCGCCGAGAAGATGGGCCGGGCCGGCTCGTTCGACCGCGCGGCCCGCGTCGCCCGCAAGTACGGCGCCGCGGCCGAGGCCCGCCAGCACGGCACCGCCACCGGACCGGGCCTCGGGCTGCGCGCCGCCCGCACGCTCTACGACCCGCTGGTCTACCGGCGGATCCGGGCCGCGCTGGGCGGCAAGCTCCAGCACATCGTGTGCGGCGGCTCGCCGCTGGGCCGGCGGCTGGGCACGTTCTTCGAGGGCGCGGGCGTCTCCATCTACGAGGGCTACGGACTCACCGAGACGACCGCCGCCGCCACGGTCACCGCGCCCAACGCCCCCCGCATCGGCACCGTCGGCTGGCCGCTGCCCGGCACGGAGGTGCGCATCGCCGCCGACGGCGAGATCCTGCTGCGCGGCCCCACCGTCTTCGGCGGCTACTGGGACTCCGGGCGCGGCGAGGTGACGCCCGCCACCGACCCCGACGGCTGGCTCGCCACCGGCGACCTCGGCTCCCTGGACGAGGACGGCTATCTCACCATCACGGGCCGCAAGAAGGACCTGATCATCACCTCCGGCGGCAAGAACGTCGCGCCCGGCCCGCTGGAGGACGCCCTGCGCGCCCACCCGTTGATCAGCCAGTGCCTCGTCGTCGGCGACAACCGCCCCTACCTCGCCGCCCTCCTCACCCTCGACCCCGACGGCCTGGCCCACTGGCAGCAGGTCACCGACCGCCGGCACGTGCCCGTCGCCGAACTCATCGCCGACCCCGAACTGCTGCGCCACCTCCAGCGCGCCCTCGACGAGGCCAACAGCCTGGTCTCCACGGCCGAATCGATCCGCGCGTTCCGCGTGCTGCCCCGGGACTTCACCGAGGACGCCGGGCACCTCACCCCCTCGATGAAGCTGCGCCGGGCCGCCGTGCTGCGGGACCTTGCCGCGGTGGTGGACGAGCTCTACGAGCAGGAGTGAGGGGTCATTCACGGCCGAAGCCCCCACCCTTGCGGGCGGGGGCTTCGGCGCTCAGTGATCGATACCGACGATCCTGGTGGCTGGTGCCTCAGGCGACGACGGTGACGTTCTCCGCCTGGGGACCCTTCGGGCCCTGGGTGACGTCGAACGTCACGGCCTGGCTCTCCTCAAGAGAACGGAAGCCGTTGGCGTTGATCGCGGAGTAGTGAACGAAGACATCGGGGCCGCCGCCATCCTGGGCAATGAAGCCAAAGCCCTTCTCGGCGTTGAACCACTTGACGGTTCCGGTAGCCATAAGCCCTCCCTGGGCCTAAAAAGGGTCGCCCTGCTCCAGAACCTGCATGAAGCCTGAAAACGACGAAAGCCCGCGGTCACATGCTCCGCAGGCTCGTACTGCAAGGGAAACCAAACTGCAACTCGCTGTGAGCCTAGCACGCGGTGTGCACGGCCGGAAGGGGAGAGATCACCCACGAGGGGGATGCTGTCCTGGCCGCTGGCTCGCATGCCCAGAGGCGTACCCTCCCAAGGGTGACTACACACCACAGGTTTCGCCCCCGTGTCGGCCACATCCAGTTTCTCAACTGCCTCCCGCTCTACTGGGGGCTGGCCCGGAGCGGCAATCTGCTGGATCTGGAACTCACCAAGGACACCCCGGAAAAGCTGGGCGAACTGCTGGTGAACGGCGATCTCGACATCGGCCCGGTCTCCCTGGTGGACTTCCTCCGCCACTCCGACCGGCTCAGCGCCCTGTCCAACATCGCGGTGGGCTGCGACGGCCCGGTCATGTCCTGTGTGATCGTCTCGCAGTTGCCGCTGGACCGGCTCGACGGCGCCCGGGTGGCCCTCGGGTCCACCTCCCGCACCTCGGTGCGGCTGGCCCGGCTGCTGCTCGCCGAGCGGTACGGCGTCACCCCCGACTACTACACCTGCCCGCCCGACCTTGGGGTGATGATGCAGGAGGCGGACGCCGCCGTGCTCATCGGGGACGCCGCGCTGCGCGCCTCCCTGCACGACGCGCCCCGGCTCGGCCTGGAGGTCCACGACCTGGGCCGGATGTGGCACGAGTGGACCGGGCTGCCGTTCGTGTTCGCCGTCTGGGGCGTCCGCCGCGACTACCTGCGCGAGGAGCCGGACATGGTGAACGGGGTGCACCGGGCGTTCCTGGAGTCCCGCGACCTGTCGCTCGTCGAGGTCGGCAAGGTCGCCGAACAGGCCGCCCGCTGGGAGGACTTCGACGCCGAGGCACTGGAGCGGTACTTCACCACCCTCGACTTCCGGCTGGGCGAGCGGCAGTTGGAGGGGATCACCGAGTTCGCCGCCCGCATCGGCCGCGCCGGCGAGGCGGCCCGCGTCGAGCTGCTGCCGCCCCCGGCCGGGAGCCGCTGATGGAGCCGCTCACGGACGAGGACCCGCCGTGGGTCGGCGCGTACCGCGTGCTGCGCCGGCTCGGCCGGGGCGGCATGGGGCAGGTCCACCTCGCGCGCAGCGCCGGGGGGCGCACGGTGGCGGTCAAGGTCGTGCACCGGCACATCGCCGCCGATGAGCGCTTCCGGGCCCGGTTCGCCCGCGAGGTGGCCGCCGCCCGGCGGGTGGGCGGCGCCTGGACCGCGCCGGTGCTGGACGCCGACCCGGCGGCCGAGGTGCCCTGGGTGGCCACCGGCTATGTCGCCGGCCCGGACCTGGACGCCGCCGTCCGGGCGCACGGGGCGCTGCCCCCGCGCACGGTCACCGCGCTCGGCGGGCCTGGCCGAGGCGCTGGCCGCCGTGCACGAACGCGGCCTGGTGCACCGCGATGTGAAGCCGTCCAACGTCCTGCTCGCCCTGGAGGGCCCCCGGCTCATCGACTTCGGCATAGCCCGGGCCAGCGACGCCACGGCCCAGTTGACGGTCACCGGGGTCGCGGTCGGCTCGCCCGGCTGCATGTCGCCCGAGCAGGTCATGTGGCCAGGACATCGGCCCGCACAGCAGGTGAACGAACACCCCACAGAAGCCGCTGTAGGTGGCGGCAGACCATGACTCGTAACTTAAGGGTCAGCTGAAAACACGCTTCAGGTATGTATCCGACCAGCTCGCTGTTTAGTGCGAATCGCACCCAGATCGAGGACGTTTCGCCGCATGCGGTGTACGGTTTACCCAGTACGTCCGCTCCGCAGACTATTGGGTAGCCTTTGTAGTAGGTGTCAAGGATTTGAACGTCTGGTGCAGGCGCTATGCGCACATATGCCGTTCATGTCACCGCGCGGACCCGACATGCCTGTGCTCCCGTTTCGCTGGAATCGTCGGCAGGTGTGGCTGATGCGGTTCCGCTCCCCGCAAGGCTGAACATGCCGATGAGAGTGGCCGATGTCAGGGCGGTAGCCGTTCGATGCCAACTCCCCATCTTTCCTCCTGTTACAAGTTGTGCGAGTGAAGCAACGTATGTGTTGCGGTTGTGGTTGGCCGCAGTCAACTTTTCCTGGCCATCTGATGGGCAAACCGAGGAGTGATCTCTTCGGCGTTCTGGTGGCGAACGCTCTCTGCGGACGGTGAGAGTCGCCGTGACAAGGGGTGGCGTACGCTGGTCCGGCTCCGTCGGAACGAAGGGATCGCACCCATGAGGCAGAGCGCCGAACTCCAGACCGTGCTCGATCGGGCCGCCGGGGGTGGGCGGATCAGCCCCGAGGAGGCGCTGGAGCTCTACCGTTCCGCGCCCCTGCACGCGCTCGGCCGGGCGGCCGACGCGGCCCGGCGGCAGCGGTACGCGGGCGTCGAGCACATCGCCACGTACATCATCGAGCGCAACATCAACTACACCAACGCCTGCGTGACGGCCTGCAAGTTCTGCGCGTTCTACGCGGCGCCCAAGAGCGACGCGGTGTGGACGCGCGACCTGGACGACATCCTGCGGCGCTGCGCGGAGACGGTGGAGCTCGGCGGCACCCAGATCATGTTCCAGGGCGGCCACCACCCGGACTACGGGGTGGAGTACTACGAGCGGCACTTCGCGGCGATCAAGAAGGAGTTCCCGCAGCTTGTGATCCACTCCCTCGGCGCCTCCGAGGTGGAGCACATGGCGCGGATCTCCGGGGTGACCGCCGAGGAGGCGATCCGCCGCATCTCCGCCGCCGGGCTGGACTCGTTCGCCGGCGCCGGGGCGGAGCTGCTGCCCGCGCGCCCCCGGCAGGCCATCGCGCCGCTGAAGGAGTCGGGCGAGCGCTGGCTGGAGATCATGGAGACCGCGCACCGGCTGGGCGTGGAGTCCACCTCGACGATGCTGATGGGCACCGGGGAGACCAACGCGGAGCGGATCGAGCACCTGCGGATGATCCGCGACGTGCAGGACCGCACCGGCGGCTTCCGGGCGTTCATCCCGTACACCTACCAGCCGGAGAACAACCACCTGAAGGGCCGTACCCAGGCCACCCTCTTCGAGTACCTGCGGCTGATCGCCGTCGCGCGGCTGTTCCTGGACAACGTGGCGCACATCCAGGGGTCCTGGCTGACCACCGGCAAGGAGGTCGGGCAGCTCTCCCTGCACTACGGCGCGGACGACCTCGGCTCGGTGATGCTGGAGGAGAACGTGGTCTCCTCGGCGGGCGCCAGGCACCGGTCGAACCGGCTGGAGCTGCTCCACCTGATCCGCGCGGCCGGCCGCGTCCCCGCGCAGCGCTCCACGACGTATGAGCACTTGGTGGTGCACGACGACCTGGCGAACGACCCGATGGACGACCGGGTGGTGTCCCACCTGTCCTCCACGGCGATCGCGGGCGGCACCGCGCACCCCGAGCTCCAGGTCATTCAGAGCTGACCTCGTCGTTCGCCGCCAGGAGCGAGTCGAGGAACTCCTCGGTCTCGTTCCCGGCGGCGGACTCCGGGATGAACGCCAGGGGCAGCCCGAGACGGGCCACCCGGGCCAACGACTCGGCCGGCACGGTCAGCCGGCGGACCCGGTCGATGCCGCCGGAGATGCCGATCCGCACCCGGTGACCCTCCTCGCGCAGGGCCGCCAACTCGGCGATCAGCGGCTCCACCCGGGGCAGCAGGGCATCCAGCACGCTCGGCACGTCGGCAGCGGCGGCACGCAGTCCCCAGCAGCCGGCCTCGTCGAAGAAGTCGGGGCCGACGCCGAGCCGTTCGGTGAGGGCCGCGGAATTCAGCTCGCTTTTCGTGATCAGCAGGGCCGCGGTCAGCGATTCCCAGTTCTCCGCCATGACGTTTCCTCTCGCGCTCGTCAACGCTCGTTGTTGCTGACGCGGAGCTCCAGCGGAATGCCGAGCGACGCGATACGCAGGGCCGTTTCCGGGGGCAGTTCCAGCATCGCGCCCGGGCCCACCCGACCGAATACGGAAAGAGTCACGTCATATCCCTCGGCCGCCAGCTCGCGCAGCACCTCCGCCCGGTCGAACACAGCGTCCACGACCCGGTCGAGCTGCTCCGGCAGACCGAGCGCCCGGTCCGCACAGCGCAGCAGCCACAGCCCGGCCGGGTCCCCGGCCGGATTCCAGCGATCCGGCCCGGGCAGCCGGGTGGCGGTCGGGGCGAGGGCGAGCCGGGTGGAGACGGCCTCGGGATCCAGGTCGTCCTTGCGCACGACGAGCGTGGCATCGGTGTCCACCCAGGACCGTTCCGTCATTTCGTAACTCGCAGTAGTCACCGTGGAATCCTATCTCCGGTCAGTCCACGTCGCGGCAGGCCGCCCAGTGCACATCGCCCATGTTCTCCGAGAGGAGTTCACTCAGGCGCGTGCGGTTGGCCACCGTAACCGAATTCTCGAATACGCTCATGCCGCCCCGGGTGGCCGCGGGGGCGGAGAGCGTGTAGTCGGGAATGACGTCGCCGCCGCGGAAGACCTGGACCGCGTCGGCCGGGAAAACCCCGCCCTCCACCGCCAGCCCGTCCAAGCCGTGCAGGGACTCGCCGTGCTCGGCGTAGAACGAGATGGTGGTGCCCTCCGGAACCACGAACTCCCCGGCGCCGCGCTCCAGTCGGCCATGCCCGGCGAACACCGTCTGGCCGTCCGCGCGGCCGCCCTCGAACACCCGCGTCGCGTAGTAGTGGCCGTCGTCCGACGTCCAGTTGCGGGTGATCTGGCTCGGCCGGAGCTCGGTCAGCGCCTCGCGCACCCCCTCGGTCATCGGCCTGCTGTCGCCGAAGCCGCGGGCCGCCGTGGACGCGTCCAGCATGCTGCCGTCGAAGCCGCGGCGGAGCGTGGTGAAGCCGTTCGTCACCAGGCTCCGGGCGCCACCGGCCAGGTCGCCCAGGCCGCGGGTCATGCCGCGCAGCAGGTCGGGGGCGTTGCGGGCCATGGCCAGCAAGCCGCCGGCGGTGGTGAGGCCCTTGAACCCCGGGATGCAGTCCAGTGCGGCGAAGGCCACGTCCCACAGAGTGGCCTCGCCTCTGGCGTATTTCATGAGGGTGTCGGCGAGGACGACGAGGGCGGCTGCGAGGACGATCCAGGCCAGCGGACCGCCGATGATCATCACCACGATGCCGAGGACCGCGACGATCACCTTGCAGACGTCGACGATGGTGTCCCAGTTCTCCGACACCCAGTGGACGCCCTCCTCCCACCAACTGCGGTTCTGGATACCGGCGTCGGAGGCCGCCTCGATGTCCCGGGCGCACTCGCGGGCGGCCTCCTCGCGCAGCTCCCGCGCCTGGCCTGCCAGTTCGCGGGCGGCGGCGAGGCGCTGCTCGGCCGCGTCCACGCGGGACTGGGCGGCTCCTGCCGCCGCTTCGGCGGCCTGGTGGTCGCGCATCGCGTCGCGGACGGCCTGTTCGTCGGGCGGTTCGGGGGCGTTGCCCCCGTCCTGGAGGCGTTCGGCTTCGTCCCCGGCCCGTGAGACCCAGTCCTGGGCGTCGCCCAGCTCCGTTTGCGCGGCGCGCAGATCGTCCTGGGCGGCGATCGCGCTCTCCAGCGCGCGGTCCGCCATGCCCTGCGCGTTCTCCAGCCTCGGCCAGTAACGCGCCAGCGCCTCGGCGGCCATGTCGTAGGAGTTCCGGAGCTTGGTCAGGTTCTCCGGGACTCCGTCGAACTCCGTACGGAACGCGTCCGCCGACAGCCCCGACCAGTCCGCGATGGCGCGGTCGGAGGCCATGCCCCGGATCTTGCCCAGCGCCTCGCCGACATCGTCGGCGAACTCCTGGAGGTCCTCGGCCAGTTCCCGGACTTCTTCCGGATTGCCGGGGGCCGGGTCGGAGTCCATGTCAACGGGACTCCAGTCGGAAGGACGCGCCATCACCAACACCCCCTGTGCGGACGGCTATGACGTTCCCCCGAGTAAGCCATGTGCGGCGGGCATGTGCCCATGGCAAGTTCGTCACAAAGTCGTAGCGGATACGCACAAGGCGGCGCCCACCCCCGCTTCAGGCCAGTAGAACCAGCTCAGCGAAACAGAGAGTTGACCTCCTCGTTCACCTCCGTGAGGGAGTCGACGGGCGCCTGGCCCGACATCACCGACTCCAGGGCGGGGACCATCAACGAGCCGATGTCGCCCGCGTGGTCGGTGATGGGGAAGAGGAACGTGGTGCCGTTCTCGACGTGGTCGGTGAACGGTGTGACGTCGATGCCGTCCTTGGCGAACCGCTGTCTCGCGATCTCCCATGCTTCGGTGATGGCGGGGAAGACGACGTGGTGTTCGCCGACGACGCGCTGGCAGGCCGGGGAGGCCAGGTACTTCACCCACTCCCAGGACGCCTCGGGGCTGTCCGTGCCCGCCCAGATGGAGTCGGCCAGGCCGTTGAACATGCTGGCGCGCTCGCCGGTGGGGCCGATGGGGGTGGGGGCCAGCCCCGCGTTCAGGTCCTCGTAGGCGAAGATCGTGCTGGTCATCCAGCTACCGTTCATGATCATGGCGGCGTTGCCGGCGGCGAGCTGGTCGGGGGAGAGCAGGCCCTCCTGGGCGGCCAGGCTCGGCATGTAGCCCTTGTCGATGAGGCTGTGCCACCAGGCGATGGTGTCCTGGAACGCCGGGTCGTCGTAGTTGAACTCGCTGCCCCAGGGGTTCCGGTCGGTGGCCTCCCAGCCGTTGGCCGCGGCGTACATCGACCACTGGGCCTGGCCGTGGTTGTAGCTGGGGCCCATCTCCAGCCACAGGCCGTAGGTGCGCACGTTGTTCTTGTCGAAGCCGGGCTCGTCGCCGCGCACGCCGCTCGCGTCCACGGTCAGCCGGGCTATCACGTCCTCGTAGGTGCCGCCGTCCTCCGGGTTCCAGGTGAGGCTGGACAGCTCCTCCTCGGTGATGCCCGCCTCCTCGGTCATGTCCGCGTTGTAGAAGTGGGCCACGGTGTCCCAGTCCTTGGGCAGGCCGTAGCGCCGGCCGTCCTCGCCGATCCACAGGTCGGCCAGGCCCTCCTCGTAGATGTCGAGCGGCACGTCGTCGCGTTCCACGAACTCGTCGAGCGGGAGCAGCAGATCGCGCGTGACGTACTCGGGGTAGTGGGACAGATGGTCGGTGAAGACGTCGGGCGCGGACTCGGAGACGAAGCCGAGGGCGAGGGCGGTCCAGTAGTTGTCCCAGCCGCGCTGCTCGATCTCGATGTCGATGTCCGGGTGCGCGGCCTCGAAGTCGTCGGCGCACTCCTGGTACGCGGGCTGCTGGTTGGCGTCCCAGAGCCAGTAGGTGACGGTCTCACCGCCGCCGTCGCCCGTGGCCCCGCCGCCGCAGGCCGACAGGGTGAGGGCGGCGGCGGCAGCGCCCGCCGTCCACGCCCGGGCGCCCTTTCCGCCGGTGGTGGTCATCGCGTGCGCACCCCCTACTTCACGCCGGTGAACTGGATGGAGTTGACGATCTTCCGGCCGAAGGCGAGGAAGAGCAGCATGGTCGGCACGGCGGCCACCAGGCTCGCGGCCATCAGGCCCGCCCAGTCGGGCCCGGTCCCCGGTGTGGCCGTGCGGAACGCGGCCAGCGCCACGGTCAGCGGGCGCACGCTCTCGTCCTGGCCGACGAGCTGCGGCCAGAAGTACTCGTTCCAGGCGTTGATGAACGTCAGGATGCCGAGCGTGACCATCGGCGCGGACGTCATCGGCAGGATGATCCGGAAGAAGATCCGGAAGTAGCCGGCGCCGTCGATCAGCGCGGCCTCCTCGATCTCCCGGCTGATGCCGAGGAAGAACTGGCGCAGGAAGAACACCGCGAAGGGCGTCATGAAGAAGAACGGCGCCACGATGCCGGGATAGGTGTTGAGCAGGCCCAGGTTCTTGATCAGCGTGAAGTTGGGCAGCATGGTGAACACCGGCGGGACCATCAGCGCGGTGAGGAAGACGAAGAACACCTTGTCCCGGCCGGGCCAGCGCAGCCGGGCGAAGGCGTAGGCGGCCAGCGCGCTGAAGAAGACCTGGCCGGCGGTGATCGCGGTGGAGATGATCAGCGAGTTGCGCAGATAGGTCCAGAAACGCAGCGACGCCCCCGAACCGCCCTCCGCCCGTGCCTCCTCGGCGCTCGCGGTGCCGAGCACCCGCTCCAGCGGCCCGAGCGTTACGTCCACCGGGAGCGGCGAGTCGGGGTCGGTGAACAGCACGCGGTTGTTGGACAGGGCGGTGCGCAGCATCCACAGGAACGGCGCGACGGTGATGACGAGGAAGAGGATGAGAACGGCCCAGGCCAGGACCCGTCCGGGGCTGAACGGGCGGCGCGGGCGTCGGCGTCGCGGCGGCGGGTTCGAACCCGCCGGGTCGGCGGTGGCCGGCTGGACGACCGCGGTCATGACACGCCCCCTTCAGGACTGGTCGGACTCGCCGGCCCGCAACAGCTTGAGCTGCGCGAACGCGACGCCGGCGAGGATGAGGAACAGGACGACCGAGATCGCCGAGGCGTAGCCGAAGTCGAAGCGGGTGAACGCCTGGTCGAAGATGTAGTACTGGATCACGCGGGTGGAGTCGACGGGCCCGCCCTGGGTCGTCACCGCGACGGTGTCGAAGACCTGCCAGGAGCCGATGACCGTCAGGACGAGGACCAGCGCGAGGACCGGCCGCAGCAGCGGCAGGGTGATCCGGAAGAAGACGCGCAGCTCGCCCGCGCCGTCCACGGCCGCCGCCTCGTACACGTCGCGGTTGATCGTCTGGAGCCCGGCGAAGATCAGTAGCGCCGTGTAGCCCATGTGGCGCCACACGTTGATCCCCGCGATGGTGGGGATGGCCCAGTCCGGGTCGCCGAAGAACCCGATGGCGTCGACGCCCGCCCAGCCGAGCATCTGGTTGATGACGCCGAGGCTGTAGTCGGACATCCAGTACCAGACCAGCGCCACCACGACGTTGGATATGAGGTACGGCAGCAGGACGACGCCGCGGATCAGCGTCGAGCGGGTGAGGCGGTGGAGGAGGACGGCGATGCCGAGCGCGACGACGGTCTGGACGCCGATGTTGATCACGACGTACTCGAGGGTGACCCACAGGGAGTTCCAGAAGACGTCGTCCTCCAGCAGCCTGCGGTAGTTGTCCAGGCCGCTGAACTCGGGCGCGCTGAGCAGGTCGTAGTCGGTGAGGCTGAGATACAGGCCGCGCAGGGTGGGCCAGGCGAAGAAGGTCAGGAAGCCGAGCAGGGCGGGGGCCAGGAAGACGAGCGCGACGCGCGTCTCCCGGCTGCGCCAGCTCGGCGCGTCGTTGCGGTGGGGGATGTCTTTGGCCAGGGCAGCCACGGCACGCACCTCCTTGTGCTCATGCCGCACCGGAATCCGTTGACGGTGAGCGGGAATGCTGCCACTCGGCCGGGCCCTGTCAAGACGCGGAGCCCTGTCAAGATGACGCCGCGACGCGCCCGGCCACCGGGGTCACCGGTGGCGGCCGACCGCGTCGCGGGGTCAAATGGCGATATGGAGGACTTCATCGATACCTGGACCGGGAAGCTCGTCGAGGCGGCCGGCGGCGGCCTCGACGAGGACGCGGCGCGCGCCCTGGTCACGGAGATCTTCAACGCGGCGACCCTCCGCGAGGTGAACACCTACGAGGAGGAAATCAAGCTCCGGGAGGCCGAGCGCGAGGAGTGACCCGCCGCCGCTGGGCTCAGGGCAGCCGCACCGGCAGGCCGCCCAGCAGTCCGCCGACGACCTCCCCGGGGAGCGTGCGGAGGGACGCGCCCGAGGTCAGCGGGCCCGTGACGGCTGCCGTGCTGATGGGCTGGAAGTCGGCCACCTGGGTGCCCGCAGCGTTGCTCAGGGGGTCCGTGGAGGTGTTGGCCAGCGGGTCCAACTGGAGGTCGAGCACGGGATTGACGGCCGCCATCGTCGAGTCCACGACGGTGGGCACCAGCGGCAGGCCCGCCGCCCCCAGGTCCCGGGGCAGGATCTCCGCCGACGCGCCGCCCGCGGCGGCGAGGACGGCGCCCGTGGACAGTCCGGCGATGCCCAGTGCACGGTGAAGCTGAGTCATGACACGCACCGTAGTTGTTCGCGCGCGGGCCGTTCATCCCGCGGTCCGGCAAGTCCCCCGAACGGCGTAAGAGGGGCATCGGCGAGAATGGGCGCGTGACTCGTGCCTCCCTGGACAAGCAGCCTCATGAAGTCGCCGCGATGTTCGACGCCGTGGCGGCGCGCTACGACCTCACCAACGACGTGCTGGCCCTCGGGCAGAACCGCCGCTGGCGCCGGGAGGTGGTCCGGGCGGTGCGGCCCCGGCCGGGGGAGCGCGTGCTGGACCTGGCGGCCGGGACCGGCACCTCGGCCGAGCCGTTCGCCGCGGCGGGCGCGTTCACCGTGCCCTGCGACTTCAGCGTCGGGATGCTGACGGAGGGCAAGCGGCGCAACGCGTGGCTGCCGTTCGTGGCCGGCGACGCCACCCGACTGCCGTTCCGGGACGGGGCGTTCGACGCCGTCACCATCTCCTTCGGCCTGCGGAACGTGCAGGACACCCAGGCCGCGCTGACCGAGCTGCTGCGCGTGACCGCGCCCGGCGGGCGGCTGGTGGTCTGCGAGTTCAGCCATCCGACGTGGCGGCCGTTCCGCACGCTCTACACCGAGTACCTGATGCGCGCTCTGCCGCCCGTCGCCACCCGCGTCTCCAGCAGCCCGGACGCCTACGTCTACCTCGCCGAGTCCATCCGCGCCTGGCCCGATCAGCGCGGGCTCGCCGGCCGGCTGACGGCGGCCGGCTGGCACCGCGTCGCCTGGCGGAACCTGTCCGGCGGCATCGTGGCCCTGCACCGGGGCGTCAAACCCCGCGAAGAATAGACTTCCTCCCACCCCCAGACCTTTCTCGATGGGAGAGCCAACGTGGCCGAGACCGCTGATGTGATCGTCGTCGGGGCCGGGCCGGCCGGCTCGGCGACCGCGTTCCACCTCGCCCAGGCGGGGCTTGAGGTGGTGCTGCTGGAGAAAACGGCCTTCCCGCGCGAGAAGGTGTGCGGCGACGGGCTCACCCCCCGGGCCGTCAAACAGCTCGTCGCCATGGGAATTGACATCTCGGAGGAGGCCGGCTGGCTGCGCAACAAGGGGCTGCGGGTCATCGGCGGCGGGCAGCGGCTCCAGCTCGACTGGCCCGAGCTGGCCTCGTTCCCCGACTACGGACTGGTGCGCAAGCGCGACGACTTCGACGAGCAGCTCGCGCGCGCCGCCCAGAAGGCGGGCGCCCGGCTGTACGAGCGGTGCAACGTCGCCGGTCCGGTCCGCGACGAGCGCACCGGGCGCATCACCGGCGTCGAGGCGAAGCTGGGCGCGGAGAAGAAGGATGTCACGTTCACGGCGCCGGTCGTGGTCGCCGCCGACGGCAACTCCTCGCGGCTGTCGCTGGCGATGGGCCTGCACCGGGACGACAAGCGGCCGATGGGCGTGGCCGTGCGGACGTACTTCACCTCGCCGCGCCACGACGACGACTACCTGGAGTCCTGGTTCGAGCTGTGGGACCGGCGGGACGGCCGGGAGCGGCTGCTGCCGGGCTACGGCTGGATCTTCGGCATGGGCGACGGCACGTCGAACGTCGGGCTGGGCGTGCTCAACAGCTCGCCGTCCTTCAAGGAGCTGGACTGGCGCGAGGTGCTGCGCACGTGGTGCGCGTCGATGCCCGCCGAGTGGCAGTTCACGCCCGAGTTCATGACCGGCCCGATCCGGGGCGCGGCGCTGCCGATGGCGTTCAACCGGAAGCCGCACTACGCGCGCGGGCTGATGCTCGTGGGCGACGCGGGCGGCCTGGTGAACCCGTTCAACGGCGAGGGCATCGCGTACGCCATGGAGTCGGGGCGGATCGGGGCCGAGGTCATCAGCCAGGCGCTGGCGCGGCAGACGCCCGGGCAGCGGGAGCTGGCGCTGCGCGGCTACCCGAAGGTGCTGAAGGACACCTACGGCGGGTACTACACGCTGGGCCGGGCGTTCGTGCAGCTCATCAGCAACCCGCGGATCATGCGGCTGGCGGCCGAGCGCGGCCTGAGCCACCCGGTGCTGATGCGGTTCCTGCTGAAGCTCCTGGCGAACCTGACGGACCCGACGGGCGGTGACGCGATGGACCGCGTCATCAACGGCCTGTCGAAGGTGGCGCCGCGCGCCTGAGCGCGCGGTCGGAACGCGGCCCTCGGTGGTGTCCGTGGGCGGACGCGGTGCCTCAGAGCACGCGGATGGCGCCCGAGGGGCTGTCCCAGCCGAGGTCGCGCTCGACGACGCCGGTGGAGGAGTTCTGCGCGCCGATGAACGTGCCGTCGCCGGTGTAGATCGCCACGTGGTAGGCGCTGCCCGCGCCGCCCCAGTAGAGGATGTCACCGGGCTGGAGCGCGTCCAGGGAGACCTGGGCGCCCGCGGTGGACTGCTCGCCGGAGGTGCGGGGGAGCGAGATGCCCAGATTGGCGTAGGCGGCCTGGACGAGGCCGGAGCAGTCCCAGGCGTCGGGTCCGTTGGAGCCGAGGATGTATCCGTCGCCGAGCTGGGCGCGGACGAAATCGACGATGGCCGAGCCGGAGCCGCCCGTGCTGGGCGCCGGCGTGGCGGTGGCGGCGAGGCTCTGGGCCTCTGCCGCGGCGGCTTCTTCGGCCGCTGCTGCCTCGCGGGCGCGGCGCTCGGCCTCGGCGCGGCGCTCGGCCTCGGCCTCGGCCTCGGCCTGCGCGCGGCGTTCGGCGGCGGCCTCGCGGGCCCGCTCGGCGGCGCGGTCCTGGGCGCGCTGCCAGTTGTTCTGGGTCTCGGTCTCGCTGACGTACGCCTCGGTGGCCTCGGCGGCGAGCGTGGCGTGGCCCGCGAGCGCCGCGTCGAGCACGGGGAGCTGGCCCGTGGTCTCGGTGGGCTTCTCGGTGGCCGAGGCGGGCGTGGTCGCGCCGGTGACGGCCACGGTGCCCACGACGCCCGAGAGGACGCCGCCGCGTATCAGGCTGCTGGTGCGGGAGGGCCGAGGTTTTCGGTGCCGGCCTCGATAACGGATTGGGGACATGGAGATAACGGCTATCAGCACCCGGCGGTTGATCTCAATTAACGTGGGATGCGCCACAGTCGACGTGTACGCGACGAGTTGGCGGGGTTTTTGTCCGAAGTGCCGTTTCGTGCGGAAGTCGATCTTTCCTGGTGGTGTACCGCCGTGTCCTGCGGGTTGTCCGGAATGTCGCCCGCCGTTCGCCGGCTAGCACGCGGCGGGCGCCGCATCAATGTTGCACGCTCGTTACCGATCGGCGCCGTGGCGCACGTCACGTCCACCACTGGTCGTAGGCGAGCCGGGCGACGAGTCCGGTGACGACGACGAGCAGCACGACGCGGATGAAGCCGCTGCCGCGCCGGAGCGCCATGTGCGCGCCCGCCCAGCCGCCCGCCATGTTGAACACGGCCATGAAGGGGGCGAGTTGCCACAGGACGGTGCCGTGGGCGGTGAAGACGGCCAGCGCGCCGAGGTTTGTGCCGACGTTCACGACCTTGGCGGTGGCGGATGCGTTGAGCATGTTCATGTGCAGCAGAGCGGCGAGCGCGATGACGAGGAACGTGCCGGTGCCCGGGCCCAGGATGCCGTCGTAGAAGCCGATTCCCAGGCCGACGACGAGCAGCGCCGCGGCGGTGCGCCGGCGCGAGGGCACCCGATCGGTGTGCGCGGTCCCGAACTGCGGGCGCAGGACGACGAACGTCGCGACCGCGAGCAGCATCACCATGATCAACGGCTGGAGAACACGCTTCTCCACCGCTGATGCAAACAGTGCGCCGCCCGCCGAGGCGGTCAGCGCGAGGGCGCCGAGGCGCAGCGCGAGCCGCACGTCGACCGGGGCGCGGCGGGTGTAGGTGACGGCGGCGATCGACGTGCCGGTGACGGCGACCGCCTTGTTGGTGCCGAGGGCGTAGGTGGGGGAGAGGTCCGGCAGGCCGATGAGCAGGGCGGGGAGCAGGAGCAGCCCGCCGCCGCCGACGACCGCGTCGATCCAGCCGGCCAGGGCGGCGGCGATGCACAGGGCGATGGCCGTCGTGAGCGTTATGTCTGACACCGGTCCAGGCCCTATCACCGGGCGGTCCCGGATGCGAATTTGCTTGCCCGGCACCCGTGGTGTATTGACGAACGCCCGAAACAACCGCTGATGACCCGCTGATTCCGCACTTCGTAGTTGATCAACCACCTTGCGTGGAACGTCCCAACCTGATCATCCTTGATCAACTTCACGGGGTGGGAGAGATCACAAAGTTCATGGGTCACCCCGTGTCGAAGGTCACAGGGGCAGAGGCATAGGATGCCTTGCAGCCTTGTGAACTGACTCACATAGCGATGATCACCGTGGTAGCAGTCGCCGTCGACTGGAAGGAGCGAGGTGTTGTGAACGCGTACGTTCCTATCCTCGTGCTGGGGGCCCTCGGGGCTGCCTTTGCCGTCTTCTCCGTGGTCCTGGCCTCGATCGTGGGTCCCAAGCGCTACAACCGGGCCAAGCTGTCGGCCTATGAGTGCGGCATCGAGCCGACCCCGCAGCCGGCCGGCGGTGGGCGGTTCCCCGTCAAGTACTACCTGACGGCGATGCTGTTCATCATCTTCGACATCGAGATCGTCTTTCTCTATCCCTGGGCCGTGCAGTTCGACTCGCTGGGGATGTTCGGGCTCGTGCAGATGTTGATTTTTGTTGGCCTCATCGGCGTCGCGTACGCGTACGACTGGCGTCGAGGAGGACTCGAATGGGACTGAGAAAGGGGCGTCCCTGATGGGTCTCGAAGAGAAGCTGCCCAGCGGGTTTCTGCTCACCACCGTCGAGAACATGGCGGGGCTGGCGCGGAAGTCGTCCGTCTTCCCCGCCACGTTCGGGCTGGCCTGCTGCGCGATCGAGATGATGACCACCGGAGCCGGCCGCTACGACCTGGCGCGCTTCGGCATGGAGGTCTTCCGCGGCTCGCCGCGGCAGGCGGACCTCATGATCGTCGCCGGCCGCGTCAGCCAGAAGATGGCACCGGTGCTGCGGCAGGTCTACGACCAGATGGCCAACCCCAAGTGGGTCATCTCGATGGGTGTCTGCGCCTCCTCGGGCGGCATGTTCAACAACTACGCCATCGTGCAGGGCGTCGACCACATCGTGCCCGTCGACATCTACCTGCCCGGCTGCCCGCCGCGCCCGGAAATGCTGATGGACGCGATCCTCAAGCTGCACCAGAAGATCCGCGAGGAGAAGCTCGGCGTCAACCGCGAGCAGGCGGCCCGGGAGGCGGAGGAGGCGGCGCTCAAGGCGCTGCCGACGATCGAGATGAAGGGCCTGCTGCGATGAACCGCGCCGGACGGGACGCCGGTTCCCCCCAGACGTCGGCACGGCCGGTGCGGCGGACGAAGAGGTGCTGTGGTGAGTGAGCAGGTGAACGGGAACACAAGCACAAGCGGCGAGCCGGCCGCGCGCGGGGGCGGCGGGGAGGCCATCGCCCGGCGGCGCGGCATGTTCGGCGCCAACAACGGCGGGGACACCACCGGATACGGCGGGCTGACGCGCACCGTGCGCATGCCGGGGTCCAGCGCCCGCCCCTACGGCGGCTACTTCGACGAGGTCGCCGACGAGTTGGAGGGCGCCCTGGAGGAACAGGGCGTCGATCCCGGGACCGCCATCGAGCGGACCGTCGTGGACCGGGGCGAGCTCACCTTTCACATCGCGCGCGAGCATCTGCCGCGGGTCGCGCGGACGTTGCGGGACGACCCCGCGCTGCGGTTCGAGCTGTGCACCGGCGTCAGCGGTGTGCACAACCCGGCCGACGCCGGCCGCGAACTGCACGCCGTCTACCACCTGCGGTCGCTCACCCACGGGCGCCTCATCCGGCTGGAGGTGAGCGTGCCGGAGGCCGACCCGCACATCCCGTCCGTCGTCGACGTCTACCCGACCAACGACTGGCACGAGCGCGAGACCTACGACTTCTTCGGCCTCGTCTTCGACGGCCACCCGGCCCTGACCCGGATCATGATGCCGGACGACTGGCAGGGCTTCCCGCAGCGCAAGGACTACCCGCTCGGCGGCATCCCCGTCGAGTACAAGGGCGCCCAGATCCCGGCACCCGACCAGCGGAGGTCGTACTCCTGATGACCACACACGCGACCCGGCCCGCGGGGGCCAGGGAGACCACCGAGGGCACGGTCTACACCGTCACCGGCGGCGACTGGGACGAGGTCGCCCGGGACGTGGCCGACCGCGCCGACGACGAGAAGATCATCGTCAACATGGGGCCGCAGCACCCCTCCACCCACGGCGTGCTGCGCCTCATCCTGGAGATCGACGGGGAGACGGTCACCGAGGCCCGCGCGGGCATCGGGTACCTGCACACCGGCATCGAGAAGAACCTCGAATACCGGACCTGGACGCAGGGCACCACGTTCGTGACGCGCATGGACTACCTCACGCCGTTCTTCAACGAGGCCGCGTACTGCCTCGGCGTGGAGAAGCTCCTCGGCATCACCGACGACATCCCCGACCGGGCGTCGATCATCCGCGTGCTGCTGATGGAGATCAACCGGCTCTCCTCCCACCTGGTGGCCATCGCCACCGGCGGCATGGAGCTGGGCGCCACCACGGTCATGATCTTCGGCTTCCGCGACCGCGAACTGTGCCTGGACATCTTCGAGCTGATCACCGGCCTGCGGATGAACCACGCCTACATCCGCCCCGGCGGCCTCGCCCAGGACCTGCCGCCCGGCGCGGTGGACGCCCTGCGCGAGTTCGTCAAGAAGATGCGGAAGAACCTCGACGAGTACGACAAGCTCTGCACCGGCAACCCGGTCTTCAAGGCCCGGCTGAAGGACGTCGGCTACCTCGACCTGGCCGGCTGCCTCGCCCTGGGCGCCACCGGCCCGATCCTCCGCTCGGCCGGCCTGCCGCACGACCTGCGCAAGACCGACCCGTACTGCGGGTACGAGACGTACGACTTCGAGGTGCCGACCACCGACACCTGCGACTCCTTCGGCCGCTTCCTGCTGCGCCTGGAGGAGATGCGGCAGTCGCTGCGCATCGTCGAGCAGTGCATCGACCGGCTGGAGCCCGGCCCGGTCATGGTCGCCGACAAGAAGATCGCCTGGCCCGCCCAACTCGCCCTCGGCCCCGACGGCCTGGGGAACTCGCTGGATCACATCAAGAACATCATGGGGACCTCCATGGAGGCCCTGATCCACCACTTCAAGCTGGTCACCGAGGGCTTCCGGGTGCCGGCCGGGCAGGCGTACACCGCCGTGGAGTCGCCCAAGGGCGAACTCGGAGTGCACATCGTCAGCGACGGCGGCACCCGTCCCTACCGCGTGCACTTCCGGGACCCCTCCTTCACCAACCTCCAGTCCATGGCGGCGATGTGCGAGGGCGGCATGGTCGCCGACGTCATCGTCGCGGTGGCGTCCATCGACCCCGTGATGGGAGGCGTCGACCGGTGACCGCGAACCAACAGGACGTGCAGCTCGGCATGCCGCAGATGCCCGCGCCGGAGTACCCCGCCGACGTGCGGGCCCGGCTGGAGGCGGACGCCGCCGAGGTGATCGCGCGCTACCCCGACAGCCGCTCCGCGCTGCTGCCGCTGCTCCACCTCGTGCAGTCCGAGGAGGGCCATGTCACCCGCACCGGCATGCAGTTCTGCGCCGATGTGCTCGGGCTGACCACCGCCGAG
Source organism: Streptomyces litchfieldiae (assembly GCF_031845365.1). Taxonomy (NCBI): domain Bacteria; kingdom Bacillati; phylum Actinomycetota; class Actinomycetes; order Kitasatosporales; family Streptomycetaceae; genus Streptomyces; species Streptomyces litchfieldiae. The sequence goes on from NZ_JAVREL010000023.1 coordinate 42,173, forward strand.
GTGACGGCCGTGGCGACGTTCTACTCGATGTACCGGCGCCGGCCGTCCGGCGACTACCAGGTCGGCGTCTGCACCAACACCCTGTGCGCGGTGCTCGGCGGCGACGCCATCTTCGCCGCCCTGCGCGAGCACCTGGGCGTGGGCAACGGGGAGACCACCGAGGACGGCAAGGTCACCCTGGAGCACATCGAGTGCAACGCCGCCTGCGACTTCGCGCCGGTGGTGATGGTCAACTGGGAGTTCTTCGACAACCAGACCGTCGAGTCCGCCAAGCGCCTCGTCGACGACCTGCGCGCCGGACACGAGGTCACGCCGACCCGCGGCGCCCCGCTCTGCGACTTCAAGCAGACCGCCCGCATCCTGGCCGGCTTCCCCGACCCGCGCCCGGGCGCCACCGAGGCCGGCGGCAGCGCCGGGCCCGCCTCGCTGGCCGGCCTCCGGCTGGCCAAGGGCGAACGCGGCCCCGACACCATCGTCTCGCCGCGCCACCCCGACATCCCCGCGGCCAAGCCGCCCACGACGCACGCCAGTAGGCACGACGCCCCGCAGCAGAGCTCGGCCTCCGACCCGCACCACCCCGCCGGGCCGGTCACCGGGGAGGGTGAGTGATGACCAGCGCAGTGAACGAGACCAGCCCGGAGAAGCTCCTCTCACCGGTGCTCTCCGCCTTCTGGGACCAGGACAGGTCCTGGACGCTGGACGTCTACCGGGCCAACGGCGGCTACCGCGGCATGGCCAGGGCGCTGGCCATGCCCCCGGACGACGTCATCGCCTATGTGAAGGACGCCGGGCTGCGCGGGCGCGGCGGCGCCGGCTTCCCCACGGGCATGAAGTGGCAGTTCATCCCGCAGGGCGACAACAAGCCGCACTATCTCGTCGTCAACGCCGACGAGTCGGAGCCGGGCACCTGCAAGGACATCCCGCTGCTCCTGGCGAACCCGCACTCCCTCATCGAGGGCATCGTCATCGCCTGCCACGCCATCCGCTCCAACCACGCCTTCATCTACCTCCGCGGTGAGGTCGTCCCGGTGCTGCGCCGCCTGCACTCCGCGGTCGCCGAGGCGTACGCGGCCGGCTATCTCGGCAAGGGCGCCCTCGGCGCGGGCGGCGACCTGGACATCACCGTGCACGCCGGGGCGGGCGCCTACATCTGCGGTGAGGAGACCGCGCTCCTGGACTCCCTGGAGGGCCGCCGCGGCCAGCCCCGGCTCCGGCCCCCCTTCCCCGCGGTGGCCGGCCTCTACGCCTGCCCCACTGTGGTGAACAACGTCGAGTCCATCGCGTCGGTTCCCGCCATCATGGACCGTGGCAAGGAGTGGTTCCGCTCCATGGGCAGCGAGAAGTCCCCCGGCTTCACGCTCTATTCGCTGTCCGGACACGTCGCCACGCCCGGCCAGTACGAGGCGCCGCTCGGGATCACCCTGCGCGAACTGCTCCAGATGAGCGGCGGGATGCGCCCCGGCCACCGGCTGAAGTTCTGGACGCCGGGCGGCTCCTCCACGCCGATGTTCACCGAGGAGCACCTGGACGTTCCCCTCGACTACGAGGGCGTCATGGGCGCCGGCTCCATGCTCGGCACCAAGGCGCTCCAGTGCTTCGACGAGACCACCTGCGTGGTGCGCGCCGTGACCCGGTGGACCGAGTTCTACGCGCACGAGTCCTGCGGCAAGTGCACGCCCTGCCGCGAGGGCACCTACTGGCTGGTCCAGTTGCTGCGCGACATCGAGGCGGGCAAGGGACTGCTCAGCGACATCGACAAGCTCGCCGACATCGCCGACAACATCAACGGCAAGTCCTTCTGCGCCCTCGGCGACGGCGCCGCCAGCCCCATCTTCTCCTCGCTGAAGTACTTCCGCGAGGAGTACGAGCGGCACGTCACCCAGGGCGGCTGCCCGTTCGACCCGGCCAAGTCCACCGCCTGGGCGGACAACGGCATCACGGCTCACCAGGAGGTGAACGCATGACGGCCCCACAGGATGCCGGCCTGGTGACGCTGACCATCGACGGCATCGAGATCTCGGTGCCCAAGGGGACGCTGGTCATCCGCGCCGCCGAGCAGTTGGGCATCGAGATCCCGCGGTTCTGCGACCACCCGGCGCTCGACCCGGCGGGCGCCTGCCGCCAGTGCATCGTGGAGGTCGAGGGCCAGCGCAAGCCGATGGCCTCCTGCACCATCACCTGCACCGACGGCATGGTCGTCAAGACCCAGCTCTCCTCGCCCGTCGCCGAGAAGGCGCAGCGCGGCGTGATGGAGCTGCTGCTGATCAACCACCCGCTGGACTGCCCGGTCTGCGACAAGGGCGGCGAGTGCCCCCTCCAGAACCAGGCCATGTCCACCGGCGACCCGGAGACCCGGTTCGACGGCCACAAGCGGACGTTCGACAAGCCGGTGCCGATCTCCACCCAGGTGCTGCTCGACCGTGAGCGGTGCGTGCTGTGCGCCCGCTGCACCCGGTTCTCCCAGCAGATCGCCGGTGACCCCATGATCGAGCTGCTGGAACGCGGCGCGCTCCAGCAGGTCGGCACGGGCGAGGGCGACCCGTTCCAGTCGTACTTCTCCGGCAACACCATCCAGATCTGCCCGGTCGGCGCCCTCACCTCCGCCGCCTACCGGTTCCGCTCCCGCCCGTTCGACCTGGTCTCCTCGCCCAGCGTCTGCGAGCACTGTGCGGGCGGCTGCGCCACCCGCACCGACCACCGGCGCGGCAAGGTCATGCGGCGCATGGCGGCCGAGGACCCCGAGGTCAACGAGGAGTGGATCTGCGACAAGGGCCGGTTCGCGTTCCGCTACGCCCAGCGGCCCGACCGGCTCACCTCGCCGCTGGTCCGCGACGCCGAGACCGGTGAACTGACGCCCGCGAGCTGGCCGGAGGCGCTGCGCGTCGCCGCCGCCGGGCTGGCCGCGGCCAAGGGCTCCGGCGCGGCCGTGCTGACCGGCGGCCGGCTCACGGTCGAGGACTCCTACGCCTACGCCAAGTTCGCCCGGGTCGCGCTCGGCACCAACGACATCGACTTCCGGGCCCGCGTGCACAGCGCGGAGGAGGCGGCGTTCCTCGCCTCCCGGATCGCCGGCCACGGCGTCGATCTCAATGGTTCCGGCCTCACCAACCGGGCCCTGGAGGCCGCGCCCGCCGTGCTGCTGGTCGGCTTCGAGTCGGAGGAGGAGGCCCCCGGCGTCTTCCTGCGGCTGCGCAAGGCGCACCGCAAGCGGAACACCAAGATCTTCTCCGTGGCCACCCACATCACCCGGGGCCTGGCCAAGACCGGCGGCACCCTGCTGCCCGCCGCGCCCGGCACCGAGCCCGCCTGGCTGAACGCGCTGGCCGACGGCGACCGTCTGGACGAGCACGGGCGCGCCGCCGCCGCGGCGCTGCGCGAGCCCGGCGCGGTCGTCATCCTCGGCGAGCGGCTGGCCGGCGTCGCCGGCGCCTTCACCGCGGCGGTCGCCACCGCCGCGGCCACCGGCGCCGAGCTGGTGTGGATCCCGCGCCGGGCCGGCGAGCGCGGCGCCATCGAGGCGGGCGCGCTGCCCGGGCTGCTGCCCGGCGGCCGGCCCGAGTCCTCCGAGCGGGCCCGCGCCGAGGTCGCCGACGTCTGGCGGCTGGCCGCCCTGCCCGAGCGGCCGGGCCGTGACACCACCGCGATCGTCGAGGCAGCGGCCGCCGGCGAGCTGGGCGCCCTGGTGGTGGCCGGCGTCGAGGTGACCGACCTGCCCGACCCGGAGAGGGCGCGCGCCGCGCTGGACCGGGTCGCCGCGGACGGCTTCCTGCTCAGCCTGGAGATGCGGCCCTCCGAGGTCACCGCCCGCGCCCACGTGGTGCTGCCGGTGGCCGCCGCCGTCGAGAAGAGCGGCACGTTCCTCAACTGGGAGGGCCGCGCCCGGCAGTTCACCGCCGCGATCAGGCCCGACCAGATGACGCGCCGCCTGGTGCAGACCGACGCCCGCGCGCTGCACATGCTCGCCGACGCGATGGACGTACACCTCGGCCTGCCCGATCTGCCCGCCATCCGCCGCGAGTTGAACGACCTCGCCGACTGGCGCGGCGAGCTGCCGCTCGGCCCGACCGCCACGCCCGCCGACCTGCCCAGCCCCGACGAGGGCCACGCCGTGCTCGCCGGGCACCGGCTGCTGCTCGACCAGGGCGTGCTCCAGACCGGCGACGACGCGCTGGCCGGCACCCGGCACGCCGCCGTGGCCCGGCTGTCCCCCGCCACCGCCGAGGAGACCGGGGTCAAGGACGGCGACACGCTGTCCGTCACCGGGCCCGCCGGCTCGGTGGCGCTGCCGCTCGCGGTGACCGAGGAGATGCCCGACCGGGTGGTCTGGCTCCCGCTCAACTCCACCGGAAACGGCGCCCTTCAGGACCTGGGCGGCGCGCCGGGGAGCGTCGTCCGCATCTCTGCCCAGGCTGAGGAGGTGAACGCGTGATGGTGCTCGCCCAGGAGCCCGACCTGTCGATGTTCGGCGACGACCCCTTCTGGCTCATCGCGCTCAAGGCCGTCGGCTGTTTCGCGTTCCTGATGGGCACCGTGCTCATCAGCATCGTGATGGAGCGCAAGGTCCTCGGCTGGATGCAGCTCCGGATCGGGCCCAACCGGCACGGTCCCTGGGGCATGCTCCAGTCGCTGGCCGACGGCGTGAAGCTGATGCTCAAGGAGGACATCACCGTCAAGGGGGCCGACAAGGCCCTCTACATCCTGGCGCCGATGCTCGCCGCGATCCCGGCGTTCATGGCCGTCGCGGTCATCCCCTTCGGCCCGAAGGACGACCCGGTCAGCATCTTCGGCACCGAGACCGTCCTCCAGCTCACCGACCTGCCCGTCGCGCTGCTGTACGTGCTGGCCACCTCGGCCATCGCGGTGTACGGCACGGTGCTGGCGGGCTGGTCGTCCGGCTCCACCTACCCGCTGCTCGGCGGGGTGCGGGCCACCGCGCAGATCATCTCCTACGAGGTGGCGATGGGGCTGTCGTTCGCGGCGGTCTTCCTCTACTCCGGCTCGATGTCGACCTCCGCGATCGTGGACGCGCAGGACGACCGGTGGTTCATGATCCTGCTGCCGGTGTCGTTCCTCATCTACATGGTGGCGATGGTCGGCGAGGCGCACCGCCCACCGTTCGACATGCCGGAGTCCGAGGGCGACCTCGTCGGCGGGTACCTCACGGAGTACTCGTCGATCAAGTTCGCCTTCTTCATGCTGTCCGAGTACATCCACACCGTCACCGTCTCCATGCTGATGGTCACGCTCTTCCTCGGCGGCTGGCGCGCGCCCGCGCCGCTCAGCTTCTGGGAGGGTGCCAACTCCGGCTGGTGGCCGCTGCTGTGGTTCGTCGGCAAGCTCATCGCGGTGATCTTCGTCTTCTTCTGGATCCGCGCCTCGCTGCCGCGTGTGCGCTACGACCAGTTCATGGTCCTCGGCTGGAAGATCCTCATCCCGATCGCGCTGGTCTGGCTGATGCTGGTCGCCACCGTGCGGGCCATGCAGAACGAGGACTACGAGTTCGGCGACATCCTGCTGTGGGTCGCCGGCGGCGTGCTCGTGGTGCTGCTGCTCTCCTACGTCGTGGACTTCTTCCTCGACCGGGAGAACGAGCGCCGCGAGCAGGAAGAGGCCGCGCGGCCCGAGCCGGCGTTCGACCCGATGGCCGGCGGCTACCCCGTGCCGCCGCTGCCGGGGCAGACCCTGCCGCCGGTGCCGCGCCGCCCGTCCCGGGCGGAGCGCACGACGGCGTCCGTCGCCGCGGAATCCGGCGCGAGCACCGAAGGAAGCACTGAAGGAAGCACCGAGGGAAGGGAGGGCAACGATGCCTGAGTTCCGCAATCCGGTGGGCGGCTTCGGCGTGACCTTCAAGGCCATGTTCAAGAAGCGGCTCACCGAGCAGTACCCGGAGGAGAAGAAGCCGACCGCGCCTCGCTTCCACGGCCGCCATCAGCTCAACCGGCACCCGGACGGCCTGGAGAAGTGCATCGGCTGCGAGCTGTGCGCCTGGGCCTGTCCGGCGGACGCCATCTACGTGGAGGGCGCGGACAACACCGAGGAGGAGCGCTACTCCCCGGGCGAGCGCTACGGCCGCGTCTACCAGATCAACTACCTGCGCTGCATCCTGTGCGGCCTGTGCGTCGAGGCCTGCCCCACCCGGGCGCTGACCATGACGAACGAGTACGAGCTCGCCGACCGCACCCGCGCCTCCCTGATCTACACCAAGGAGGAGCTGCTGGTCGGCCTCCAGGACGGGATGGTCGACTCCCCGCACGCGATGTACCCGGGCACCGACGAGCAGTCGTACTACCGGGGCGAGGTGCGGGGCGCCGCGCCCGGCACCGTCCGGCAGCGCGTCACCGGCGAGCAACTGGCCGACGACGACGCCGTGTCGGCCGCCACCCGCCTGCACGACCCGACCGGGGGGCAGGCATGAGCACGCTCGCGTCCCTCGCGGCGGAGACCTCGACCTCCAACGGCGAGGCCGTGCAGTTCTGGCTGCTCGGCCCGCTCGCCGTGGCCGGCGGGCTCGGCACCGTGCTGATGCGCCGCGCGGTGCACTCCGCGCTGTGCCTGGCCGGCACGATGGTGATCCTGGCGCTCTTCTACCTGGCCAACGGCGCCTACTTCCTCGGCATGGTGCAGATCGTCGTCTACACCGGCGCCGTGATGATGCTCTTCCTGTTCGTGCTGATGCTCATCGGCGTCAGCGCCGCCGACTCGCTGAAGGAAACGCTGGTCGGCCAGCGCTGGCTGGCCGCGGGATGCGGACTCGGCCTGGGGATCCTGCTGATCGCGGGCATCGGCCAGGCGTCCGTCGGCTCCTTCACCGGCCTGTCCGAGGCGAACGCCGAGGGCAACGTCCAGGGCCTGGCCTCGCTGCTGTTCACCCGCTACGTGGTGGCGTTCGAGGTGACCGGCATCCTGCTGACCATCGCCGCCGTCGGCGCCACGCTGATGACGCACCGCGAGCGCATCGAGCGCATCAAGTCGCAGCGCGAGCAGGCCGAGGAGCGGGTGCGCGGCGGCACGCAGCTGCCGCCGCTGCCGGCCCCCGGCGTCTACGCCCGGCACAACGCGGTGGACCTGCCCGGCCTGCTGCCCGACGGCACGCCCGCCGAGATCAGCGTCAGCGCCACGCTGCGCGGCCGCGGCCAGGTCCGCGAGGTGCACCAGCAGGCGGTGGCCGACGTGTCGGCGCTGGAGGCGCGCACCGCGCGCTACCACGGCCAGACGTACGTGGAGCAGAAGAAGCCCGCCCTCAACGGGAACGGCGCCGCCGCCGTCAACGGCAGCCGCGGCCCGGCCGCCCACGAGGCCGAGGAGGAGCGTTAAGTGAGCCCGGAGAACTATCTCTACCTGGCCGCCCTGCTGTTCACGCTCGGCGCCTGCGGGGTGCTGCTGCGGCGGAACGCGATCGTCGTGTTCATGTGCGTCGAACTGATGCTGAACGCCTCGAACCTGGCGCTGGTCGCCTTCTCCCGCATGCACGGCAACCTCGACGGCCAGATCATGGCGTTCTTCGTGATGGTCGTGGCCGCCGCCGAGGTCGTGGTCGGGCTGGCCATCATCGTCACCGTCTACCGCGCCCGCCACTCGGCCTCGGTCGACGACGCCAGCCTGATGAAGCTGTAAGGGGACACATCCAGTGGAGTCTTTGATCGGACTGCTCGTCGGGGCGCCGCTGCTGGGCGCCGCCGTACTGCTGGTGGGCGGGCGGCGCCTGGACCGCGTGGGGCACTGGCTGGCGACCGGCCTCGCCGCCGTGTCGTTCGTCCTGGCCGCGGTGCTCTTCTTCGACCTGCTGGAGAAGGAGGGCGAGGAACGCACCCTGCACCAGCACCTGTTCAGCTGGGTGCCGGTCGCCGACTTCCGGGCGGACGTGGCGTTCCAGCTCGACCAGCTCTCGATGACCTTCGTGCTGCTGATCACGAGCGTGGGCACCCTGATCCACCTCTACTCGGTCGGCTACATGGCGCACGACGAGCGGCGGCGGCGCTTCTTCGCCTATCTCAACCTCTTCCTCGGGGCGATGCTGCTGCTCGTCCTCGCCGACAACTACCTGCTGCTGTACGTCGGCTGGGAGGGCGTGGGTCTCGCGTCGTTCCTGCTGATCGGCTTCTGGCAGCACAAGCCGAGCGCGGCGACGGCGGCGAAGAAGGCGTTCATCGTCAACCGGGTCGGCGACGTCGGCCTGTCCATCGCCATCCTGCTGATGTTCACCACGTTCGGCACGTTCGCCTTCGAGCCGGTGCTGGACAACGCCACGGGCGCGAGCGAGGCCACGCTGACCGGCATCGGGCTGATGCTGCTGCTGGCCGCCTGCGGCAAGTCCGCGCAGGTGCCGCTCCAGTCCTGGCTGGGCGACGCGATGGAGGGCCCGACCCCGGTCTCGGCCCTGATCCACGCGGCGACGATGGTGACCGCGGGCGTCTACCTGATCACCCGCTCCGGGGCGGTCTTCGACGCCGCGCCCGACGCGCAGACGGTGGTGGTCGTGGTCGGCGCGGTCACGCTGCTGTTCGGTGCGATCGTCGGTTGCGCGAAGGACGACATCAAGAAGGCGCTGGCCGGTTCGACAATGTCGCAGATCGGCTACATGATGCTGGCCGCCGGGCTCGGCCCGCTCGGCTATGTCTTCGCGATCATGCACCTGGTCACCCACGGCTTCTTCAAGGCGGGGCTCTTCCTCGGCGCCGGCTCGGTGATGCACGCCATGAACGACGAGGTGGATATGCGGCGTTACGGCGGCCTGCGCAAGCACATGCCGGTCACGTTCGCCACGTTCGGCCTGGCGTATCTGGCCATCATCGGCTTCCCGTACCTGTCCGGCTTCTTCTCCAAGGACGAGATCATCTACGCCGGGTTCAGCAAGGGCGGCACCGAGGGCTGGATCCTCGGCGGCGTGATGCTGCTGGGCGCGGCGCTCACCGCGTACTACATGACCCGGATCATGCTGCTCACGTTCTTCGGCGAGAAGCGCTGGCAGCCGGACGCGCACGGGCACGAGCCGCACCCGCACGAGTCGCCGGCCACCATGACGATCCCCATGATCGTGCTGGCCTTCGGCTCGGTCGGCGCGGGCTTCGTGTTCGACGCGGGCGAGTCGTTCGTGCACTGGCTGGAGCCGGTCACCGGGGTGGCGCACGGCGATTCGCCGGTGGGCCACGGCACGGTGGGGCTGGCCGCGACCGCGGTCATGCTGATCGGCGTCGCCGGGGCCTGGTGGCAGTACGGCCGCCGCCCGGTGCCGGTGGTGGCGCCGGCCGGCCGGTTCGTCACCCGGGCCGCGCGGCGGGATCTGCTCCAGGACGACTTCAACCACGCCGCGTTCGTGCGGCCGGGGAACTACCTCACCCGCGGCCTGGTCTACCTCGACCACAAGCTGGTGGACGGCGTGGTCAACGGCACGGCCGCCGCGTTCGGCGGGCTGTCGGGGCGGCTGCGGCGGGTCCAGAACGGGTTCGCCCGGTCCTACGCGGTCTCCATGTTCGGCGGTGCGGCTCTGCTCGTCGCCGCGACGCTGCTCATGAGGGCGGTCTGAGAGGTCTGATATGTCATTTCCCTTGCTGACGGCCACGGCCCTCACCCCCGCCATCGGCGCCGTGGTCACGGCCGCGGTGCCGGCCGAGCGGCGCACCGCCGCCAAGTGGCTGGCGCTGCTGTTCTCGGTCGCCACGGCCGCGTTCGCGGCCGCGGTGCTGCTGCGGTTCGACACCGGCGACGGCGCCGACCGCTATCAGCTCACCGAATCCCGGTCCTGGATCGAGGACTTCGGGGTGCGCTACGAGCTGGGCGTGGACGGCATCGGCGTGGCGATGATCGCGCTGACGGCGGTGCTGATCCCGTTCCTCATCGGCGCCGGCTGGAACGACGCCGATCCCCGGGAGGAGGAGGCGCCCGCCAGCCGCCGGTGGCGGCCCACCCAGGGCTTCTTCGCGCTGATCCTCGCGGTCGAGGCGATGGTCATCATGTCCTTCGCCGCGACCGACATCTTCCTCTTCTACATCTTCTTCGAAGCCATGCTGATCCCGCTGTACTTCCTCATCGGCGGCTTCGGGGACCGGGCGGGCGGCCAGGACGAGGAGGGGCAGGCGCGGCAGCGTTCCTACGCGGCCGTCAAGTTCCTCCTCTACAACCTGGCCGGCGGCCTCATCATGCTGGCCGCCGTCATCGGCCTGTACGTGGCCACCGCCGACCAGCTCGACGCCGGAACGTTCTCGCTCCAGGCGATCCTCCAGGCCCGCGCCTCGGGCGAGCTGGACCTGGCGACCTCCACCGAACGCTGGCTGTTCCTCGGCTTCTTCGTCGCCTTCGCCATCAAGGCGCCGCTGTGGCCGGTGCACACCTGGCTGCCCAACGCGATGGGCGAGTCGACCGCGCCGGTGGCCGTGCTGATCACGGCGGTCGTGGACAAGGTCGGCACGTTCGCGATGCTCCGCTTCTGCCTCGGGCTCTTCCCGGAGGCCAGCGACTGGGCCACGCCGGTGGTGATCACCCTGGCGCTGATCAGCATCATCTACGGGGCGCTGCTGGCGCTGGGCCAGCGGGACATGAAGCGGCTGATCGCCTACGCGTCCATCAGCCACTTCGGGTTCATCGTGCTGGGCGTCTTCGCGATGACCAGCCAGGGCCAGGGCGGCGCGACGCTCTACATGATCAACCACGGCATCGCCACCGCCGCGCTGATGCTGGTCGCCGGCTTCCTGATCTCCCGGCGCGGGTCGCGGCTCATCGCCGACTACGGCGGCGTGCAGAAGACGGCGCCGGTGCTGGCCGGCACGTTCCTCATCGGCGGGCTGGCGACGCTGTCGCTGCCCGGCACCGGCCCGTTCATCAGCGAATTCCTGGTGCTGGTCGGCACGTTCAGCCGCTACCAGGCGGCCGGCGTCATCGCCTGCACCGGAATAGTGCTGGCGGCGCTGTACGTGCTGGTGCTCTACCAGCGGACCATGACCGGGCCGGTGAAGGCGGGCCTGGAGAAGCTGCCGGACCTGCGGGTGCGGGAGCTGGCCGTGGTCGGGCCGCTGATCGGGCTGCTGATCTTCCTCGGCGTCTACCCGCAGCCGCTCACCGACATCGTCAACCCGGCGATCGAGCACACGCTGTCCGACGTCGACCAGACCGATCCCGAACCGCACATTCCTGAAGTGGAGGCCGCCGAATGAACCCGGGGGATCTCGAAGCTCCGGACATCGAGTGGGCCGCGCTCTCGCCGAGCCTGATCGTGTTCGGCGCCGCCGTCATCGGCGTGCTCATCGAGGCGTTCCTGCCGCGCCGTTCGCGCTACACGGCCGAGGTGATCCTCGGCATCGCCGCGCTGGCGGGCGCGTTCGCCGCCGTGGTGGCGCTCGCGGCCGGCGGGCGCGCCACCTCGGAGGCGCAGATCGCGGGCATGGGCTCGCTGGCCGTGGACGGGCCCGCGCTGTTCCTCCAGGGCGTCATCCTGCTGGTCGGCCTGGTGTCGGTGTTCCTCTTCGCCGAGCGCCGGCTCGAACCGGCCGCGCACGGCAGGCCGGTGGACTCCTTCGCCGCGCAGCCGGCGGCGGTGCCGGGCGGCGCGGCCGAGCAGGAGGCGGTGAAGGCCGGCCACACCACGACCGAGATCTTCCCGCTGCTGCTGTTCGCGATCGGCGGCATGCTGCTGTTCCCGATGGCCAACGACCTGCTGGTGCTGTTCATCGCGCTGGAGGTGCTGTCGCTGCCGCTGTACCTGCTGTGCGCGCTGGCCCGTCGGCGGCGGCTGCTCTCGCAGGAGGCGGCCATCAAGTACTTCCTGCTGGGCGCGTTCGCCTCGGCCTTCCTGCTCTTCGGCGTGGCCATGTTGTACGGGTACGCGGGCACCGTCACCTACGGCGGCATCGCGGACGTCGTCAGCGGCGATCCGGGCACGATCGAGCCGGGGCTCGCCTCCACCATGGGCAACGACGCGCTGCTGCTGATCGGCGGGGCGATGGTGCTGATGGGGCTGCTGTTCAAGGTGGGTGCGGTGCCGTTCCACATGTGGACCCCGGACGTCTACCAGGGCGCGCCGACCCCGGTGACCGGCTTCATGGCCGCCGCCACCAAGGTGGCCGCGTTCGGCGCGATGCTGCGGCTGCTGTACGTGGTGCTGCCGGGGCTGCGCTGGGACTGGGAGCCGGTGCTGTGGGGCGTGGCCATCGCCTCGATGGTGGCGGGCGCGGTCATCGCCATCACCCAGACCGATGTGAAGCGGCTGCTGGCGTACTCGTCGATCGCGCACGCCGGGTTCATCCTGTCCGGTGTGGTCGCGATCAGCGAGGACGGCGTGTCGTCCGTGCTGTTCTACCTGGCGGCGTACTCGTTCGTGACGCTGGGCGCGTTCGCCGTGGTGACGCTGGTGCGGGACGCCGGTGGCGAGGCGACGCACCTGTCCAAGTGGGCGGGGCTCGGGCGCCGTTCGCCGCTGCTGGCGGCGGTCTTCGCGCTGTTCCTGCTGGCCTTCGCGGGGATTCCGCTGACGTCCGGCTTCGCCGGGAAGTTCGCGGTGTTCCGGGCGGCGGCCGACGCCGGGGCGATGGGCCTGGTGATCGTGGGTGTGCTGGCCTCGGCGATCGCCGCGTTCTTCTACATCCGGGTCATCGTGCTGATGTTCTTCAGCGAGCCCAAGGCGGACGGGCCCTCGGTGGTCATTCCCAGCCCGCTGACGATGTCGGTGGTCGGCCTCGCGGCGGCGGTGACGGTGGTGCTGGGCGTGGCGCCGCAGTACTTCCTGGATCTGGCGAGCGACGCCGGGGTGTTCGTGCGCTGACCCCGAGCCGCCCTCCGGAACGAACCGAAGGCCCGGACGCCCCCGTGGCGTCCGGGCCTTGCGGTGTGCCTCCTCGACGGCCCCTCGACGGGCCTCAGTAGCCGAGGTCCTCCAGCTCCTGCTGCAGGTCCTCCAGCTCGCTCATGTCCGGCGTCTCCAGCCCTTCGAGGCTGCCCATGTCTCCGAGGTCCCCGAGGTCACCGGCGAGCGACTCGAACGTCTCGGTGGTGCCGGACGCCCAGGCGACGGTCAGCGTGGTGCCGTCCAGGGTGAGCGCGGCCTCCGTGTCCGGGAACAGCGCGCTGCCGAGCTGCAGGCACTCCACCGTGAGGGTGCCGTCGCTCACCGAGCCGGTGCAGAGGTCGCCCTCCTCCTCGATGTTCTCCATGTACTGGGCCTCACCGGCGGTGATGGTCAGCGTGCTGTCGTCGCCGCCGGCCGTCTCCGTCCAGAAGCCTTCCAGCTCCTCGTTGGTGGGTGCCGCGCCGCCACCGCTGCCGCCCTCGTCCGCCGGCGCTTCCTCGCCGCCGGTCTCGCCGCTCGCCGCGCCGCCCTCCTGGGCGTTCTCCTCCCCCGAGCCCCCGCCGAACGGGCTGCCACCCTCCTCGTCGTCGCTGCCGCACCCGGTCAGCAGGAAGGTGGCGGCCGCGATCGCCGGCACGGCCAACCGTATAGACCTACGCATGGGATCCCCTCGTACGTTGAACGTGTCCGGGCAGATTATCTTGGCGCCCAGGGGGGTAGGTCGAAGTGTTACGGCAGTGTGGCATTCGCGGCGGGACTGAGACCTGGACGCCCCGCGCGGTCGGCGGCTCCATTCGCCGAGGTGACGGCTGTCCGGCCCGCGTTGACGCCTCGTCGGCCCCGTACCGGAACGCAAGGCTCCTTCACATCATTGCTCCAGGAAACGCGCGGGGTCTCCCCCTTCCCGGCCGCCGTCCCGCCGCCGCGGCGCATGACTCACCCAGCGGCCGTGATCGACTCGCGACCGGCTACGCTGCCGGAGACAACGCACTGGAGACAGGGAGAACGCTCGTGACCGTCGTGGGACCCCTCGGGGTGAGCGTGCGGGACCAGGCCCTGGAAGCCGATGTACAGGCCGGCCTCGCGGCTGTCGAGGCGGGGCTGATCGAGGCCACCAAGAGCGACGTTCCCTTTATAACGGAGACGGCCCAGCATCTCGTCCGCGCCGGGGGCAAGCGCTTCCGGCCGCTGTTGCTGCTGCTGGCCGCGCAGTTCGGCGATCCCTACGCGCCGGGTGTGGTGCCCTCGGCGGTGGTGGTGGAGCTGACGCATCTCGCCACGCTGTACCACGACGACATCATGGACGAGGCGCAGATGCGGCGCGGGGTGCCCAGCGCCAACGTCCGCTGGAACAACTCGGTGGCCGTGCTCACCGGTGACTTCCTCTTCTCGCGCGCCTCGACGATAGTGGCCGGCCTCGGGGCGGACGCGGTGCGCATCCAGGCGGAGGCGTTCGAGCGCCTGGTGACCGGTCAGATCCAGGAGACGGCCGGGCCGCGCGAGGGGGAGGACCCCGTCGCGCACTATCTGGATGTGATCGCGGGCAAGACGGGCTCGCTGATCGCGGTGGCCGGGCGCATGGGCGGGCTGATGTCGGGCGCGTCGGAGCCCATGGTGGAGGTGCTCGCCCAGTTCGGCGAGCGGATCGGGATCGCCTTCCAACTGGCCGACGACGTCCTGGACATCGCGAGCGACGGCCGGGAGTCGGGGAAGACGCCCGGCACCGATCTGCGCGAGGGCGTGCCCACGCTGCCGGTGCTGCGGCTGCGCGAGATGGCTGCCAAGGACGGCGCGCCGGCGGATGTGGCGCTGTGCGAGCTGCTGGACGGCGACCTGACGGACGACGCGCGGCACGCCGAGGCGCTGGCCGGGCTGCGGGCGCACCCGGCGCTGGAGCGGGCGCGGCAGGACGCGCTGTCGTTCGCGGAGGAGGCGCGGCGGATGCTGGAGCCGCTGCCGGACGTCCCGGCGAAGGACGCGCTGGCCGATCTGTGCGACGCGGTGGCGGACCGTACCAAGTAGCTCGCGGCGTGTGAACCCTGTCTTTCGGCGGGGTACATCCCTTACGGGTTGGGGGGTGCACGCCCGCGTGCGCTCATCCCCTGGTCGTATGCGGATGCCTCCCCTCGGCGGATGCCGGAAAGGCCCCGGCCTGGTGCAATTGATGGTGCTGAGAGCCGAGTGGAGGGGCATCTGATGGCAAAGAACAGCACTATCCGGCGGGCGATCGTGCCGACGGCGGTCGTGGCGGGGATCGCCGCGGCGGGGGCCGGTCTGTGGCCGGCCCTGGCGAGCGACGGCAGCCCGGATCTGCCGGAGGTCACGGCTGAGGAGCTGCTGGTCCGGGTGGCGGAGGCCGACACGGCTCAGTTGTCGGGCACGGTGAAGGTGGACGCCGACCTGGGGATTCCGGACCTGGGCGGGATGCTGGACGGGGTGCTGAGCGGGGTGGGGGGCCCGGCCGGGCAGCTCGCCGGGCTGGTGACCGGGGACAGCACGCTGCGGGTGGCCATGGACGGCCCGGACCGGCAGCGGCTGGGCCTGGTGGACGGCTCCGACGAGTTCACCCTGATACACAACGGCGACCAGCTTTGGGCGTACGACTCCGCGAGCAACACGGTGTACGAGGCCCAGGTGCCCGAGGCGGAGGCGGGCGCGGAGGCCGAGGCGCCGGAGTGGGCCGGTGAGCTCACCCCGCAGCAGGCGGCCGAGCGGCTGCTGGAGGCGGCGGGGGAGCACGCGGACATCTCCGTCGACGGCACCGCGCGGGTGGCCGGCCGCAGCGCGTACCAGCTTGTGGTGGAGCCGAAGGACGCCGCCGAGGCGGGCATCAGCGAGGCGCGGATATCCGTGGACGGCGAGACGGGTGTGCCGCTCGCGGTCACCGTCGACGGCCCCGACGGGCAGGTGCTGGACGTGGCGTTCTCCCAGATCGACTTCGCCCAGCCGGCCGGTGGTGTCTTCGACTTCACCCCGCCGAGCGACGCGGAGGTCCTGGAGATCGACCCGAACCAGCCCTTCGGCGGCGGCGCGCTGACCGAGCTGCTGCCCGACCTCGCGGGGTAGCCCCGATCCGGCCGTGCGGCCGGGAAGAGCCGCGCCCGGTCGGCGGGCACCGGGTCAGCTCACGCACGTGTCGTGGGTGGGCGGCCGGCCGGGCGCGCGGTGTCAGCTCGCGCAGAATTCGTTGCCCTCGGGATCCCGCATGACCCACCAGTGTCCGGCGGGGCCCTGATCGTGCTCCTGGACACGGGTGGCGCCCAGGGATTCCAGCCCGGTCACCAGCTCCTCCAGCCTGCCCTGCTCGCCGTGGATGTCGATGTGCAGACGGTTCTTGACGGTCTTGCCCTCGGGCACGTCCTGGAACAGCAGCCGGCGGCCCCTTCCGACGCCGGTGACCTCGTCGTAGGGGTCGTCGGGATGCCGGATCGCCGCGTAGCCGCGGAAGACGCGGCGGCCGTTGTGCTCGGTGACGGCGTCCTCGCCCAACTGTCCGGCGGCGAGCAGTCGTTCGATGAGGGCGCTCGGATCTTCTACCTCGTACTCCAGGGCGGCGGCCCAGAAGTCGGCGAGGACGGGGGCGTTCGCGGTGTCGATGACCAGTTTCCAGCTACGTGCCATGTAACCAGTTATAGTAGTTACATGGCAGCCTCCGCAACGACCACGGGCATCGTGCTGCGCTCCTACACCGGCACCCGGTACCGGTTCGACCCCGGGGCGCTGTGTCTGGAGCTGCTGACCACCGGCGGCCCCGGCGAGTTCCGCCGGTACGAGGTGCTGCACGAGCCCGCCGACCTGGCCGTCTGGGCGGAGCGTTCCCGGCTCACGCCCACGCCCGATGTGGAGATATCCGAGGCCGAGCTGGCCGAGGCCCGGCTGCTGCGGGACGCGCTGTTCCGGGTGGTCCGGGCCCGCACCGCCGACGAGCGGGCCGCCCCGGGCGACCTCGACGTGCTCAACGCCGCCGCCGCCCGGCCCCCGCTCGCCCCGGCCATCGGCCCGGACGGCGCCAGGGCCTGGGCGGCGCCCGCCACCGGCGGCCAGTTGCTGGCCACGG
The DNA here is from genome assembly GCF_031845365.1 of Streptomyces litchfieldiae. NCBI lineage: Bacteria > Bacillati > Actinomycetota > Actinomycetes > Kitasatosporales > Streptomycetaceae > Streptomyces > Streptomyces litchfieldiae. Next base: position 59,005 of record NZ_JAVREL010000023.1, read on the forward strand.
TCGCGCGGGACGCGGTGGAGCTGCTGACGGGCCCGTTCGCCCACCGCGTCCGGATGTGCTCCGCCGAGCGGTGCCACCTCATGTACGTGGACACCTCCCGCCCCGGCCGGCGCCGCTGGTGCTCCATGGAGACCTGCGGGAACCGCCACAAGGCCCGGGCCCTGCGCGCCCGTCGAGAGGAGGGCTGACCATGCCCACGGGACTGACCAAGGACGCCGGCTGGCAGATCGGCGTCTCGCGCACGCTGCCGCATCCCCCCGCCGTCGTCTGGGAGTTCATCAGCGGGCCCGAGGGGCTGGCCCTGTGGCTGGGACCCGGCGCCGAGCTGACCCCGGAGCGCGGTGCCCCCTGGCGCACCGCCGACGGCACCGCCGGTGAGGTGCACGGGTACCGGCCCGGGGACCGCATCCGGGTCACCGTGGGCTCCACCACCGTGCAGGTCGCCCTCCGCCCGGCGGGCGACGGCGGGCGGGCGATGCTCCGTTTCCACCAGGAGCGGATGGCGAGCGCCGCCGAGCGTGAGCGTCAACGGGCCCACTGGCAGCGGGTGTTGGACGCCGTCGCCGGGGCCCTGGGCTGAGCCGGGCGGCACTCAGCCCAGCGTGTTGATCAGCTCCTCGCAGGCCCGCTCGCACCGGCGGCACGCCTCCGCGCACACCCAGCAATGCTCGTGCGTGGTGGACTGCCGCCCGCACTCGTCGGCGCACGCGTGGCACGCGGCGGCGCAGGCCAGGAGCTGGGCCCGGGTGATGTTCGCGTCGTAGCCCGTGTGCCGAGACAGGACCCGGGCGGTGGTCTGGCAGATGTCCGCGCAGTCCAGGTTGGTGCGGATGCACTTGGCCAGGTTCGACACGTCCGCCTCGGACAGACAGGCGTCGGCGCACGCGGTGCACGCCTGCGCGCAGGCGGTGGCCTCCTCGATGCAGTGCGTGAGCCGGTCCCGGTCCACGCGGCCCAGATCGGCCGGGTAGGCGCCCAGCATGTCGTCGATCGCCATCGTCATGGCTGCTCCCGTGTGCTCGAACGGTCTCCGTCCCCGCCCGGGTATCCGTGGGCGGGGACGGGAAACAGCCGTCACATGTGGACCACGGGTGCCCCGCTCGCGGCGGCCTGCGGGGCGCCGCGGCGGTAGAGCACGACGCTGATGACCAGGCCCGCGAGGAAGAACGCGGCGGACCACCAGTAGGCCGTGGCGTAGCTCTCCAGGCTGGCCTGGGCGAGCACGGCCGGGTCGGTCGGGTCCTTGCCGGCCAGATAGTCGGTGGCCGCCCCGGCGGCCAGGGTGTTGAGGACGGCGGTGCCGATGGAACCGCCGATCTGCTGCATGGTGTTGACCGTCGCGGAGGCGACGCCCGCGTCGGCGGGGGAGACGCCGGCGGTGGCCAGGTTCATCGCGGGGGCGACCACCAGGCCGATGCCGAGGCCGGAGACGATCAGCGGCGGCATCACGTTCGCCGCGTAGGCGCTGTCCAGGTCCAGCACGGTCAGCCAGGCCAGGCCCGCCGCGGCGATGCCCATGCCCGCGGAGACGATCGCCCGGGCACCCAGGCGCGGCAGCAGCGTGGTGGCCGAGAGGGTCGCGGTGACCATCAGCCCGCCGATCATGGGCAGGAAGGCCAGGCCCGTCTCGATCGGCGTGTAGCCGAGCGACGCCTGGAGGTAGTAGGTCAGGAACAGGAAGACACCGAACATCCCCGCGCCGCTTACCAGCACCGCGGCGAACGACGCGCCCCGGTCGCGGTCCAGCAGCACGCGCAGCGGCAGCAGCGGGTGGGCGGCCCGGGTCTGCCACCAGGTGAACGCGGTCAGCAGCACGACGCCGGCGACCAGGAAGCCCCAGGTGGCCGGGTGGTCCCAGTCGTGGGACTCGGCGTTGGCGAAGCCGTAGACCAGGCCGAAGAGGCCGGCCGAGACGAGCACGGTGCCGGGGACGTCGAGCTTGACCTCGCGGTTGCGGGTGGTGTGCGCCAGCAGGGCCGCACCACCCGCGAAGGCGGCGACGGCGAAGATCAGGTTGACGTAGAGGGTCCAGCGCCAGTCCAGGTACTCGGTGAGCACGCCGCCGAGCAGCAGGCCGATGGCGCCGCCCGCGCCCGCGATGGCGCCGTAGACGCTGAACGCCTTGGCACGTTCCCGGGCATCGGTGAACGTCGTGGTGAGCAGGGAGAGCGCGGCCGGCGCGAGCAGGGCGCCGAAGACGCCCTGGAGGGCGCGGGCGGTCACCAGGACCTCGAAGTTGGCGGCGGCGCCGCCCAGCGCGGACGCGGCGGCGAAGCCCACCGTGCCGACGAGGAAGACGATCTTGCGGCCGAACAGGTCGGCGATCCGGCCGCCGAGCAGCAGCAGGCTGCCGAAGGCCAGCGCGTAGGCGGTGATCACCCACTGCCGGTCGCCGTCGCTGAAGCCCAGGTCCGCCTGCGCGGACGGCAGGGCGATGTTCACGATGGTGGCGTCGAGCACCACCATGAGCTGGGCGATGCCGATGACCGCCAGGACCCACCAGCGGTGGTTCGGGCGTTCGCCAGCGGCCTTGTCGCCCAGGACGGGCGGCTCCGGGACTTCTGCCGTGATCTGTGGCTGGGACATGTCGTCGGGCTCCGGTCAACTGTGTAGCAGGGCGGGCAACAGGGCGCTGTCGAGGAAGCGGATCAGGTAGTCCGCGTCGGCGTACTCGTCCTCGAACAGCGGGCGGCTCAGCACGGTCGCGAAGATCATCTGCGGAAGAAAGTCCATCGCGTCCGGCCGCCGCTGGAGTTCGCCCCGCCGTATGGCGCGGTCGATGAACGTGGTGAGCTCCACGATCTCCGGCTCCACCAGGGTCTCGCGCAGCGCCCGGGCGAGCTCCGGGGCGTCGAGCGTGGCGCGGGCGAGGCCGGCGATGAGCGCGGTGTCCTCCCGGGCCTGCCGGGAGACGTGGGTGAACAGGGTGAGCAGGTCGCCGCGGAGCGAGCCGGTGTCGATCTCGTCGATCCGGGTGGGGCGGTGGGCGTGCAGGGCGGTGGCGACCAGGTGGTGCTTGCTGCCCCACTGCCGGTACAGCGTGGCCTTGCCGCAGCGGGCCCGGGCCGCGATGGCGTCCATGGTCAGCGCCTCGTAGCCGGTCTCGCGCAGAACCTCGACGACCGCCGCGAGCACCTCGGTCTCCCGCTCGGGGGTCATCCGCGGCCGGCGGACCGGGGGCATGTCGGTGGCGGTGATGGCGAACTCCAGGTTTTCCTATGGAACGAGCGTCATATCGAACGAGACGGTCTCGTTCTATAACGTACGCCAGGAGTCCGTTGAAACGCAACCGTTCTTCTCAGTCGCTGAGCGTCCGAGTGGCCAAGGATTCGCCGCGGGTCAGTCGCTGAGCGCCGCGCTCGGCTCGTTGCGGGCGGCCGGGCTGTGCGTGGCCACGGTGCCGCGGTTGCGGCGCGCCTGGCGCAGCAGGTCCCAGGTCAGCACGCACAGCGCGGCCCAGACCAGGAGGAACCCGGCCCAGCGCTCGGGCGGCATCTCCTCGTCGAACGCCAGCAGTCCGAGCAGGAACATCAGCGTCGGGGCGAGGTACTGCATCAGCCCGATCGTGGACAGCGGCACGCGCACGGCGGCGGCGCCGAAGAAGATCAGGGGCAGCGCGGTGGCCAGTCCGCTGGCCACCAGCAGCAGCGCGTGGCCGGGGCCCTCGGCGGTGAACGAGCCCTCGCCGCGCAGGCCGAGCGCGACCAGGAAGCCCAGCGCGGGCAGGAACTGCAGCGCGGAGTCGGCGCTGAAGCCCTCAGGACCGTCCAGGTCGGTCTTCTTCTTGGTCAGGGCGTAGAGCGCGAAGCTGACGCTGAGCGCCAGCGACACCCATGGGATCTGGCCGTAGGCGATGGTCATCACGGCCACCGCGGTGGCGCCGATGCCGACGGCCGCCCACTGCGCGGTGCGCAGCCGCTCCTTGAGCAGCACGACGCCCATGGCGATGGTGAGCAGGGGGTTGATGAAGTACCCGAGGGAGGCCTCCAGGACGCGGTCCTCGGAGACGGCCCAGATGAAGACCCACCAGTTCAGCGAGATGAGGGACGCGGAGAGCGCCAGCAGTCCCAGGCGGCGCGGCTGGCGCAGCAGCGGCCGTATCCAGGACCAGTTGCGCGCGAGCGCCAGCAGGGCCACGGCGGTGGGCAGCGACCACACCATGCGGTGGGCGAGGACCTCGGACGCGCCGGTGGAGTCCAGCAGGTGCCAGTAGAGGGGCAGCAGGCCCCACATCCCGAACGCGGCCAGCCCGTAGGCCAGTCCCGCCCGGCTCGCCGAGCCGCCGCCTGTTCCCACTACTGCCTCCCGCTGCCGCCGACGCCACCGATGACGGTAGCGCCGGGCGGGCGGGTTGTCATTCCCGTTACTGCGTTACGGTCCTGTCAGCCGGCGACGGTCCAGGTGTCGTTGCCGGTCAGCAGCGCGGCGAGGTCGCCCTTCCCGCGCTGCTCGACCGCCCGCTCCAACTGGTCGGCCATCAGGTCCTCGTAGGCGGGCCGGGGCACGCTGCGGAGCACGCCGATCGGTGTGCGGTGCAGGGTGTCCGGGTCGGCCAGCCGGGAGAGGGCGAACGCCGTGGTCGGGGACGCCGCGTGGGCGTCGTGCACCAGGATGCCGTCGGTACCCTCGTCGGCCACGTCGATCACCTTCAGGTCACCGGTCGCCGGGTCGCGCACCACGCCCTTGCCGCCCAGGCCGTCCTCGGCCGGCGCGCCGAAGCGGATCGGCTCGCCGTGCTCCAGGCGGATCACCGCCTCCAGGGCCTGCTGCTTGTCCTTCAGGGCCTCGAAGGCACCGTCGTTGAAGATGTTGCAGTTCTGGTAGATCTCCACCAGTGCCGAGCCGCGGTGGTCGGCGGCGGCGCGCAGCACGCTCGTGAGGTGCTTGCGGTCGGAGTCGATCGTGCGGGCGACGAAGGACGCCTCGGCGCCCAGCGCCAGGGAGAGCGGGTTGAACGGGGTGTCCAGCGAGCCCATCGGCGTGGACTTGGTGATCTTGCCCGCCTCGGAGGTCGGCGAGTACTGACCCTTGGTGAGGCCGTAGATCCGGTTGTTGAACAGCAGGATCTTCAGGTTCACATTGCGCCGCAGGGCGTGGATCAGGTGGTTGCCGCCGATGGACAGCGCGTCGCCGTCGCCCGTGACGACCCAGACGGACAGGTCGCGGCGGGCCGCGGCCAGGCCGGTGGCGATGGCCGGGGCGCGGCCGTGGATGGAGTGCATCCCGTAGGTGTTCATGTAGTACGGGAAGCGGGAGGAGCAGCCGATGCCGGAGACGAAGACGATGTTCTCCTTGGCCAGCCCGAGTTCGGGCATGAAGCCCTGCACGGCGGCCAGGACGGCGTAGTCACCGCAGCCGGGGCACCAGCGGACCTCCTGGTCCGACTTGAAGTCCTTGGCGGTCTGGGGCTTGTCGGCGGTGGGGACGAGTGCCAGCGCGGTGCGGGCCGGTGTGAGCGCATCAGTGGGCATCGTCGAGAGCCTCCTTGAAAGCGGATGCGAGCTGCTCGGCCTTGAAGGGCAGGCCGGTGACCTGGGTGAGGGACCGGATGTCGACCAGGTACTTGGCGCGCAGCAGGGTGGCGAGCTGGCCGAGGTTCATCTCCGGGACAACGACCCGGTCGTAGGCCCGCAGCACCTCTCCGAGGTTGGCCGGGAAGGGGTTGAGGCTGCGCAGGTGGGTCTGCGCGATGTGCCCGCCGGCCCGGCGGATCCGGCGGACGGCCGCCGTGATCGGCCCGTAGGTGGAGCCCCAGCCCAGCACCAGCACCTTGGCCTGGCCGCCCGGGTCGTCCACCACGAGGTCCGGCACGCTGACCCCGTCGACCTTGGCCTGCCGGATGCGGACCATGTGCTCGTGATTGGCCGGGTCGTAGGAGATGTTGCCCGTGCCGTCCTGCTTCTCGATGCCGCCGATGCGGTGCTCGAGGCCGGGGGTGCCGGGCACCGCCCAGGGGCGGGCCAGGGTGGTCTCGTCGCGCTTGTACGGCCAGAACACCTCGGTGCCGTCGGCCAGTTGGTGGTTGGGCCCGGTGGCGAACTGCACCCGCAGGTCGGGCAGCTCCTCCACGTCCGGGACGCGCCAGGGCTCGGAGCCGTTGGCCAGGTAGCCGTCGGAGAGCAGGAACACCGGCGTGCGGTAGGTCAGCGCGATGCGCGCCGCGTCCAGCGCCGCGGTGAAGCACTCGGCGGGGGTGGCCGGGGCCACGATCGGCACCGGGGCCTCGCCGTTGCGGCCGTACATGGCCTGGAGCAGGTCGGCCTGCTCGGTCTTGGTGGGCAGCCCGGTGGAGGGGCCGCCGCGCTGGATGTCGATGATCAGCAGCGGCAGTTCCAGGGAGACCGCGAGCCCGATCGTCTCGGACTTCAGCGCCACGCCCGGCCCGGAGGTCGTCGTCACGCCCAGCGCCCCGCCGAACGAGGCGCCCAGGGCGGCGCCGATGCCGGCGATCTCGTCCTCGGCCTGGAAGGTGCGCACCCCGAAGTTCTTGTGCTTGGACAGCTCGTGCAGCACGTCGGAGGCCGGCGTGATCGGGTACGAGCCGAGGAAGAGCGGCAGGTCGGCGCGCTCGGCGGCGGCGACCAGGCCGTAGGCGAGGGCCAGGTTCCCCGAGATGTTCCGGTAGGTGCCGGCGGGGAACGCGGAGGAGGCCGGGGCGACCTCGTAGGAGACGGCGAAGTCCTCGGTGGTCTCGCCGAAGTTCCACCCGGCGCGGAACGCCGTGATGTTGGCCTCCGCGATCTCCGGGCGCTTGGCGAACTTCGACCGCAGGAACTTCTCCGTGCCCTCGGTGGGCCGGTGGTACATCCACGACAGCAGGCCGAGCGCGAACATGTTCTTCGAGCGGCCGGCCTCCTTGCGCGTCAGGTCGAAGCCCTTCAGCGCCTCCACCGTCAGGGTCGTCAGCGGCACCAGGTGCACGCTGAACCCGTCGAGGGAGCCGTCCTCCAGCGGGTTGCCCGCGTAGCCGACCTTGGCCAGCGCCCGGGAGTTGAACTCGTCGGTGTTGACGATGATCTCGGCGCCGCGCGGCACGTCGGGCAGATTCGCCTTGAGCGCGGCCGGGTTCATCGCGACGAGCACATTGGGGGCGTCGCCCGGCGTGAGGATGTCGTGGTCCGCGAAGTGCACCTGGAAGGAGGAGACACCGGGCAGCGTCCCGGCCGGGGCACGGATTTCCGCGGGGAAGTTCGGCAGAGTGGACAGGTCATTCCCCAAGGAGGCTGTCTCCGAGGTGAATCGGTCTCCCGTCAGTTGCATTCCGTCGCCGGAATCCCCCGCGAACCGGATGATCACCCGGTCCAGACGCCTGACGTCCTTATTGTCCTGGCTCGCCTGGTCGACCTCAGTGGTCACTGCTGTAGCCCTCCTTCGAGGCGGCTCTTGTCAGCCATGGTACGCGGGTAAGGTTTACCTTCCTGAAGGTGATCACATGATGGACGCGGGTAGCGCTGTGTCACGGTCCCGCAGCGTCCTTGAACCCTTCTGAAGCTGCCCTAAAGTCCCGACAGCGCGCCGCCCGAAGCCCCAGTTCCAGCCTGTCAGGGCCGCCTAGGAATTGAGATAGGTCAGAACCGCCAGAACCCGCCGGTGATCTGTGTCACTCTGCGCCAAGCCGAGCTTCATAAAGATGTTGCTGACGTGTTTTTCGACCGCCCCGTGGCTCACCACGAGTTGCTGGGCGATGGCGGAGTTCGTGCGCCCCTCCGCCATTAGTCCTAGGACTTCCCTTTCCCGTGGCGTGAGGCCCGCGAGAACGTCCTGTTTCCGGCTGCGACCGAGCAACTGTGCGACAACCTCCGGGTCGAGCGCGGTACCGCCCGCGGCCACCCGGGCCACCGCCTCGACGAACTCGCTGACATCCGCGACCCGGTCCTTCAGCAAATAGCCGATGCCCCGGCTGGACCCCGCGATCAGCTCGGTGGCGTACTGCTCCTCCACATACTGGGACAGCACCAGCACCCCGAGCTTCGGGTAGCGCTCCCGCAGCCGGACCGCCGCCCGCACGCCCTCGTCGGTGTGCGTCGGCGGCATCCGCACATCGGCCACCACCACATCCGGCGGCTCCCCGGCGTCGGCCAGCTCCCGCACCGCCGCGATCAGCGCCTCCCCGTCCCCGACCCCGGCGACCACCTCGTGCCCCCGGTCGTTCAGCAGCCGGGTCAGCCCCTCTCGCAGCAGCACCGAGTCCTCGGCGATGACTACCCGCACGTCCACTCCCCGTTCACCATGGCACGCCCTTGCCTGCCGTCCCCCCGCAGGATCTCACCTCGCCGGCGCGTGCGAGGCCGTCCGGTCGCGCCAGGGCAGCGCGGCCGAGATCGTCGTGGGCCCGCCGGCGGGGGAGTCCAGCGCCAGCAGGCCGTCCACCGCGGCGAGGCGTTCGGCCAGCCCGGCCAGGCCCGAGCCGGCGGTGAGGTCGGCGCCGCCGTGGCCGTCGTCGGTGACCTGGAGCATCAGCCGGTCGTCCGCCCGCCAGACGTCGACCTGTGCGTGCCGGGCGCCGCTGTGCTTGCTGACGTTCTGGAGCAGCTCGCAGACCGTGAAGTAGGCGATGCCCTCGATCGCCTCGGCCGGCCGGAACGGCAGCTCCACGTCCACGGTCACCGGGACGGTGCAGCGGGCGGCGACGTTGGACAGGGCGGGGCCGAGGCCCCGGTCGGTGAGGATCGCGGGGTGGATGCCGCGGGCGAGGTCGCGCAGCTCCTGGAGGGCGAGCTTGACCTCGCCGTGGGCCTCGTCGACCATGCGGGCCGCGGCCTGGGGGTCCTCGGTCAGCTTCTCCTTGGCCAGACCGAGATCCATGGCCAGCGCCACCAGCCGCGCCTGCGCGCCGTCGTGCAGATCCCGCTCGATCCGCCGCAGATCGGCGGCCGAGGTGTCCACCACGACGGACCGGTCCGACTCGAGCTGCCACATCCGGGCCGCCGCCGCGGACGGGCCCAGCAGGCTGGAGACCAGCAGCCGGTCGACGGCCGCCATGCCGCGGATCAGCCACGCGGCGACCAGCAGCAGCAGCAGGCCGAGCACCACCGCCATCACCACCTCGAACGGCCCGTCCCAGATCCACGCCTCGTCCGGGTCGCCGCCGGTGTTCACCCCCACCCCCGGCTCGTCGGTGAACGCGGGGATCGTCCAGAACCACAGCGGGAACGTCAGCATCGACCAGCCAGCCGACCACAGGGCGGTCACCGCGCCGAAGGTGAAGACCGCCCAGGGCATGTGCAGCAGCGCGTACGCGGCCGAGCGCCACGACACGTTGCTGCGCAGCACCGCGCCCATCCAGGCCAGCGGGCCGGAGCGGCCCTCGGTGAGCCGCAGCCGCTCCGGCTCGGCGACCTCCAGGCGCAGCAGCAGGCGGGCCCGCGCCCGCTCCAGCCGCCCGAACATCCGCAGGACCAGCAGCACGAGCGCCATCAGCGGCAGCCCGACGAACGTGATCAGCAGCCCGGCGCTGGTCGCCAGGCCCGCGGCGGCGAAGACGAACCCGGCGAGTGCCACCGGGAGGTTGAGCAGGGAGTACAGCCCCTCCCGCCAGGTACGGGCGCGGAAGGGCAGGAGCAGCACGTTCATCGGGAGGTCCCTTTCCGGCGGTCCCGCCAGGGCAGTTCGGCGTTGACAGTGGTCGGTCCCCCGGCGGGGGAGGTGATCGCGAGGACGCCGTCGACGGAGTCGAGGCGTTCGGCCAGCCCGGCCAGGCCCGAGCCGGCGGTGAGGTCGGCGCCGCCGTGGCCGTCGTCGGTGACCTGGAGCATCAGCCGGTCGTCCGCCCGCCAGACGTCGACCTGTGCGTGCCGGGCGCCGCTGTGCTTGCTGACGTTCTGCAGCAGCTCGGACGCGGTGAAGTAGGCGATGCCCTCGATGGCGGGCGCGGGCCGCTCGGCCAGGTCGACCGTGACCCGCACCGGGACGGCGCAGCGGGCGGCGACGTTGGACAGGGCGGGGCCGAGGCCCCGGTCGGTGAGGATCGCGGGGTGGATGCCGCGGGCGAGGTCGCGCAGCTCCTGGAGGGCGAGCTTGACCTCGCCGTGGGCCTCGTCGACCATGCGGGCCGCGGCCTGGGGGTCCTCGGTCAGCTTCTCCTTGGCCAGACCGAGATCCATGGCCAGCGCCACCAGCCGCGCCTGCGCGCCGTCGTGCAGATCCCGCTCGATCCGCCGCAGATCGGCGCTGGCCGTGTCGGTGACCGCCGCCCGGTCGGACTCCAGCTCCGCGATGCGCCGCTCCAGCTCGTCCGACGGGGACAGCAGCCCGCGCACCAGCGCGCGGTCCACGTTGGTCATCCAGCGGGCCAGCCAGGGCAGCGCCGGCCAGGCGACGAAGAACGAGACGACGGTCAGCCAGCAGGTGATCGTCGTCCAGGGCAGCCGGACGACGAAGAACAGCGCCGTGCGCCAGCCCACCGGGTCGCGCAGGCTGGACCAGAGCCAGGCGAGGAAGCCGGCGCCCCGGCGCAGGGGCAGTTTGCTGGGCTCGTCGATCCGCAGCTTCAGGAGTGACCGGGCGCGCGCCCGTTCCCAGGCACCGAACCGGCGGCAGCCCACCAGGCCGAGGGCCAGCACCGGCAGGCCGATGACCGTCAGCGACGACAGGGCGCCCACCCAGATCCACGTCACCACGTAGACGAACGCGACGAGGTCGAGCGGCCAGCTCGACAGCAGGTAGCCGCACTCCCGCCACGTCTGCGGGCCCAGCGGGGCGCGCGGTGGCGGCAGCGGCCCGGCCGCCTCGGAGGTACTGCTGGTCATGATCCCCAGACTGCCCGGCGGGGGATACGGCCGCCATGGGGTGGGTCGGTGAACGACGGTGGGGCTATCCCTACCGCCCCTCCTCTCCGAGCGGGGGTCACAACCCGGCCGGCACCCCCTAGACTCCCGTGTCAGTCGTCATCCCCCACTGCTGCTCCCTCTCCCCTGGTCGTCGGAGGCCGAACGTGCCCGACTATTTCCACGGCTACACGGTCGTCGGTCTGGTCGCGGTGGTCGGCGTGCTGTTCGTCGCGGTCGCGTTCGGGGCCGGGCGACTGCTGCGGCCCGTCGTGCCCACGCCGGAGAAGCTGCTGACCTATGAGTGCGGCGTGGACCCGGTCGGCGAGGGCTGGGCCCATACGCAGGTGCGGTACTACATCTACGCGTTCCTGTACGTGATCTTCGCCGTGGACGCGGTGTTCCTCTTTCCCTGGGCCACCGTCTTCGCCGCGGACGGGTTCGGCGCCACGACGCTGGTGGAGATGTTCATCTTCCTCGGCTTCCTCACCGTCGGACTGCTCTACGCCTGGAAGAAGGGGGTGCTGACATGGACGTGAAACCGTCCGGCGCGCGGCCGTCGCTCGGCCCGCTGGCACGGCTGGCGCCCGAGCCGATGAAGGTCGTCCTCAACTGGGGCCGCCGCTACAGCCTCTGGGTGTTCAACTTCGGACTCGCCTGCTGCGCCATCGAGTTCATCGCCGCCTCCATGGCGCGGCACGACTTCATCCGGCTGGGCGTGATCCCGTTCGCGCCCGGCCCCCGGCAGGCCGACCTGATGGTGGTCTCCGGCACGGTCACCGACAAGATGGCGCCCGCCGTCAAGCGGCTGTACGAGCAGATGCCCGAGCCGAAGTACGTCATCTCCTTCGGCGCCTGCTCGAACTGCGGCGGCCCGTACTGGGACTCCTACGCGGTCACCAAGGGCGTGGACCAGATCATCCCGGTCGACGTGTACGTGCCCGGTTGCCCGCCCCGGCCCGAGGCGCTGCTCCAGGGGATCCTCAAGCTCCAGGAGAAGATCGCGCAGGAGTCGGTGTCCGGCCGGTACGAGGCGGCGCGCCCCCCGGCGGCGGAGGAGGGCGGACGGTGACGGCCGGCTGGCTGCCCCGGGAGGCCGGGGAACTGTTCGGCGCGGGCGCGGAGGCGGGCGAGGCGTACGGCGTGCTGACCGTCGACGTGCCCCCGGCGGGCTGGACGGCGGCGCTGACCGCGGCCCGCGACGAGCTGGGCTGCACCTATTTCGACTGGCTCAGCGCGGTGGACGAGCCCGGCACCGGCTTCCTGGTCTGCGCGCACGTGGTGGCCGTCGGCACCCCGCCGCGCCGGCTGCTGCTGCGCACCACGGTGCCGCACGAGGGCGCGGCGCTGCCGACGGCCACCGGCGTATACGCCGGCGCGGCGTGGCACGAGCGGGAGACGCGCGAGATGTTCGGCATCGACTTCCCCGGCCACCCCGGGCTGACGCCGCTGCTGCTGCCGGACAGCTTCGAGGGGCATCCGCTGCGCAAGGACTTCGTGCTGGCCGCCCGCGTGGTGAAGGCGTGGCCCGGCGCCAAGGAGCCGGGCGAGTCCGGCCACGGCGGCCCCAAGCGCCGCCAGATGCTGCCGCCCGGCGTGCCCGACCCGAACGAGTGGGGTCCGCTGAAGGGGCAGTTGCCCGCGGCCCCCGCGCGCCGGGCGCGCGCCACGGAGGGCGGGCCGCGGGCGGCCGGCCGGCGCCCGGGCACCGACGCGCCCTGGCGCGAACCGGGACCGGAGACGCCCCGGCGCCCGCCCCGGCGCAACCGCTCGGCGAGCGGCGGCTCCGCCAGCCAGCGCCGCGCGGAGGAGGGCCCGGCCCAACCGGACGGGAACGGGAGCGGGAACGGCAGCGAGGGCGGGGGAGGGGACGGCTGATGGACGTGCTCGACGTCGGCGCGCGGCTGCTCGCCGTGCTGCTCGCGTTCCTCCTGCTGCCGCTCCTCGTCGGACAGAGCGAGCACAAGGTCATGGCCCATATGCAGGGCCGCGTCGGGCCCATGCACGCCGGCGGTTTCCACGGCTGGGCCCAACTCGTCGCCGACGGCGTGAAGTTCGCGCAGAAGGAGGACACGGTGCCGGCCGGCGCCGACCGGCGGGTGTTCCAGCTCGCGCCGGCCGTCGCGCTGATCCCGTACCTCATCGTCCTCATCGCCATCCCGATCGGCCCCGACGGCATGGTCGGACAGGTCCTGGACGCCGGGATCTTCTTCGTCCTCGCCGTCCTCGGCGTCGGCGTGCTCGGCTCCCTCATGGGCGGCTGGGCGTCCGCCAACAAGTACTCGCTGCTCGGCGGCCTGCGCACCGCCGCCCAGCTCATGGCCTACGAGCTGCCGCTCCTGCTCTCGGCCGCCTCCGTCGCCATGGCCGCCGGAACGCTCAGCCTCACCGGCATCCTCGGCGAGTTCGAGTGGTGGTGGGTGCCCTGGCAGCTCATGGGCGGCCTGGTCTTCTTCACCGCCGGGCTCGCCGAGCTGCAACGGCCGCCGTTCGACGCGCCGATCGCCGCCGAGGAGATCGTGTTCGGCGCGTACACCGAGTACTCGGGGCTGCGGTTCGCGCTGTTCCTCCTCGCCGAGTACGCGGGCATCGTGGTCGTCTGCGCGCTGACCGCCGTGCTCTTCCTCGGCGGCTGGCACGGCCCGCTGGCCGACCAGTTGGGCTGGCTGTGGATGCTGCTCAAGACGGCCGGCTTGTGCTTCCTCGTCATCTGGGCGCGCGTCGCCTGGCCCCGGCTGCGCGCCGACCAGATCCAGAAGTTCGCCTGGACCGTGCTCGTTCCGCTCGCCCTCGCGCAGATCGCGCTCACCGGAGTCGTCAAGGTGGTGATCTCATGAGCCTCGGGTCCGGGCTCGCCAAGGGCCTGGCCGTCACGTTCCGCGCCATGACACGGCGGGCGGTCACCCAGCAGTACCCGGAGACGCAGCCCTCGTTGCCGCCGCGCAGCCGGGGGGTCATCGGGCTGTTCGAGGAGAACTGCACCGTCTGCATGCTGTGCGCCCGCGAGTGCCCCGACTGGTGCATCTACATCGACTCGCACAAGGAGACGCTGCCGCCCGCCGCCCCCGGCGGCCGGGAGCGCAGCCGGAACGTGCTCGACCGTTTCGCCATCGACTTCGCGCTGTGCATGTACTGCGGAATCTGTGTCGAAGTCTGCCCGTTCGACGCGCTGTTCTGGTCGCCGGAGTTCGAGTACGCGGAAACGGACATCCGTGAGCTCACCCATGAACGCGACCGGCTGCGCGAGTGGATGTGGACCGTTCCGGAGCCGCCGCCGCTCGACCCGGCCGCCGAGGAGCCCAAGGAGATCGCCGCGGCGCGCAAGGCGGCCCAGCGGGAGGGCGCGTGACCGGGGGGAACGGGTATCTCTCGCCGTCCGGCCAGGAGATCGTCTTCGTGCTGGTCGGCCTCGTTGTGCTCGGCGCCGCCGTGCTGTGCGTGACCAGCAAGCAGCTCGTGCACGCCGCGCTGTGGCTGGTCGTCGCGCTCGGCGGCCTCGCCGTGCACTACCTGCTGCTCACCGCCGAGTTCGTGGCCTGGGTGCAGGTGCTGATCTACCTCGGCTCGGTCGTGGTGCTGCTGCTGTTCGGCCTGATGCTCACCAAGGCGCCCATCGGGCCGTCCCCGGACGCCGACTCCCGCAACCGGCCCGTGGCGCTCGCCGTCGCGCTGGCCGCCGCAGGCACGCTCGTCACCCTCGTCGTGGACGCCTTCCGCACCGCCTGGATCGACCTGGACACCCCGCACGGCGAGTCGGAACAGATCGGGGACAGCCTCTTCCGGGTCTGGGTGCTGCCGTTCGAGGCGCTGTCCGTGCTGCTGCTCGCCGCGCTCGTCGGCGCCATCGTCATCTCCCGCAAACGGGACGGTGAGTCCTGATGCACCTCGTCTATCCCGCCGTGCTGTCCGCGCTGCTCTTCTGCGTCGGCCTGTACGGCGTGCTCGCCCGCAGGAACGCCATCCTGCTGCTGATGTCGGTCGAACTGATGCTCGCCGCCGTCAGTCTCAACCTCGTCGCCTTCGACGTCTGGCTGCGCGACGAGGTGCACTCCGGACAGGTCTTCACGCTCTTCCTGATCGCTCTCGCCGCCGCCGAGATCGGCATCGGCCTCGCCATCGTGCTCCTCGTTTACCGCAACCGCGGCACCTCCGCCATCGACCGGCTCAGGGAGCTGAGGGAGCCGAGAGGGGACGTCGACAGCCGGGAGAACACCACCTCGTGAACACCACGACCGCCGCCGTTCTCGTGCCGCTGCTGCCCTTCGCCGCGGCGGCGCTGATCCTGCTCACCGGCCGCCGCGCCCCCGGCTACGTCCGCCCGCTCGCCGTGCTGCCCACCCTCACCGCCGCGGGACTCGCCGTCTTCGTCGCGCTGCGGCAGGGCGGCGACGAGCCGATCGGCGCCGCCACCCGCCTCACCCGCACCGGCAACGACGCGCTGCCGATCGAACTGGCCCTGCGCCTCGACGGGTTCGCCGTCCTGGTCGCCGTCCTCGTCACGGTCGTCGCGAGCTGCGTCCAGCTCTACTCCACCGGCTATCTGCGCGGCGACCCCCGCTACCCCTCCTACGCCGCCCTCGTCTCCCTCTTCACCGCCGCGATGCTGCTGGTCGTCTACACCGACGACCTGATCGTGCTGCTCGTCGGCTGGGAGGTGATGGGCATCTGCTCCTACTTCCTGGTCGGCCACTACTGGGAGACCGCCGCGGCCCGGTCCGCCTCGTTCAAGGCGTTCCTGGTGACCAAGCTCGGCGATGTGCCGTTCCTCATCGGCATCCTGGCGCTGGCGAGCGAGGCCGGCACGTTCCGGGTGAGCACCATCGTCACTCGGCTCACCTCCCCGCTGTCGGACTTCGAGCTGGACCACCCCACGCTCATCGCGCTGCTGCTGCTCGCCGGGGTGGCCGGCAAGTCCGCGCAGGTGCCGCTGCACACCTGGCTGCCCGACGCCATGGCCGGCCCCACCCCCGTCTCGGCGCTCATCCACGCCGCCACCATGGTCGCCGCGGGCGTCTTCCTCGTCGCCCGGCTGCTGCCCGTCTTCGCCGCCTCCGCCGCCGCCCTCGTCGTGCTCGCGGTCGTCGCGGCGCTCACCATGCTCGGCTCGGCGCTCGCCGCCCTCGCCCAGGACGACGTCAAACGCCTGCTGGCCTACTCGACGATCGGGCAGCTCGGCTTCATGACCGGCGCGCTGGCCGTCGCCGACCGCGAGGCGGCCGTCTTCCACCTGCTCACGCACGGCGCGTTCAAGGCGCTCCTCTTCCTGGCCGCCGGGGTGCTCATCCACACCGCCGGCACCGCCTCGCTCGCCGCCATGTCGCGCATGCGCGGCCTCAAACGGCGCGCGCCCGACGCCTATTGGACGATGACGATCGGGCTGCTGGCGCTGGCCGCCATCCCGCCGTTCTCCGGGTTCTTCTCCAAGGAAGCCGTGATAGGCGCCGCCGAGCACGCCGCCCTGGAACCGGAACACGGCGTCCCCGCCTCGGCGGGCTGGATCGTGCTGGTGGCCGGCCTGACCACCGCGCTGCTCACCGCCGCCTACGCCGCCCGGATGTGGCTGGTCGCCTTCCACGACCCGGTCGGCGCCCGCCCCGACCCGACGCCCGTCCACGAGAGCGCGAGCCCCGTGATGACCGCCGTGCTGTGGCTGCTCGCGCTGCCCGCCCTGCTGCTGGGCCTGGCCTACGGGACGCTGCCGGACTGGTTCGACGGGGGCGATCTGGCGCCCACCCTCACCACCTCGGTGCTGGCCACCGGCGCCGCCCTGACCGGCGGGATCGTCTGCTACGCCGCCTGGCGCCGCGCCTACGAGGGCGACGGCCTCGTCGACCCGGCGCCCGGACTGCTCGGGCCGCTGCACCGGCACGCGGTGGCCGGGTTCCACCTCGACAACGCGTACGCCGCCGCGTTCGTCCGGCCGGTGCGCGCCGCCGCCCGGCTGGTGCGCTTCCTGGACGCGGCCGTCATCGACACCTATGTGCGCGGCACCGCCGCCGCCCCCGGGCTGCTCGGCGCCCTCACCCGCCGCGCCCAGACCGGCAACGTGCAGACCTATCTGAGCGCGCTGGCCGCCGGGTCCCTGGTGCTCGCCGTCGCCGCCGTCCTCGTCGCCGGGGAGTGACCCGTGATCCCGCTGAACGACACCACGACGCAACTGCTCCTGCTCGCCGCCCTCGTGCTGCCCCTGCTCGGCTCGGGCGCCGCCCTGCTGCCCCGGGCGCCCCGGTGGCTCGGCCAGTGGCTGGGCGTCGGCGTCACCGGCGCGGTGCTCGTCGCCACGCTGCTGCTGGCCGCCGGGTTCGACCACGACAACCCCGGGACCATCCAGGCCGAGAGCGACGTGAGCTGGATCCCGGCCCTGGACGTGCGGCTGCACTTCGGGGTGGACGGGATCTCCCTGCCGCTGCTCGTGCTGACCGCGCTGCTGACGTTCCTGTGCGCGCTGCACACCCGGGCCCGGCCGCCGGCCGGCCCGCGGCCCGCGGTCTTCGTGTCGTTCCTGCTGCTGCTGGAGGCCGGCACGCTGGCCACGTTCGCCGTGCTCGACCTGGTGCTGTTCTTCCTCGCCTTCGAGATGGTGCTCATCCCCATGTACTTCCTCATCGCCCGCTGGGGCGGGGAGGGGCGCGGGCCGGCGGCGTGGCGGTTCATCCTCTACACGGTGCTCGGCTCGGTGGTGATGCTGCTGGGCCTGCTCGTCATCGGCATCGGCGGCGGCACGTTCGACATGGTGGAACTCGCCGAGGCGCACGGCGCCGGCCTCGGCCACGGCACCCAGGTGCTGGCGGTGCTGGCGCTGGGCATCGGATTCGCCGTCAAGACGCCGATGTGGCCGCTGCACAGTTGGCTGCCGGACGCGCACACCGCCGCCCCCACCACCGGGTCGGTGCTGCTGGCCGGCGTGCTGCTGAAGATGGGTACCTACGGCCTGGTCCGGATCGCGCTGCCGATGGCGCCGGAGGGCATGGAGACGTTCGCGCCCTATCTCGGGGCGTTCGCCGTGGCCGGCATCGTCTACGGCTCGCTGGCCTGTCTGGCGCTGGGGCGGCCGGGCGCGGGCGGCGACCTCAAGCGGCTCATCGCGTACTCGTCCGTGGGGCACATGGGCTTCGTGCTGCTGGGCATCGCCACGCTGACGCACACCGGCGTGAACGGCGCGCTGTTCGCCAACATCGCCCACGGCCTGGTCACCGGCCTGCTGTTCTTCCTCGTCGGGGCCCTGAAGGAACGCACCGGCTCCACCGACCTGGACACGCTCGCCGGGGCGGGCGGCGCCGCGCTGTACGGGCGGGCGCCGCGGTTCGGCGGCGTGCTCGTCTTCGCCGCCGTGGCCTCGCTGGGGCTGCCGGGGCTCGCCGGGTTCTGGGGCGAACTGCTCGCGTTGCTCGGCGCGTTCCACCCGGCCGACGGGCTCAGCCGGCCGGCGTTCCTCACCTTCCTCGCGGTCGCCGCGTTCGGCACGCTGCTCACCGCCGCCTATCTGCTGCTCGTCGTCCGCCGCGTCTGCATGGGCGACACCCCGGGGGAGGGGCAGCGCCTGCCCGATCTGCGGGGCTTCGAGTACGCCGCGTTCGCCCCGCTGGTGGTGCTCACCGTGCTGGCCGGGCTGTGGCCGGCCGTGCTGCTCGACCTCACCGATCCCGCCGTGCAGAACCTCCTGCCGGGAGCCGTCCGATGAACCTCGTCCAGTCCGTCGAATGGGCCGTCGTCGCGCCCCCGCTGATCGCCGCCGTCGCCGCGGTGGCCGTTCTCGTCGCCGACCTGTTCCTGCCCGAGGGGCGCAAGGCGGTGCTGGGCTGGCTCGCCGCGGGCGGGCTGGCGCTGGCCGCGCTCGCGCTGCTGCCGCTGCGCGCGGGAGACCGGGCCACGTTCTGCCTGCCGGACGACCCGGCGCTGTGCTCGTACGCGGCCGACCGGTTCGCCGTCATCGTCCAACTCCTCGTCCTCGGCGGCGCGTTCCTCGTCGCGCTGCTCTCCGTCCCGGAGACGGGCGGAGCGGCGGGGGGCGACGGGAAGCCGCTGCCCGGCGGGGAGTTCTGGTTCCTGCTGCTGTCCTCCGCCTCCGGCGCGGCGCTGCTGCCCGCCGCGCGCGACCTCGCGACCCTGATCATCGCGCTGGAGGTGACCACGCTCCCGGCGTACGCGCTCGTCGCGCTCCGGCGCAGCGGCACCGGGCCCGAGGCGGCGCTGAAGTTCTTCCTGTCGTCGGTCACCGCGACGGCGGTGGGGCTGCTCGGCGTCAGCTTCGTGTACGCCGCGGCGGGCAGCCTCTATCTGGCCGAGATCGCCGAGGGGTTGCCGGAGGCCGATCCCCGGCTGGCCACCCTCGCGGAAGCCGGGGTCGTGCTGACCCTGGTCGCGTTCGCGTTCAAGACGGCGGCCGTGCCGTTCCACTTCTGGGTCCCGGAGACGTATCTCGGCGCGCCGCTGCCGGTGGCCGGCTATCTGTCGGTGGTCGGCAAGACGGCGGGGCTGGCCGGGCTCATCCTGGTCACCGCCGAGGCGTTCCCGGGCTATGGCGACCTGTGGGGGCCGGCGCTGGCGGTGCTGGCCGGGCTCACCATGACCGCGGGGAACGTCGCCGCGCTGCGCACCGATCCGGCGGCGCCGGGCAGCGCCGTCCGGCTGCTGGCCTGGTCCTCGATCGGGCAGGCGGGGTATCTGCTGGTGCCGATCGCGGCGGCGGCGTACGCCGAGGACACGGTGGGCACGACCGTCGCGTACGCGCTGATGTACGGCGCGGTGAACCTGGGCGCCTTCGCCGTGGCCGCGTATGTCGCCCGGCACCGGGCGGCGCACCGGATCGCGGACTACCGGGGGCTGTGGGCGCGGCAGCCGCTGGCCGCGCTCGCCCTGGCGTTCTTCCTGCTGTGCCTGGCGGGGCTGCCGCCGGGCGTGATCGGGCTGTTCGCCAAGGTGGCCGTCTTCGAGACGGCCGTGGCCGGTGACCTCGGGGTGCTGGCCGTGGTGATGGCGGTCAACGTGGTCATCGCCCTCTACTACTACCTGCGCTGGGCGGCCGTGCTCTTCACGGGCGGTGAGGAGGCGGCGGGGGAGCCGGCCGGGGAGGCCGTCGCCGAGGCCGGGCCGGGGCTCGTGACCGAGGGGGGAGCGGCCGTGGCCACCCGGCCGGCGGTGCCGCTGCCGCTGATGGGGGCGATCGTCCTGGCGGCCGGCGCGGGTCTCGCGCTGTCCGGCGCCCCGCAGCTCGTGCTCACTTTCGTGTCGGGCACCTTGTTGTAGACGCAGGAAGGCCGGGGTCTGCCTGACACGGGGAACGGAATTCCCTCGAATGGCGTTGTGCACTTCGGGAGTGTCCACTGTTAGTGGAGAAACTCCGACATCCGGGTCCATCCGGGCACCCCCACACTGCGCTACCTGGAGGGCACACCGTGCACCGCCGGCACAATGGACTGAAGACGGCCGCCCTGCTCGGCGGCATGTCCGCGTTGATCTTGATCATCGGCAGCTTCTTCGGCCGGACCGGGTTGGTCATCGCCCTGCTGATCGCCCTCGCGACCAACGGCTACGCCTACTGGAACAGCGACAAGCTCGCGCTCCGTTCCATGCGCGCCCGGCCGGTCGGCGAGTTCGAGGCGCCGGAGCTCTACCGCATGGTCCGGGAGCTGGCCGGGCAGGCCCGGCAGCCCATGCCCCGGCTGTACATCTCCCCGACCGAGGCGCCCAACGCGTTCGCCACCGGACGCAACCCGCGCAACGCCGCCGTGTGCTGCACCGAGGGCATCCTCCGCCTGCTCGACGAGCGCGAGCTGCGCGGCGTCCTCGGCCATGAGCTCAGCCACGTGTACAACCGGGACATCCTGATCTCCTCGGTCGCGGGCGCCATGGCCTCGGTGATCATGTTCCTGGTGAACTTCGCCTGGCTCATCCCCTTCGGCCGCGACGACGACGAGGGCGGTCCCGGCATCGTGGGGATGCTGCTGCTGCTGATCCTCGGCCCGGTCGCCGCCGGGCTCATCCAGCTCGCCATCAGCCGCTCCCGGGAGTACGAGGCGGACGCCTCCGGCGCCCAGCTCACCGGCGACCCGCTCGCGCTGGCCAGCGCCCTGCGCAAGCTGGAAGCGGGCACCCAGCGCCGTCCGCTGCGGCCGGAGCCACAGTTGGAGACGACCAGCCACATGATGATCGCCAACCCGTTCCGCAGGGGCGAGGGTCACGCCCGCATGTTCTCCACCCACCCGCCGATGGCCGAGCGCATCGCCCGCCTGGAGCGGATGGCCGGCGGCCGTTACTGAGGCACCGGCGCCGCCGGGTTGACCCCGAGCGGGCCGGTGTCCATCCGGGCGGTGCCCATCGGGGAAAACCCCGGGCCGGTGCTCCCCCGGCCGGAGGATGCGGCCCCCACCCGGGCGTGGTCATGCTGGAGAGGTGAAGACACTCCTCAACGTCATCTGGCTGATCTTCTCGGGGCTGTGGATGGCGCTCGGCTACGCCCTGGCCGGCCTGGTCTGCTTCGCGCTGGTCGTCACCATCCCCTTCGGCATCGCCTGCTTCCGCATAGCCCG
This sequence comes from Streptomyces litchfieldiae, assembly GCF_031845365.1. NCBI lineage: Bacteria > Bacillati > Actinomycetota > Actinomycetes > Kitasatosporales > Streptomycetaceae > Streptomyces > Streptomyces litchfieldiae. The sequence continues at coordinate 80,300 of NZ_JAVREL010000023.1, forward strand.
CTATGGCCTGTGGCCCTTCGGCCACACGGTGACCGAGCGGCGCGACGCGGGCCTGGCCTCCGGCGTGGGGAACGTGATCTGGCTGATCGTCGCGGGCATCTGGATCACGATCGGCCACATCCTGGCGGGCATCGGCTTCTGTGTGACGATCATCGGCATCCCGTTCGGCATCGCGCACTTCAAGATGGTCCCGGTCTCGCTGATGCCGCTGGGCCGCGAGATCGTGCCGACGGCCGCCGCCTACCCCGGCTACCGCTGGCGTTGACCCCCGACCGGACCCCGATGCCGTCCGGGCCGTCCCCCCAGGGACGCCCCGGACCGTGATCGGCGGCCGGTCATTTGCGCTCGCGATCCAACCGTTAAGCGCACCGGCCGCCGCGCCGTTACTGCTCGGCGGTCCCCGCCCGGGAGGCCGCGCGGCGCTCGCGGAGAATACGGACGCCCTCGTGCACGGCGGCTATCGTCAGCGCGAGGCCGAGGCCCATGGCGACCCCCAGCAGCGGGTTGTGCTCGAAGGCCGAGCCGCCGACGAAGCCGATCCCTGCCGAGTAGATCGCCCAGCTCAGCGCCGCGACGGCGTCGTAGCGCGAGAAGGACTTCAGCGGATACTTCGTCGCCCCCGTGGTGAGCGTGGCGGCGGTACGGCCGCCGGGGATGTAGCGGGCGATGATCAGCATGACGCCGCCGCGCTTCTCCAGCATGTCCCCGACCCGGTCGTATGCCTTCTGTGTGCGGCTGCCCGGCTTCAGCCGGGCATAGATGCGGGCACCGGATTTGCGCCCTATGTAGTAGGAGATGTGGTCGCCGGCGAAGGCGCCGAGCGCCGCCACGACGATGATGAGAAACAGATTCGGGTTGCCGTCGGCCGCCGCGAAGACCCCCAGGGTGACCACCAGGGTCTCGCTGGGCACCACGGGGAAGAAGCCGTCCAACTTTGCGACGGCGAATAGTGCCAAGTACACCCAGGGGGTGGCGACAAAGCCTTCGATTGCCTGGAGGATCGCGTTATCCACGAAGCTAAGCCTAGGCAATTACCCAGAGATCGCGGACCTGCCCTTCGGCAACGGTCCGTCTTACTTTCGTCATGTTCTTGTCCCGGAGCCGGCCGGGGCCGCCCCGGAACCGCCTCAGAGCCAGCCGTTGCGGCGGAATCCCCGGTGCAGCAGAAGGCAGGCAGTGGCGATGACACACAGCACGAGCGGATAGCCGAACGTCCACCGCAACTCGGGCATGTGGTCGAAATTCATGCCGTACACCCCGCACACCATGGTGGGCACCGCGATGATCGCGGCCCAGGCCGTGATCTTGCGCATGTCCTCGTTCTGCGTGACGGTCACCTGAGCCAGATTGGCCTGGAGAATCGAGTCGATCAGCGAGTCATAGCCCGTGACCTGGTCGGACACCCGCGTGAGATGGTCCGCGACATCGCGGAAATACCTGCGGATGTCCGGGTCCACCATGGGCAGCGGGTGCTCCGAGAGCTGCTGGAGCGGCCGGTCCAGCGGGGCCACGGCGCGCTTGAGCTCCATCAGTTCCCGTTTGAGCTGATAGATCTGCCCGGGGTCGCCCCCGCGCCCCCGGCTCTCCGCGAAGACCGCCTCCTCCACCTCGTCGATGTCGTCGCGCACGGCCGCCGCGACATCGAGATAGTGGTCCACCACGTGGTCGGCGATCGCGTGCAGCACGGCGGACGGCCCCTTGGCCAGATGGTCGGGCTGCGCCTCCAGGTCCTCGCGCAGCGGCCCCAGGGAGCCATGCCCGCCGTGCCGCACGGTCACCACGAAGTCCCGCCCGGTGAAGACCATGATCTCGCCCGTCTCCACCACCTCGCTGGTCGCGGTGAGCCGGTCGTGCTCGACGTACCGCACCGTCTTGAGCACGGTGAACAGCGTGTCGTCGTACCGCTCCAGCTTCGGCCGCTGATGGGCGTGGACGGCGTCCTCCACGGCGAGCGGGTGCAGCCCGAAGAGCTCCGCCACCACGGAGAACTCCTCCTCGCTCGGCTCGTGCAGCCCGATCCACACGAACCCGCGCCCGGGCCGCCGGCGAACGTAACCGATCGCCTCCTCCGCCCCCCGCTTGCCCTCCTGCCGCACGCCGTCCCGGTAGACGGCGCAGTTCACCACGGCGCTGCCCAGCGGGGAACGCGCCGGATGCGAGAGATCCACCTTGGCGGCCGTCCCACCCGTCCCGTCCCCCGCCCCGCCACGCGGGCGCCCCTGGGCGCGACGGACCGCCTTGCGGAGGTTGCGGATCATGGACACGTGGGGCTCCCGTGGCTCAGCGGTAGTTGACGAACTGCACGGCGAAGTCGAAGTCCTTCTCGCGCACCAGCCGCTGCACCTCCTGCAACGCGTCCCTGCTCTTGGAGGTCACTCGCAGCTCGTCGCCTTGAACCTGGGCCTTCACGCCCTTGGGCCCCTCGTCCCGGATCAGCTTGGCCACCTTCTTGGCGTCGTCCGCGGAGATGCCCTCCTTGATGGTGGAGAACAACTTGAACTCCTTGCCGGACGCCTGCGGCTCCCCCGAGTCCAGGGCCTTGAGGGAGATGCCGCGCTTGACGAGCTTCGACTGGAAGATGTCGAGTACGGCCCGGGCCCGCTCCTCGGCATTGGCCCGGATCTCGATCCGCTCCCCGGACCACTCGATCGAGGCGCCGACGCCACGGAAGTCGTAGCGCTGCGAGATCTCCTTGGACGCCTGGTTGAGGGCGTTGTCGACCTCCTGCCGGTCGACCTTCGAGACGATGTCGAAACTGGAGTCGGCCATGGTGTGTCAGGCTCCTCACGGATTGCTCGTCGGGCTGGGTCGGCGCACAGCCTAGCCACCCGCAACGAGGATCAACCCCGCACAACCGAGTGGCGGACCACCCCCCAGGATCGGGTATGGTTTACCGCGTTGCCAGGCGGTGTGCCCGAGTGGCCAAAGGGAGCAGACTGTAAATCTGCCGGCTCAGCCTTCCCAGGTTCGAATCCTGGCGCCGCCACAGACGGGCCTAAGCGGCCCTGACCTGCGGAGTAGCGTCCCCGTCGTCATCATCTTCATCAGACGGCGCGGGGCGCTTTTCGTTTTCTGGGTCCGTGTGAGCCCGAGGTGAGCCCGACGGTCCGTCGTCCGTCCGCGTGCGCCCCCGCGGGACGACGCCGGCGGCCTTCTCGGCGATCTCGCGATCTACCTCCGGGAGGAGGCTGGTGTACGTGTCCGACGTGAGCGCGATCGTGGAGTACCTAAGAACCTCCTTGATCGCGTGAATGTCGGCGCCGGCGCGATGCAGGACGGTGGCGGTCACGTGCCGGAGATCGCGGAGGTTGATGGGCGGCAACCCGGCGCGCTGGGCGATGCGGTCGAAGAGGTCGGAGACCGCGTCGGGGTGCAACCAGGACCCGTCTTCCTTCGTGAAGAACTTCCCCGTGTCCTGCCACGCCTCGCCCCACTCCAGCCGTTCCCGTGCCTTGCGTGCCTTGAAGGCGCGGAGCACGCTCACGGTGACGCTGTCGAGCCCGATCGTTGCGGCGCTGCCGTCCGTCTTGGGCTTGGTCTCGTGCACCTCGCCCCGGAAGACGACGAGCTCTTTCGCGGGGGTGAACAGTCCCTCGTCGAGGTCGATGTTTGCCTCGTCCGCCCCGACAGCTTCGCCGCGGCGCGGGCCGCGGAAGCCGATGAGGTGGAACAGGGCGTATAGGCGCTCGCCCTCTGCCTCGTCGAGGAACGCCCCGAACTGGGCGGGCGTCCACACCATCACCGGGCCGGGTATCTCGCCAGTCTCTTCCCAGCGCCGCACACGCTCGGCGGTCCACAGCAGCGGCTTAGGCCGCTTCCCGCTGTCGAGCTCGACGTACGTGGCGGGGTTGAACGTGATGAGCTGGTGCCGGATGGCGGTGTTTAACGCGGTGCGCAGCGTGGCCCTGATGCGCTGCCGCGTCCCTGCCTCGGTGGTCTTCCTGAACGGCTCCATCTCGGCGAGCTTCGCCCGCTCGGCGGCCAGGCGTTCGCGCTCGGCGGCCGGCGGCCTGCCCTTACCGCGCCACTTGCAGCGCTCAACCTGCTCGCGCCTCGCGGCGTTCTGCGACTCGATGACCTCGTTTTCATCCTTGATGGCTTCGAACATCTCGGACAGGTTGCCGATGTGCAGCCGGTCGAGGCGCACGTGACCGATGCGGGGTTTGAGGTGGTAGCGCACGTGCGATTCGTAGGTGCGGTTGGTGTTCTCGCGGGTCTTCTTGCCGGCGAGCCACTGGTCGAGCCACTCGCCGACGGTCAGTCGCGCGGTGAGGGACTGATGGGAGCGGAACCGGCGTGCCGTCTCGTCGTAGTCGGGTATCGGTTCCTTCTGCGAGGAGACGGTTTCGAGGAGATCGCCGATGCGCGTACGTCCCTCGTGGTCGTCCTGGCCGGGGATGCTGAGCAGCGCGCGCACCTTGTCGAGGTCTGCCTGCGCCGTGGTGGTGTTCTCGTACCCGCCTCGGCGGAAGGTGCGGCGCGTGCCGTCTCCGCGGGGCGGTAGCTCCTGCCGGACGTTCCACACACCGTGCCGTCGGCTCGTGAGCTTGGGGCACGACTGGCCGTACTGCTTCCCGGTCTCGGGGTCGCGGCAGGCACAGCGCCGGAATGTTGAGCCCTTCAATCGTCTTCCCTTCGTGGTTGTGGGTTATCGAGGTGTTGCAGATCCGCCGGGAGAGTCGGCGGCGTGATGCCGCCCCGGCGGAACTCTTGGCGCGCGGCGCGGACGGCGCGGGCGAGTTCCTCGGCCTTGCGGTCCTCGGCTTCCGCCGCGCGTTGCCATGACTGGGCGTCGCCGTCGGTGGCTGCCGCACTGGCTCGGGCGCGAAGGCGTGCGGCGCTGTTGCGCGTGCGGAGGACATCCGCGATCAGCTCGTCATGGACGCGGAAGGCGCCGGCGGGGTCTTGGCTGGTGGCGTAGATCCGCTGGCCGTACTCGGTGTCGTAGAACGCGGTCGGCGTGACGGATTCGCTCGGGGCCTCGCCGGGGAATGGGCTCTCGCCGGTGGCCCACTTGACGGCGTCCCAGGCGGGGGTCGTCCGTCCGGGCAGGGGCTCGGCGGTGGGGGTACTGCCGAGGCGGAACAGCAGCGTGACCGGTGAGAGGTCCAGCGCGCGAGCGAGGACGAGCAGCTCGGGCACGGTCAGGGTATGGCGGCGGCCGGTCTCCATGTTGGCGATGACGGCGCGGGCGATGGGCAGGCCCAGTTGCGCGCATCGGTCGGAGAGTTGCTGTGCGCTCAGTCCGCGGCTGAGGCGCCAGGTGCGGACTTCTGACGCGATGCCGCGGCAGAGGCGGGCAGGCCATTCTTCCGGCGAGTCTTGTGTCACAGCAGCACAATATATCATCGTGATTGATACGTTATGGCACGGATCGGAGTACGGTGGTGGGAGAGTCGGCCAGAGTCCGGAGGTGCATTGCGTCGATGACTCGTCCCATGAAGGAGGCGGAAGCGCCCCGCGAGATGACCCACGCTGAACTGCTGGCCCTACCGGTGAGCTTCTCGCTCGACGTCGCCAACCGGGCCCTGAGTCTGGGGCGAACCACGGGGTTCGCCCTGGCCAAGCAGGGTCAGTACCCCATTCGCGTACTGCGGTTGGGCAGGCAGTACCGATGCACGCGGTACGACTTGCTGCGCTATCTCGGGGTCCTGGTTGACGACGTCGAGGGAGTCGAGCGAACGGAAACAGCCAAGCAGTAGGGCCGTTGAGCGCTTCCGCCCGTGGCCCTGGTTCCCGCTGTGGCGGGGGTCGGGGCCACGGGCGCGCCCGCCTCGGCCTGGCTCATGCGATGGAGCCGCCGTCACAGACGAGACGACAGTTAACCGAGTGGCGATAAACGACCAATGAATGTCAACTCGCTGGGCTTCGACGCCGTGCAGCAGGGTCGGCCCCACGCCCCGGGCGGCCTTTGCGATGGAGCGTCCGGGGCGCGGGGTGATCACTTCTTACCCTTGGGTAGTGGCCGAAAACCTATCCTGTCAGGAATATGCCAACCGCTTGTGCCCGTGACGTCTGTCGGGCGGTGCCTGCCCAGGGGGCCGTGCCCGTTGGGGAGCCTCGGGCGGGTGCGCGGTGTCACTGTTCGGTGGGTGGTGTGAGGTCGTGCGGGTGGGGGCCGTGGTTGAGATTGGGGGCGCAGTCGGGGCAGGCGTACAGCGTCACCTCGGGGTCGCTCGCCTGCTTGATGCGGCGAACTTCGACCGGGGCGCGTGTCTCCCGCTTGCAGCGGCAACAGATAGCGGTGGTCATGCTCCGACCGCCACGGGTGGTGTGCGGCTGTCGGGGCGGACGTGCACGCCGTGAATCGTGGTTGGGCCCACGTCGATACCGCGCAGTGCCATCTCAAGTGCCCAGCGGCGTTCGGCCTGTGCGAGGTGCTCGGCGTCGTCGGAGTGCCGGCGGGGCGCGGTGAGGTAGGGGCGTACCGGGTTGAGCGTGACCGTGAAAGGCTGCCGCTCGGCGACTTCGCGGGCCTCGGGGCCCATGTGTTCTGGTAGTGGGCGGCGGCGAAGTGCGGGGATGGCGGACTGTGCAGGGGCGGGGGTGGGGCGGTGCTCCCTGTGGCCTTTGTGCAGCAGGGATGCGCGGCGGGTTTGGAGTCCGCGGCGAAGTAACGAGCACAGCCATGTAACGGCGCACACGATAAGGTCTGTCACGTTCGTCAGCTCCCTATTAGCTGATGGGCTGTGCCCCGGCCGACGGCCTGCCTGCCGTGGTCGGGGCTTTCGTGTTGGGTTCGACGATAGGCGAACTTGTCTACCCTCGTCTATATACATATGGCGCGGAGGGTGTACAGGCGCGCACGTCTACGGTTGCGGGTATGGCTGCGGGAGAGATCGATCACGGGTCGCCGACGCCGGTCTATCGGCAGATTGCGGCGCTCCTCATCGCCGACATCGAGCGCGGCGACCTGAAGGTGAACCGCAAGATCCCCTCAGAGTCCGATCTCGTGAAACGCTTCGGCGTCGCCCGCGATACCGCGCGGAACGCGGTGCGGCACCTGCGCGAGCAGGGATACGTCTTCACCGTGCCGCAGCGCGGAACCTACGTCGCCCAGCGGCCATCAACCGGCGGTGAGGCGCCCGACGCTGCGGGCCCTGAGTAGCGGTGTGCCCCGCCGGTTGGGCGGGGCACAGGCGGGATGGGATCGCTAGGTGGGTGTGAGGCGTACGTGCCATTTCCCCCGGGCGAGGGTGGTGGTGCCGTCGGGCTTGATGAAGACGCGGGAGCCGCGTACGGGCAGCTCGCCGTGGTGGAGCCAGTAGCCGCGCACGTCGTCCAGCAGCGCCCACAGTCGGCGGGGTCCCCCTTGGTACACGGTGGGCAGTCGGTCGCCGCGCCCGCTGGCGCGGGCCCATGAACCGTCCGGGTGGGCCATGAGGGCGACGCGGTGCTCGCCGTCCTCGCTGTAGTGGTGTTCGATGCCGGGGGCGGCGAGGTCGAGCATCGAGGCGAGGTCCCATGCGTTGGCGACATCGACGACCGGGTAGGGACTGATCGTCACGTCGTCACTGACGGCGTCGCGGGCGGCGTCGAGCAGCTCGCCGACGCCGGGCGGGTAGTCGCCGGCGTCGTGGCGGGCGTGCATGAAACCGGCGCGGTCCCACTCGATGACTCCCTTGGCGCCGCCGTCCGGTTGCTTCTCGGCGGTGACGATGAGGGAGGTTCCGGCGAGGGTGGTGACCAGTCGGCCGCCCGTGCGCAGCGCGGCGAGCCAGCTTGCGGGAATGGGGCGCACGGCCACGGTGGCGACGATGCGATCGAACGTGCCGGGCAGCTCGCCGGTTGCATCCACCGTTTCCAGCCGCGGGGACAGGCAGATGCCGGCGAGGCGTTCGCGGGCGGCATCGACGAGGTAGGGGTCCACGTCCACGCTCGTCACCTGCCGTTCGCCGAGGCGGTAGGCGGCCAGCGCCGCGCCGTAGCCCGAACCGGTGCCGACGTCGAGCAGCTCGTCATCGTCGCCGAGGCGGGCGTGCTGGAACATGCGCACGACCAGGCTCGGCAGGGTGGCCGATGACGTCGGCCTCCCGGTGGGGTGGTCGTCGTCCTCGGCGAGGTCCGCGTGCTGCCCGGCGACAGAGGTGATCACCGATCGATCGGCGTAGGCCGCGGCCTGCCACTGCTCGGGGTCGGCGCGGCCGTCGTGCCGTGTCCAGCCGTCGGGGCCGCGGTGCCACCAGCGCGGTACGAAGCGGTGCCGGGGGATGCCGGCGACCGGCCCGCGCCAGCGTGACGCGGGGTGGGTGACGGCCGCCGCCAAGGCGGCGGCCGGTTGCTCCCAATTCACGCAACAACTCCCAGAGACGGGGGCGGGGCCACGTCGTATGCCGGGTCGCACGCCTCGGTGTTGGCCGGGTCGCAGTCGCCGGAATCGTCCGGCGGGCAGGCGTCGGCGGCCATGGGCACCTTAGCCGCGGTCTCCACCCACCGAGTACCGGCGAAGATGTCGGGCAGGCGCTCCTCGCGCACGTTCCCGGTGGGGAAGTCGCGCGAGAGAATGCAGCCGTACACCTCGCCGTCGGGGCCGACGGCGGCGCGCTGGTGGTAGCAGCGCCCGCACAGCTCCTCCATGCCGGCCGGCGCGCCGTTCTCGGCGGCGCGGCCCACCTTCCGCGTGCGGTCGATGCGGATGTTGTCCACCCCGAGGCGGCGCAGCTCGGCCTCGGCCTGCTCGACGCGCTGCCCCTCGATCACGCGGACGATGCCCACGCGCAGCGGGATACCGCGCGCGAGTGCCTCGCGGATGTTGGCCAGAGTGCGGCCGTGGCTGCCGCGCCCGCCCGTGATCTGCTCGTGTTGGGTCGGGTCGTCGCTGTAGTAGGAGGTCGCCAGGCGCACGCCGTCGCGCTCGAAGCGGCCCCACAGCGAAGGGCGGATGTGGACGAGATTGCTGTACACCTCCACGCCCAGACCGCGGCTCAGGGCGTGGTCGATGAGCGCGGGCAGGTGGGGTGAGAGGGTCGGTTCGCCGCCGATGAACTGCACGGCGGGGATGCGCGCGTGCGCGATGTCGTTGATGACGCGCTGCCAGTCGATCAGGGTCATTGCGCCGGCGTTGGCCTGCGGGCTGCTGTCGGTGCAGCAGTGCGTACATGCCAGGTTGCAGGCGCCGGTCAGCTCCAGTTCAACCGAGCGGATGCCGTCCGCCGGCGCCGGAGTGACGGGGGTGGATGTGGTCACCGTTCGTCTCCTCGGGGTGTGTGGAGGGGTTGCCAGTTCTTGGTGAGCCGGCCCCACGGGCGGCGGCCATCACGTCGGGAAACGTGCACCCGTGGGGCCGGTTGCCCTGCCCCTGCCGGTGGGCGCTTCACCTCTTCCAGTCCCCTCGGCAGGGTGGGCGCTTGGGGGAGTTACGCGGCCGGGGCCGGGGCGAGCCGCTCGGCGCCGTCCGTGGTGTGGCGCGGTGCCTCGGTCAGGGCGCCGCGGAACGTGTCGAGGTCGAAGCTCGCGACGACGAGAGCGTGATCCGATGCGAACCGAACCATTTTGTTGTCGATCACTTCGAGACTGAGCAGGGCAGGGGCGAGGTCGGGCGAGGCGTACAGCCGGTCGATACGCCGGCCGGGCCCCTGGTCCGTGCGCCATAGCGTCGCCGTCGGCGCCAGGGCCTCAGGGCGGCGCAGCTCGGTGTAGGCGTAGTGGCCGAGTTCGACGAAGACCCCACGGCCGGTGAGGATCTCGTCCGGCAGGGTGTCGGACACGCGCTCGCCGTCGCGTTCGATGGTGCGGTGCTCGTAGTGGACTCGGTCCGGGACCTCGTCCCAGTTGGGGAGCGGCGTGATGTCGGCGGGGTCGCGGTGCGGGTAGCTGTTCATGTCGCCCCCGAACAGAACCGCAGCCTCGCCCTTGTCGGCAAGGGACGTAACCCGACGGGCGGTCGTGGCCCGCAGGATCGGGTCGCACCACCACAGATGAAGGCTCGTCAGCTTCAACGGCCGCGTGGTGCCCCGCATCCGCACGGTGAGGATCTTGACCGGCTTCGACACACCACCGTGCCAATCCTGCTCCCCCTCCAACTGGAAGAGCCCGGGACGAATCAACGTGGCGGTGGGGCTGTTCCGCTCCCGGCTGAGCGGCGAGACGTACGACTCCATGCCCAACCGGTGGGCCTCCTCGTCGCGCAGCCGCCCCTCCTCGTCGTACGCGCTCTCCTCCTGCCGGAACAGGATGTCCGGCTGCAAGTGCTCCATGACTTCCAGCGCAACGTCGCGGCGACGGCGCGAGCCGGCATCGAGCCCGTTGCGCTCCACGTTCCAGGTAGCGACGGTCAATGTGTCCCTCAACGCAACTCCCTCTCGTGTCGTGGTGTAACGCGGCTTCCCCCGTGGCCGCGTGGATGGGGTGGAGGGCCCGCCCTCGACCCAGAGCAGAGCGAGGGCGGGCCCGGAGCCCTCGCCGCGCCTTTCCGGGGGGCGGAGAGAAGGAATCCGGCGGGTGGGGGTCACAGGACCGGATTCCAACTGCGCGGCGAGGGGGTCTAGGGGACAGGGCTGGCCCGTTGCGCGTGGCATGACGGCTTGCAGACGGCGAGGTGAACGGGGCGGCCGTTCCAGTACAGCGGCGGGCCAAGAGTCCGGCCCGGACCGCACAGGTAGTAGTCGCACCGCACGCACGCCGCCCCGATGCGCTGCATCGGGGTCAGCCGCGCCAGATCCACGGTCACCAACTCGGCGAAATCGGCCGCCGCGGTCGCCAGACTCCCGGCGTTCCTGCGCCGGCTGTCGTCGTCAGTGTCGAGCCCGTCGCGAACGCGGGCGGCGGCGCGCGCGAGGACCTCGGCCAGGGTGCGGGCCGTGGCGTGGAGGTCGCGCTCCGGTCCAGGAAGCAACGGCATCGCGTCTAACTCGATTTCCGCCTCGCGTATCACCCGGAGGACGGCGGCCTGGTCGTACGGGGGCGCGGGGATGCTCACGGCGTCGCCTCCTGCCATCGCGCCTCGCCGACCGTCAACACGACGCCGAGCTGCTGAGACTGGCACGGCTCGGCCTCGGCCACCGGCGGGCGGGTAGGCGCGTCAACCACGCGCGGCAGTACCACCGTTGCCGTATCCGCGGGCGGCGCGGCGGCGCGCGTCTTGCTGCGGGTGGCTCGGCGCTGGCCGGTCGGCGGCGGTACCACGGGCCACAGCAGCGCCCCGACCACCTTGCCGAGCACATCAAGCGCGTTCACTGGCACCCCTTGCCTTCCAAGTGGTCGTCAATCAGCTTGAAGAGCGCCTCAGCTTTGGCCATGAGGTCGTCGTCGCTGTCGCTGTCGTCGCTCGTGTGGTCGCTCACAGGGAGCGGCGTGGGTTGCTGCGGTGTGGTCATGGGGGGTTCACCTGCCGCTCGTTGCTGTCCGGTGAGTCCTCCCGGCGCTACGGACGGCCGATGGCAAACGCCAACCCCCACCGACAGTGGCCGAGTTCGTACGCCGGGCTACCGGTTACCTCAGAGTGCCTTCACGCGATGTCTCGTGCAAGACTTCACGGCGATGTCCCGTCAATTGAGATTCGAACTCACGACTGGCATTGCGTGACGGGTACTTGGTTGCTTTCATCGTGCGCGAGAGAAGTCCTTCATACTGGGTGAGAGAGGCGGGAACATGGTGGCTGGGGCTACCGGATCGACCGTGCCGCGTCGCCAGCTCGGGCGGCACCTACGGGACTTGCGCAACCAGGCACGGCTGACCGTCCGGGCCGCTGCGAAGAAACTTGAGTGGTCAGAGGCCAAGATGTGGCGTATCGAGACAGGGCAGACCCCGATGCGCAGTCTTGACGTTCAGGCGATGTGCACGGTCTACGGCGCGTCGGAGGAGCTCACCGAGGCGTTGATGGGGCTAGCGAAGGAGACCAAGGCGCGCGGGTGGTGGCACGCATACGGCGACGTCATCCCGGAAGGCTTCGACGTCTACGTCGGGTTGGAGGAGGCAGCGGCGAGCCTGAGCTGGTACGAGAGCGAGGTTGTGCCAGGGCTGCTCCAGACCGAGGGCTACGCCCGCGCCATCATCCGCGCCCACATCCGCGACATCGGCGAGGAGGAGCTCGACGGGCGGGTGCGGCTGCGGGTCGAGCGGCAGACGATTCTGACCCGCGTCACGGACCCGCTACCACTGCGCGTGGCGCTGAGCGAGACGGTGCTGCGCCGTCCCATCGGCGGGCCCGAGGTGATGGTGGAGCAGTTGGCACACCTCGTCTACGTCTCCGAACTGGCGAACATCTCGCTTCGCGTCGTGCCGTTCGCGGCAGGCGAGCACGCCGGGGTCATCAGCGGTCCGTTCGAGATCCTGCGGTTTCCGGTCAACGGCGACGGGATCGATACGGAGCCGCCCACGGTTTACGCGGACGGCTACACGGGGGGCCTCTACCTCGACAAGCCGAGGGAGGTGGAACAGTACGACGCGGCGTTTCAGGAAATCTGGGAGGCATCGCTCGATGAGCAGGCGTCGCGACGCCTGCTCGCTGAGGTGGCAAGGAGCTATGAACAGGGATGATCTCGACCACGCGAAGTGGTTCACGTCGAGTTACAGCAACGGCAACGGATCTTGCGTCGAGGTGGCGTTCGTCCGTTCCAGCTACAGCGCAAATGGCGGGCAGTGCGTCGAGGTGGCCGCCCTCGGTGACGCGATCGCCATGCGAGACAGCAAGGACAAGACAGGCCCCGTATTGACCACCACTGTCGAGGAGTGGCGGGCATTCATTGCCGGTGTGGTCAACGACCGGTTCGGTCAGGTGTAAGCAGTCTCTGACAAAGCAGAACGCGCCCCCGCACCGGGCCTGTTGGCCGGTGCGGGGGCGCGCTGCTGCTCGGTGCGGCGGGGTTACAGGGTTCCGCCGTCGCGAGGTTCCTCGACGGGCGTGGGCAGGGGGTACGTGGGCGGCTCGTCGGGCGGGGTGACGCGGAGCCAGGAAGGCAAGAGCCGCTGCACGCTGTCGAGGGACATGACGGCGGTGACGCCGGCGGCGACGGCGAGGGCGGCGGCGGCCCAGGCGGCGGTGCGGGGGATGCCGGCGGCATCGATGATGGCGGGGAGGGCGGCGGCGAGGCCGAGCAAGGTCTGCAGGATGGTGCGCAGGGTGCGGCGGGTGGCGTCGTTCATGGGGTGGTGTTCTCCTCTTCGGTCAGGTGGTGGGGGTGGTGGTGTCGCCGGCGTCGTCGGTCTCGACATCGAGGCGGGGGTCGGTCGTGGTGGTGGCGTCAGGGGAGCGGCCGGCGGGCGGGTCGGGCGCCTCGTCCGGCGTGAGGGTGCCGCGGGTGTAGGCGGCGAACAGCCGGGTTTCGATGGGGTGCCGGCCGCTGGTGCGGTGTTCGATCTGCACGGCGAGGTCGCCGAGGTACCCGACGCCGTGCAGCGGGCGCGTGATGGTCCTGTTGGTCCATGCGTCGGCGGGCACGTCCCATTCATCGATGACGGCGGCCTCCTCGGCGGCGCTGTGGCGGGTGCGTACGCGGACCCTGCCGCCGTCCTCGGCGTAGCTGCTGACCTTGATGACGGCGACCGCGTTGTGGGCCGGGCCTATGCCGGTCCAGGCGTTGGCCCACTCCTGCGACGTGCTGCGCTGCTCGGCGGTGGGGTAGAGGTAGAGCGGCATGTGCGGCCGGCCGAGGAATCGCCCGCTGTGCCGGTCGTCGCCGAGGAGTACGCGCTCGGCCTCGGCGGTGTCGCGGTTCCACAGGCGCCACGTGCCGCGGTCGGCGTTGCTGCCCTCGACGGTGAGGGCGTATGTGCCGTCGGCGCGGCGTAGCACGGTGCCGAACGCACCATCGGGCCACTGGCCTACGGCGAACGTGGCGAAGTCGGCGCCGGCCGGCGTCACGACAAGTTGCCCGCCGTCCTCGACGCGCACCGTGCCATCGGCAACGCGGGTGAGGGCGGGGCGGGTGGACGCGCGGCCGGCGAGGTCGCGCACGGCGCGTTCAAGCGCGCGGATACGGTCGAGGAGATCAGCGGGGATCGTTGCCATGAGAAGCGGCCTCCAGGGTGAGATCGGCGGTTTCGGGGCGTCCGCGTTCGGGCGGGGTCACGGAGATGCCGACGACGCGGTGCCGGCGGTCGTAGCCGTCGGGGTGCCAGAGGTCATGCAGCCGTAGGCGGACGGTGCGGCCGAGGAGATTGGGCGTCACGTCCTGGCCGAGGAGCACGGTTACCTCGGGGATGACCTGGGAGCGGCGCGCGGCTTGGAAGTCGGCGAGGGCGTGGTCGTCGAGGACGTCGGGGCGGATGGTGTTGTAGTCGCTGGACCCGTCGAGCCGCGGCCAGCCGGCGGCGAGGGCGTCGTCGTCCACGAACAGCCGAGAGAGCAGCGGGCGGGACTCGGCCGCGGCGTTGTCGTTGGCCGTGCCGCCCCTGCTCTGCCAGACGTTCGCGCGCAGGGTGCCGTCGTCCGGGAGGCTGTAGGACTGAACGGGCCCGGGGTGGGTGAGCACCAGGTCGGCGGGGCCGCGGTCGAGGCGGGGGTATCCGAGGTCGAGCTGCTTCACGCGGCGGCCGGTGTCCGGGTCGCGCCGGCACGCTATGCGCCACTCGAACCCGTCGGCGACATCGGCGAGTTCGTCGAGCAGCTCGCGCACGATGGGCTGGTCATGGCGGTCATAGGTGCGTGAGCGCAGCACGCCGGAGGTGGTGGTGCCGTACTCGATGCCGATGTCGCCGCCGCGCTGCTGCTGTACGGCCTCGATGAGGTCGCGGGCGATGTCGAGTTGATCCACGTCCGTCGCGCGGTAGGTGTCGCGCACCATGCGGTGATCGAGGTAGGTGTCGAACGTGCCGGCTTGCAGGGCGACGGTGGCGGACCCGCGTTCATCGATGGTGGGTGTAACGGTCCACAGCACGCCGCCCCACCAGATCGCGCGGTCACGCTCGACCCATACGGCCGTCCGGCCGGCTTGGACGATGGGCCGCAACTGCTCGGCTATCTGCCGGTTGGGGACGGGCAGGGTTCCGGAGAGGCTGCCGGCTTGGCCGATGTAGTCGTCAATGCTGACGTCGTTCAACGGGAGGGTGGCCAGCAGCCGGTCGGTTCGCAGGTCGCACAGCAACACCCGATATGGAGAAGTCGCGGGCATGGGGGTGCCTCCTGTCACCAGTGGGCGGAGCGCCAGCGAAGATCGGCGGCGGCGCGCGGGTCGGGGGTGGCCTCGGGGTTGGCCCGGAACGCGAGCACGTTCTCGCCGGGGGCGAGGGTGAAGGCGTGTTCGGGGTGGCTGCGGGGCGACGCCGTGTCGAGGGCGTTGGTGCCGTCGCCCGTGGTGACGGTGCCGGCGTAGGTGTCGATCACGAGACATTCGCCCGGGTCGAGGGTGAGCCGGTACTCCAGAACAGCGCCCGTGCCGGTGTGCGTCAGGGACGGCGTGTCAACCGGCCCGCGCAGCGTGATCACGGGATGGGTGGGGGCGTCGCCGGCGTTGGTGGCGGTGGTGTAGCCGGTGCTGGCCGGCGTGCCGCGGAGTTCGGTGGTGCCGGGGATGAGGTGCCAGTCGAGGCAGGGTTCCGGGAGTCCGGTTGCCGTCGTCTGCTCGGCGGGGGTGTACCGGCGCGGGTCGGACGCCTCGAACTCGATGGCGCCGCCGGTGGCGATGCCGACGGCGAACGGCGGGGTAATGGGGATGTCGAGCCGGACGGGCCGGACCCATGCCAGCAGCGGGCCGCGGCGGTCGAGGCGGACGAGCAGGGGCTGCTCGTCGGTGGTGACGGCGAGGTGTGCGCGCATCTGCCGCACGGCCTCGCCGGCGTGTCCGGGCTCGGCCCGTATGACGATGTCCTCCAGGCCGACGATGCGGGTCTGTGCCAGCAGCGCGCCGGGGTGGGCACCGTGCGCGCCGGAGCGCAGCACCGTTCCGGAGTCCAGCCCGGGAAGGGCTTCCCACCCGGTAAGGGTGGTCCACCTGTACGGGGTGGCGCGTCCGAGGAGCAGCGCGCCGTACCGGATTTGCCCGGGGGCGAGCGCTGCGGCGTCCTCGGCCACGTCCAGGGGAGGGGTAGAGGTCATGTCATCCTCTCGCTTTCATGCGCCACGCGAGGGCGGCGGCGGTTTGCTCGGGGGTGGCGGTGCCGGCGTGCCAGTGCTCGACGTGCAGCGCGGCGCGGGCGCGGGTGCGGGGCTGCCAGCGCTCGACGTCGGCCGGCGTCGTGGCCGGCGCGGCAGGAGCGGCGAGGGCGGGAAAGGGGACGGCGGGAGCCTCGACGAGGCGGCGCATCGCGCGATCGACCAGCGGCGCGCCGCGCTGGATGCCCTCGACGAGTCCGGCGGGGATCATGCGGCCGATGTCGTCGCGCATCACACGGCTTGGCGAGAAGATTCCGAGCACGTCGCGAACGGGCCCGGGTATGACGTCATCGACCCATCCCGTGATCTGATCGCGCAGCCATCCGCCCATGTCCCGAATTCCGTTCCACAGGCCGCGCACGACGTCCTCGCCGATGCCGTATAGGTCGTCGCCGAGTCCGTCGAAGAACCCTGTTATGCGCCCGGGAAGGCCGCGCACGTAGTCGAGCATCTGGCCTGCCTTGTCGCGCACGCCAGAGCGGATGTCCTCCCAGTGCTGAATAATCCGCCCGACCAAAGTCCAGTTCAGGAAGAAATCCGCGACAGTTCCGGGGATGCCGCGAATGAAATCAACGATGGCGTTCCACGCGCGGGTTGTTGCCCGGCGGATCGTGCCCCAATGGCTGATTATCAGGCCAACCAGTGTGAACGTGAGGAACACGTCAATGGCCTTGTCGGCGGCCCACTTGATCTTTTCCCAGAACCAATTCCACGCGCGGGTTGTGGCGTTCCTGATGGTGTCCCAATGCTGGATGATCAGCCCGGGAAGGGTGAAGTTCAGGAAAAGATCGACCGCGAGATCGGCGGCCCATTTGATCTTGTCCCAGATCCAGTTCCAGACGGCGAGCGTAGCCGCCTTGATGGTGTCCCAGTTGGCGACGATCAGCGCGACCAAGCCGACAACGGCCGCGATGATCAGCGGGATTGGGCCCATCGAGATGAGCCACGCTGCGGCCATCATGGCGGCCCGCGCCGTGGCGGTGGCGCCCATGACGACCCATGCGGCGACCACGCGCGCGGCGGTGGCCGTGGCCATGGCGCCGGCGCGCACCCAACCGGCAAGGATGATCGCGTTCGCTGCCAGGAACGCGCCGGCGCTCGTCGCCGCGGCGGCGCTCTGCGCGGCCCACCCGGTGACCGTGGCGGCGGTGGTGACGCCGGCTTGGACGGCGAGCCGTACCAGGGTCGGCAGCAGCAGCACCGTAATGACGGTGGCGACGGCGGTGAACGCGCCGCGATTCTGCGAGACGAAACCCGCCGCGGTGCCGAACGCCCCGCCGACGGTGCGCAGCGCGCCCACCAGCCCTATTGATGCGGGGATGACGTAGGCTGCGACGACTTCGACGAATCCCTGCCGAAGCGAGCGAGTGAACGCGGTGACTTGCGTTGCGGCGTTGTCGCGCATCGCGGTTCCCGCGGCATCGGCCGCGCCGCGCACGCTGCCCAACGCATTGACTGCGCTGGACGGGTCGAGCGAATAGAGAGCTTGCCCTAGATCCTCCGCTTGAGTTCCGAATAGCTGAATCGCAATGGCGTTGCGCCTAGTTGGGTCCTCAATTCCTCGCAGGGAGTCGAGAACCGTATCGAACGCGGTGGTGGCGCTGGTGCCGCCGCGGCCGAATGCGGCGAACATCTCATCAGCGTTCAGCCCGAGGGCCTCGAAACCGCCGCGCACCCGGTCGCCGCCGGCGACAGCCTCAATGCTGAATTCTTTGATGGCGTCGGCGACGATATCCGCATCGCGCGCGCCGCCTTGCAGCCCCTGTTGCAGCAAGCCCATGGACGTCTGCGCGTCCAGACCCATGGACCGGAATTGGGTGCTGTACTCCGTGAAGGTGTCGAGGAGATCCTCGCTCGCGTTGACGCCTCGCTGTGTTCCGGCTACGAGGACGTCGAGGGCCTGAGAGGCGGAGTCGGCGACGCCGGTGCGCAGCATCTGCCCGACGGCGCGCGAGACGGCCACGACGTCCTCGCCCATGAGCGTGGCCGTGTCGGCAACGCGGGTGCCGAGCTGCTGTATCTGGGCTTGCGTCGCCTCGGGGGGCAGCAGCCCGTTCTGCGCGATGCCGCGGATGACGTCGGCGCCGGCCTGTACGGAATCGACGATCGCCGAGGCGTACAGCTCGCCGGCGGCGTCGCCGGCGACCGCGGCCATGGGGCCGGTCGCGCCGAGCTGCGCCTGCAGCACATCGCCGACTACCTCTTGTTCGAGCGCCTGCGTGATGCCGTCCACCAGGGCGGCGCCGATGCCGGCGCCCAGAGCGGCGGCGCCGAACCCGGAGAGCTGATCCCGGATGCCGGCCAGACCAGAGGCGAACCCGTCGTCATCGACGGTGAGGGTGGCGACGAGCTCGCCGACGTTGAGCGCCACGGGCGGCCCACCCCCCTCCCGTGCGCCGACGGCGCGGTCAGTGCTGGCGTGTGCGTTTGGGGGGTGGCGCGGTGGCGCGCGTGAGCCGAGAATCCGTCGAGAGCAGCGCGAGAATCCGCACGCGCAGCCAGCGCCAGGTACGGGCGCGCAGTAGCTCGCGGTCGCCGACGTCGAGCCCGAAGTGTTCGTGTAGATCGGCCTCGATCAGCGGCCAGTGGTCGAGCAGCGTGACCCAGCTCAGCCCGTCGGCGGCGCGTGCGTGGCGGGGGTGGGTGCCGGGCGGGTACTCGTACCACTCGTAGAGGCCCGAGACTTCGTCGCGTTCGCCCCGCCCGATCGGGCCAGCGCCCTGCGCGTGGCTCGGTTGGGCGGGGCTGCCCGGGAAGGGTCGCCGCCGGTGCGCCAGTAGGTTTCGGCCTGCTCGGTGCCGGACGCGATCCAGATCATCGCCGTGAGCGCGCAGTGTTTGAGCGCCGGCCATGAGACGCCGTCGGCGATCATCCGCGGGTACGTCTCGCCGAGCACCTCGGCGAACAGATCGCGCTCGGCGGCGTCGTCGAGCAGCTCGGCGTCGGCCTCGCCGCCCTGGGCGGCCTTGGCGGCGGCCTGGATGATCGCCTGTGTCCGCAGACCTACCTCGGCGCTCGGCGCCGGAATCGTGTACGTGCTGCCGGCGACGGGCAGCGTGAGGGTTTCGTCGAGCAGCTCGCCGAGCGCCTCGAACGTCGCCATCAGCCGGCCACCCCTGGCACCTCGGGGCCGTCGTCGTCGCCGGCGAACGTCGGCTCGGTGTTCGGGCGCAGCGTGACGACGCCGGCGGGGTTGGCGATGGGCACCAGCGGGCCGGAACCGGACAGGGTCACGCTGATGGTGTCCACCTCATCCGGCCCGCCGCCTTCCGGCTCCCACGTCACCAGCGCCGATCCCTCGTGCGCGTCCTGCGCGCCGAACCGGTCGTAGAACCTGACGTGCACGTAGGACGCGGCGCCGAACGCGAGCGCCGCGCGCCGCAGGAACTCCTGCGCGCCGTTGAACTGCCCGGTTCGGGGGTGGGCGCGATGGGCGAGGGTCATTTCGATCTGCCACGTGAGCATGGTCTTTGCCTGCTCCGCCCAGCCATCCGTGTCGTACGTGGACACGTCCTGAATGGTCGGCTCGGCCGTCGGCGTGAACTCGGTGATCCCCGGGACCAGCGTCCAGCGGGGGGCGGTGGCGCTGCCGGTGGGGACCATGTCCACCTCAAGGCGGTACCGGCGGGCGAGGGCGGTGACGGTCTCGGCCGGCTGCTCCGGCCGGTCCGGCGTCGGCGGGGTGGGCTTGTGCCACGGGTACATGAACGTTCCTCCAGTCATTCGAGGCGGGGGTGCGCCCGGTGGGCGCGGGCGTAGTAGTTGGCGGTCCGCTCCATGCGGCCGTTCGCGTCGGGGCCGAGCAGCGCGCCCGACGTGCGGTAGATGAGCTGGACGCGCGCCGTGCCGAACGTGAAGGGGCCGGCGGCGTGCAGCACGTCGAAGACGGCCTCGTCGAGGGCCTCGACGTCGCGCGGGTCGGTGCCGGCGCGGGTGCGCACCTGCACGCCGGTGGTGGTGTCCGTCAGCGCGGGCGACTCGGCCACGGGGTAGGCCGTGAGGACGATGACGCGCTCGGGTTCGGGTGGGGCGGCGGCGATGGTGATTGCGGTCTCGCCCGCGGTGTAGACGCTGGCCGGCCGGTAGGTCCCGACGCCGGCGGCATCGAGGAGGCGGGCGAGACCGTCGAGGAGATCGACGGAGTACCTCATCCGCGCAGCGCCCGCCTCACCTCAGCGGCGACCAGGGCGCGGAAGACAGCGGCCTGCTCGACCGCCGGCCGCTCCAGGTACTTGGCGGTGCGGCCGGGGGAGTGCCGGGCGGTCATGTCCTCATGCACCCGGACGGCGTACGGGGTGTCGAAGGAGACGGCGGCGGCGAGCTGCTGCTCGTCCACGCTCGCGGCGCCGCTCCGTTCCAGGGTGCCCTCGGCGATGGGCACGACCCGGCGCGCCTCGGTAAGGATGTGCTCGGCGCCGAGCAGCAGCCCGCGGGCGGCGGCCTCGCGCACGGCGTCGACGACGGCCTCGCCGTTCCAGTCGAGGCGGGCACGCTGAGGGCTCATTGACACATCACCTCCACCGATGCCGGGACGGGTAGGCCGGGCGCGGAGTGGTCGCCGACGGAGAGCGCGCGCGTGGCGCGGCCGTCAGGCAACGTGACGCGGGAACCGGGCGGGCAGTGCAGCCCGGGGGCGGCGATGATCTGTGCCGTGGCGATGACCTCGCGCCCGTCGGTGTCGGTGAGCTGCCGATGCGTGGCGGCGACCAGCGCGGGTATCCCCTCGACGGCCGGCCCGTAGCGCGGGCCGTGGGCGGAGTCCCCCAGGTAGGGCTCCACGGTGATCCGGTGGCGCAGCAACCACCCCGGTACGCGGGTCACCACGTGGTCACCTCGCCCGGCAACAGCCCGGCGCGGTGCAACGCCCGGTAGGCGCGCGGGGCGAGCTCGACGCCGGCAACCGTGGCCGTGGGCGGCGTGGTGCTGCTGCGCCCGGACAGCGACACGGGCCCGATCGAAACGGAGTCCCACGCTTCGGCCGTCGTGACGCCGTCCGATCCGGTGGCGAGCCACTGCTCGACCTGGGCGCACGTGGCGTCGGCGAGAGCATCGCGCACGCGCGCCCGGGTGGGGTAGCCGGAAGGGTCGGCGGCATAGACCGCGGTCAGCAGCGCACTGTCGATGTCCTCGGACGCGCGCGCCAGCAACCGGCCGGCATCCGGCGGCGGCTGGCCGGTCCACGCGGCGAGCTGCTCGGGCGTGGCGTACACGCGGCCGGCCATGGCTCACCCCCTGCGAGTGCGGGCAGGAGAACGGCCCGCCGGCTTGGTGCCGGGTGGGCCGTCGTCGGTGGCGGTCTTGCGGGTGCCGGGCGGTCCGGTGTCGTCGAGCTGCTCGACGGTGTAGCCGCGGCGGCGGAAGTACAGCAGCGCGCCGGCCGGGGGGTCGTCGATGGTGGCGCGGCCGTCGGTGAACGCAACGCCGGCGACCCTGCCGCGCGCCCCCGGGGTGGGGGAGGTGATCCGATAGCGCATGGCGATCACTGAACCTTGATGTTGCGCAGCACGGCCGCCGCCTTGGTGGCCTTGAGCGCCACGGCCACGGGCCCCATTTCGACCTCGCCCGTTTTCACCGCGCCGGCGGTGGAGAAGTCCGGCAGCCACTGCCGCACGAGCTGCCCGCCGACGGTGGACACCCCGTGGAAGCCGTCCAGCCCCAGCCTGACGGCGTACAGGTCCGACACCCCGGTCACGCTCCCGCCGTCGAGTTCGCGCGCCTCAACGGGGATGACGGGCGCCTCGCTGCCGGCCTTGGCGCCGAGGTCCACGAGCGCGATCCCGTTGTAGCTCTCGACGTTCTGCCCGAACGCATCCTGCGTGCGGTCGTAGTAGCCGGCGCGCCGCGCCAGCGACCGAACCCGGGCGATCGTCTTCTTGTTGCCGAGCAGCGCCGCGGGGGTGCCGTCGAGCAGGCTGAGGAACTCGTCGAGGACGTCGAGCGCGTCGTTTGCCGCGCCGCGGTCATCCCCGAGGGCGGCGCCGGTCCAGTCCAGCGACGAGCCGGCGTTCATCTCGGTCGTTGAGCCGGCCAGCGCCACGTCGAGCCCGTCGAACCCTTCCTCTTCGTTCGGGGTGGTGACGCGCTCGCCGTTGATGACCTGATCGGAGAAGAACGCCCGAGCGCTCTTGATCGTCTGCGTCATCTGGAACGTCGTCTCGTTCGTGGCGGCCGGGCCGAGGGTGGCGAGCACGCGATCGACCTCGAACGCGCCGCCGAGGGGGCCGAGATCGACGGTGTAGCGCTGCCGCTTCGCCTGCTCCTTGGGGTACTCCTCGTTGAACTTGCGGAAGCCGGCGCCCCGCTCGGTCACCAGCCGCGTGTACCCGTAGGTCAGGGTTGCGCCCCCGCCGGCCGGCGATACGCAGTCGTCGAACGTCAGGTTGTCCAGCAACCAACTGCTCTTGCGGAACTCGTCGATGACCTGCATTTCGATGTCGTCGAGGGTGTTCAGCCGGGCATCGGCCAAAGTGATAGCCATGGGCGGATCTCTCCTGATCTGGGGTCAGCCGCTCATACGGGCGGCGATGGCGTCGTGAAGGGTGGCTGGCCTCTTGTCGCCGGCGGGCGGGCCGTTGAACTCCGCGCCGCCGCGCGGCGGCCCGCCGGGGCCGGCGCGGTACAGCTCCGGGTCGCCCTCGACGGCAGCCTTGATGGCATCGCCCAACTGATCGGCGAACGTCGCCGCGGCCGGGTCCAGGCGGGCGAGCTGCTCAACGAACGCCCGGGAGTTGAGCAGCCGGTCGGCGCGCGCCCCCATGCCGGCGGCGGCCTGGTAGGCGGCCAGCTCCACGCGGGCCGTGCGGAGCTGCACCGTCAGGTCGGCAATCTGCGCGTCGCGCTGCTCGACGGCGGCAGCCAGCGCCGCGGGGTCCTGCTCGCCCTCGGCATCAGGGTTGAGCGCCTTCTGCACGGCGTCGAGGGCGGCGCGCAACTGGTCGCGCTCCTCGGCGGTCTCCTCGGCGCGCTGCTCGGCGGCGGCGAGCTTCGGGTCGTTCGGGTCGGCGGCCGGCCGGCCGCCGGTGTCGGTGGCGGTGTTGTTGATCGTGTCCGGGGTCGTCCCGGTGCCGGTCGCGGTGCTGTCTGCGGCGATGGTGTCGTCGGGCATGGCGGTGCCTCCGGTCCGTGTTCGGGCATGAAAACGGCCCGCACCATGGCGGGCCAGTACGGATAGTCGTCAAATGATCTTTGGCAATGGATCGCGATCGAGTGGTGCCTCGTCCATGAAAGAGGGAAGGGAACGGAGTAGGCATGAAGGAGGCGAGCCGCTATGTCGGAAAGCTATCGGACCTTGCTAAGTGGAATTGGCATTTCGTCCTGGGAGGCATTGGACGTACCGGGCACCGACGCCGAACGGGACAGGTGGAGGACAGCGACACGACGATTCGAAGCCGCCGCTTGGTCGGCAGAAGCGGAGCTGAGGCTGTTGCGCGAGAGGCGCCGCACGTGGCGACGGTTGATACCTGGCTCGACCCGTCGCCTTAAAAAGGCTGAGCACCGTTGTCGAGAGGTGACCGAGGCATACAGGCCAGTGTTCGAAGAGATCGAGTCACGGCTGGCTGCTCAGAAACAGGAACGACGGCGCCAGGAAGAGGAACGATGGCGCAGGGAGGAAGAGCGGCGGCGCGAACAAGAGTCCTCGAACGCACCGGATCACTACGATGATCCTTTCCCATCCAGTGATCCATACCCGTCGTCAGATGGCGACGAGAAGCCGCGCGGTACGTCCCACCACAGCAGTTACGGCGTGGGGTTCGGCAGCTTCTGAGCTGTAGTCGCGGGGGGCATCCCGTCGTCGTGGATGGTCGGGGGGTTGGCCTTGATGTAGCCGCGCGTCCAGGCGGCGCGGCGTAGATCCCCGCGCGGATAGGGACACGCCGGGCGGGGCGGCTGGCCGGCGGCGCGGTCCTCGCGGCCGGCGACGTTGCCCTCGGCCAGAGCGCGCACCAGCGGCTCACGCGGACCCATCGCACACCCCCTGTCAGAGCCGGTAGTTCTGCTGGTTCCGGGAGCGGCGCGCGGTCTCCGCCGCGCTGCTGGCCTGCCCGGTTACCTGCTCGGTGAACTCCACCAAGGTAACCCGCGGGTTGTCCTGCCACCACCGTTGCAGTTCCTCGGACGCGCGGGCGTAGGCGATGTGCGCGGGCCCGCTGAACAAGCTCATCGGGTCAACGCCGTCCGCCTCGGCCCGACGCGACAGCAGCTCGCCCCTGAGCTCGTCCTCGGCGGCGAGGTACTGCCGATAGATGTGGTCCTCGTACATCTGGCGTATTTGCGCGCGAGTGTAGGCAGCTTGGGCGGACTGCTGCGCCTCTTCCTGCTCGGCGAGCCGCCGCTCGATCGCGGACATGCCGGCGAACCGGTCGCGCTCGCGCGCTTCCTCCTCCGACAGGGCCCAGTAACCCCACCCGTCCGGGTCGGGCATCGGCGCGAGCTGCTCGTCGAGGGCGGCCCGGTCATCGAGCAGCCCGGCGACCGTGGGCGCGCCCGGCGTGCCGGGCGGCGTCGGCGGCGGGGTGCTCGGCGTGGCGGCCGGCGGCGGGTCGGGCGGGTATCGGCGGTCGAACTCGGCGGCGATCCGCCCGGCCTGGTCCGGCGTCGCGTAGCGCACGGCCCAGCCGAGTACCTCGTCGCCGAGCTCGGCGAGGTTCGCGGCGAGTTGCCCGCCGGGGAACACCTCGGCGAGGAGCTGTCGGCGGTCGGCCTCGGCGGCGATGGCGGCGAGCTCGGCATCGTTGCCGCGGCGGGCGTGCTCGCGGGCGCGTTCGGCGAGCTGGGCGTCGGACATGCCGATCAGGTCGCGCCGGGCGCCGGGCATTCCCGCGTCGAGGTCGCGCCGGTCGAGCTCGGTCATCGCGCGCAGCAACTCGCCGTCGTTCAGGTGCGGGAAGACGGCGGCGAGTTCGTCGTCGCTGAACGGCGTGAGGTCCTCGGCGAGGGCGCCGCCGGGGCGGATGCGGTCAAGCAGCGCGGCCGTATCGCGCCGGTCGGCCTCGCCGGCGATCCGATCCAGGTCGCGTTCGTCGAGGGCGCCGGGGCGGGTGGCGGCGGCGAGGTGCTCGTCGCTCATCTCGCGTAGGGTCTGCGCGTCGCTGGCGCGCACGCGGGCGGCCTGTATCGCCTCGGTCGGCGGGGGCGGCGCGGTCGAGGGGAGGTTGCCGGCGCCGATGCGTTCGCGTTCGCGGCGGCGGATGAGCTCGGGGTGCTCGGCCAGGTGGTCACGCATCTTGCCTTGCCAGTCGCGCACGCGGGCCTCGGCCGCGCGCCGGCCTTCCGGGGTCAGGCTCGCGGCAGCGCGGTTCTTCCATCGCCTGATACCGCGTTCAATCGCGCGTTGCCGTTGAGTGGCTTCGTACCCGTCGGGGTCGCTGCTGTGCTCAACCGGGCGCGTGGTCACCCCGGGCAGATATGCCGACAGGGAGTGCCTACAGTTCGGGTGCTGGAAACCGCGCTGGCGCGCTTCCTCGACGCTGCCGGCGATCCGAACCTCGACCGTGCGGCCGTCCTCGGTCGCGTGCTCGGCCTCGATGGTGCGGGCGCCGCCGGGCCCGTCGAGGGCCAGCACCTCACCCTCGAACGGCCGGCACAGCGGGCATTCGTGCGGCGCGTTGGAGACGATCACCAACGACAAGCCGGCAGCGCGCAGCCGGTCGGCGTGCCCCTCGACCGCGGCCCGCCCGACGGCCGTACGTGTGGCCATCTCGGCATAGCTCGTCATCTGCCACGCGCGGCCGGAAATATCGACGAACGTGCGCAGACCGCGGTCGGCGAACCTGGACATGGCCGCTTGTGTGGCCTGCCGGCGGGTGTCGATGCCGAGCAGCGGCGTTGCGGACGACTCCGCGACCACTTGCCGGTAACCGTCCTCGACTCCTCGCAGGATGCCGCGGTGCGTGGCGGTGACGAGTTGAACCGTCTCCATCGCCAGCCGGTCAACCGCGCGCGTGTTGGGGGTGGTCTCGGCGATGCGCCGGGCGTCGTCGTCGGCCAGGGCGCCGAGCTCGGCGACGCCGGCGCGCGCCCCGGTGTTGAACGCCTCGGCTACGACGTCGAAGACCTCCAGCTCGGTGGCGGTGGCGAGGGCCTCGACGATGCCGGCCGCGGCGCGGCGTAGCGGTGCGATGTCCCGGAGCTTGTTCACCGCCCACCCCGGTGCGTCGAGCCCGTCGGCGAGCTGTCGGGCCACGACGGCGAGCAGGCGCTGCTCGGCGTCGGCGTACAGGGTGGCGACGCCGGCCGACAAGTCCTCGACCATGCCCGGATGAATCGGCATGACCCACCCCCGGCAAAGACGTAATCGCCACAACGACGTCAGGGAAACCTCAGCCGAGGTAACCGGGGCAAAGGAGGAGAAACTACAGCAGTTCGAGCCGTGATCGAATTGAGAAACCGATCACTGCTACCCCGTTGCGCTGGCCTGCAACTACGGGAATCCATCCCTCGAATCGTGCGCTGACCAGCACACGCGCCGTGCAACTCTACATACACACATAGAATTGCGCAAGTCTAGGTGTTTATCCTAGGTGGTCGGAGTTCGGGGTATCGTCCTAGCCATGGCAAACCTGTATAGCGCGGCTGCCTGGGCGGCGCTGCTCTTCGCATTAACCGTCGCAGTCGTTGTTTTCCTATGCTTGGGGCATAGAAGTGAAGAGATTCGCAGGCGCGCCGAGCGGGTATTGCGAATCATTTTCCGCGCGCAGCAATGAGTGAATTCCCGTCACGTCACCCTGCCCCGGCCGCCGCTTCCTCGATCACGCTCGCGACCGCTGACGGGTGCGACACCGGCATGTCGTGAGCGGAGCAGACGGGATAGATCCGGGCGCCCGCGCGCTCTGCCTGGAACTGCTGGGCCGCGGGGACCACAGCACGGTCACGCGTCGCGATCATGGCGAACTTTGGAATGTCGGCGGGTGCCTGGGTCGTTGTCTCCTCGGTGAATACCGCGGTGTTCAACGGCCGCTGCGTGGCGGCGGCCACTGCGGCATCCGACGCTGTGCGGTCGCCGGCGAGCACGCTCCGGTACGACTCCGGGCGCACGTACATGTCGGTGCCGCCCGGATAGTCGGCCGTGTATGTGGTGTCCGGGCCGAGTGTGGTGCCAGGGAACTGGACCTGTAGTTCGTTGATGGTGTCGCCGGTCTGCGGGATGAGGGCGGCCACGTAGACCAGCGCCGCCACCCGGGCCGGATAGCGTGCCGCAAGGCTGCTGATGATGACGCCACCGTAGGAGTGCCCGGCCAGCACGACGGGCCCCTGAACGGTCCGCATGACGCTGTCGAGGTAGGCAACATCGGCGCTGATGCCACGCAGGGGTACGGCAGGAGCGATCACGCGGTATCCGGCACTCTGAAGGCGGCGGGTCACGCCGGCCCATGCCGTGGCGTCCTCGAACGCCCCATGCATCAGGACAATCGTCGGGGCGGAATCCCGCGATTCCCTCTCGGCCCTTTCCCGGGTCGGGGCGTGCGCATGGGCGGCCGTCGTGAGGGTTCCGGCGAGCACGGCCGCAACCGCGAGAGCGGCAATTCTCTTTCGCATGTTCACTTCTCAACTCCAAAAGGGGCGGCGTTGTCATGTCATCTCGGGAGGCGGCGGCCCTTTACGGAAGTGCGTCGGCCTGCATGGGGTCGGGCACCGTGGCGCCGGTTTCCACCTGGATACGCTCGACTTCCTCGGCGACGGCCGTGTCATCCCACTCGGGGTGCAGGAGACGCACGCGCGTTGCGACGCTGGCAGCCTGGGCCTGTGCGAGCAGTGAGAGGGTTTCCGCCGTGGCGCGGGGGTCCTCGCTGACGGCGTCGCCGAACCGGATACGCGGGCGTTCCTCGGCGGCGACGCGGGAGAACCCCAAGACGCGGTCCAGCCGGAGCATGACCTGCAGCATGTCGGCGAGCGCCGGCGACCAGTAACGCGCCTTGACGTCGCGCGTGATCATGCTGCGGCGTTCGCGGGCGGTGACTTCGGTAGCGGTCACGGCCGGCCCGCCCTCGCTGCCGAGTCCGAACGTGGCCGCGGAGTAGCCGGCGGACTCGACCGCCTGCCGCGTGAGCGCCTCGGCCGTGGCCCGGTGCTCCTCCACGCGGATCGCGAACTGGCTCAACGTGATGCCGGCGCCGCCGGTCTCGGTGGGCGGGATGTTGAGCGCCTGCCACACCTCGCGGTCGTCGTCCCACGTGGCGCCGCGGCCGGGGCCGTTGTCCGTGAGGTATCCGGCGGGCACGATCAGCCGGGCGCGGGCGAGGCGGATGTCGCGCAGCCACGATGACCATGTGGTGTCGAGGGCGTCGAACAGATCGTGTGTGCCCTGGTAGTCGCTGCGGCCCAGTGGCGAGCCGCGGCGCTTCCGGTTGGGGCGGATGTTGGGCACGTAGGCGGCGGTGAGTTGATCGATGCCGGTGGTGATGGTGTCGCCGGTGGTGAGGGAGTCGGCGAGCTCGGCGACGTCGGGGTGGTCGGTCAGCGGCACGCGCACGCCGAGGCGGTCGCGGTCGCCCTGGTAGAGCCCGTGCAGGATGGCGCCGGGTTCGTGGCGTTCGAGGTGACGCCATACCGTCGCCGAGTCGCTCGACAGCTCGCGCCAGCACGTCACGGCCGACAAGACGCCGAACCGGAATTCGGGCACGGCGGCATCGGGGTGTACGGACGTCAGCAGCGGGCGCGGCGCGAGCTCGGCGTCCCACGTCACGCGTAGGAACGCCCCACCCAATGCCGCGGCGATCTCGGCGGCTTCCAGCAGCGTGTTTGCCACGCCGCCGGCGTCGGCGAGCTCGTCGAGGCGGGCCTGGGCGCCCGGGTCGGCGACGGTGAACGTCGGGGGTTCGGAGAACAGCAGCGCGGCCGAGGCGTGCGCGATGTCCGCGGGCAACGGGATGTGCAGCCGTTCGTCACGGTGGCCCGGCTGGGGCGGGCGGCGTCCCCACAGCCGGCGGCGTCCGTCCGCGCGGTGCGGCTCGCGTGCGTACGCCTCGGCCAGCCGTCGCCGGTCGCCGGCGTACCAAGCGTCATCACGGCGCATGTCGCGGTACTCGGGTGCGAACGCCGGTGGTGGCCACGGGGTGCCGTTGTCAGGCAGGGGCACGGCTCACCCCCTCGGCGGTATCGGCGGTGGGTGCGGGGATCAGGTGGCGCCACTCGTGTGCGGTGGAGTGGAGGGCGTAGCGCAGTGCGTCGCATGAGTGGTCGTCGCGCTTGAGCGGCCGGTCTTCGCCGGCTTCGCTGGCTTTCGGGTCCCCTGCGTAGCCGGGTAGTTCGTCGAGCAGCCCGGTACAGGAGCGGTGCACGCGCAGCACGCCGGCGCCGAGCGCGGTTGACACGGTGCGGATGCCGTCGAGGACGTCGGAGCGGGCGCGGGCGATGTTGGGGTGTCCGTCGGCC
Organism: Streptomyces litchfieldiae; assembly: GCF_031845365.1. Lineage (NCBI taxonomy): Bacteria > Bacillati > Actinomycetota > Actinomycetes > Kitasatosporales > Streptomycetaceae > Streptomyces > Streptomyces litchfieldiae. The sequence goes on from NZ_JAVREL010000023.1 coordinate 109,701, forward strand.
CACAGTTGCGTGATGAAGCTCGCGGCCGAGGGGTCTACGAACGTCCATGCGGGCACGATGTCGAGGGCGTCGAGCCATGCCCGGATACGGGCGCTGTACTGCGCGTCGGTGAGTTGCTGGTGCCTCGTGCGGGAGTCCCAGCGCCATTCGGCCGCGGCGTACAGGTGGTCGTCATCGCCGAGTCCGAGCAGTACGGCCGAGGTGGCGTTGGTGGTGCCGTAGTCGATCCCCAGCCAGTAACGGCGCATCGGTGGGAGGTCGCCGACGACGTGCCGTGCCTCGTCGTACATGTCGTAGACGGCGCCCTCCGCGGCCACCCACGCCCCGTCAATGAACCTCCGGCGCCATAGCCCGACGTACTCGGCGCGCAGCGCGGAAACGTACGCCGGCGAAAGGCTGGGGTTGTCGTCCAGGCGGAAGTGGAACGCGGCCAGGTCGAGCTGCTCGGCGCGGTCGAGGTAGCTCGCCTTGAGCCAGTGCCGCGGGCCGTCGGGGTTCGTGGTCGCCAACACGCGAGCGCCCGGAACAGACAGGCGGGCGAGGAGCTGCACGAAGAACGCCTCGGGCAACAACGTCAGCTCATCCACGTACGCGAGCGACGCCGTGAGCCCGCGCAGCCTGCCCTCCGCCCGCGCATCCGAGGCGCCGATCAGATGGACGGTCCGGCCGAGCACGGTTGCGACCGTGGCGCCGCGGGTGTGGTGCACCTCCTCGGCCACGTCCCCGAACAGAGACGGGTCTTGCAACGGCTCAAGCACGTTGCGCTCGATCGTCTGAAGGCTGCGGCCACAGACGAGCAGCAGCCCGGACGCCGGCGCGCGCCGCACGGCCAGCAGGAACCCAACCAGGGATGCAATGGTTTTGCCGGAACGTACGGCGCCGTGCCACACGGAGATACGCGCGTCGGCCGCCTCGCGAATCGAACGGATCTGCTTCTCGGACAGCGGGGGCGCGGCCGTCATGCTCACCCCTCCCCGCTGGTCTCCTCGCCGTTCGGGCCGAGCAGCGCATCGGCGAGGCGGTCGAGCATCGACGCGCCGCGGCTGCCGTGGCCGGTGCCGCGGGCGAGCTCCGTGACGCGCGCGTGCACCTCCGTGAGCGCGCGGGCGGCCGTGGCGTGGTCGCGCGCATCGCGCGCCGTGTCGGACCCATCGGCGCGGGCGACCTGGGCGAGGGCGGCGTCGAGGGCGTCGGCGGCGAGCTGCTCGCGGCGGGCGGCGGCATCGGCGCGGCGCGCCTCGGTGGCCGGCGCGACGCGCGCGCCGCCCTCGAACCGCAAGCCTTCCTGCGTGGCGATCTTCGACACGCTCGCCGGCGCGCGGCCGATGGCGCGGGCAATGGCGTTGCGGCTCTCGCCGGCGGCGTGCCGGTGGCGCACCTCGGCCCGTTCCGCGGGGGTGATCGGGTCGGCCACGATCTCACCTCCCGGCGGCGGGCATAGCAAGCGCCCCGCGGCCGAGGGGGATTCGGCCGCGGGGCGCGCGGGGGTTGTTCGTCGTGGTGCTCCGGGCACGCCGGAGGCGCCAACCACTTTAGATCACGAAACGGTAACGAGGCAAGTCTCGTTTTGTGGCCTCCCCCATCTCGGTACATACTGCTGAGCGCGGGCGACCGATGCTCAGTACATCGGTCGCCTAGACGCAGGAGTGGTGCTGCATTCGCTTGAGTAGCTCGCAAGTCCATGCAGTACCCAGCAAGAACGAGATTCGCTGTACTGAGCAGGGACTCGGCGTGATCGCCAATGTGGCGGTTGGTCCGAGCCTGCCCCGTCGGATCGACCGCCCCGAGAAGGGGAAGGTGAACGATCCGCATGGAAGCGGTCGGGTGGGCGGTGGCCGTCGTCGCAGTCCTCGCCGGATGCGTCCTCATCCTTGGGTACGTCCTGGATCAGATACCTGCGCTGTCTGACAAGGCAGTGCGCGCGATCCGGGCTCTTCGCCGCTTGCGTGACGCCTGGCGAGAATGAATGCCCTTGCTCCGGAATGCCGTCGGACGCTGCCCATCCTCGCTTGGCCAGAGGATGCACAGCGTCCGACGCCCGTCATACGTCCTGGTCAGAGCGTCGGGCGCTGTCATACGGGTCATACGGGGTGAGGTTCGCCGACTCGATCACGGGGGCGACGTACTCGGGGTAAGCGCCGAGCGCCCATGCGTTGCGGTAGATGGCAGCCACGATGTCAACGGCGTGTCGTACGGCGTCCGACGCCGTCATACCGCACGCCATGAGCACGGCGAGGTCATCGTGTAGTGGCTCGTCAACGCGAACGCTGATGGTCTTGCCGGCGGCCGGCGGCCGGTGGGGTCGGCGCGGGGGCGGGGCTAGGTCGTGTGGTGCGAGTTCGAGACGGGGAGGGGTCCCGTTACGTCCTCTCTACGATCGGCGGCATGGTCTACGTGAAGTTGCCCACGATGAGTCTGGACGGCGAGTGGTCGGTCAGCGACCCCGAACCGCTTGTAGCCGAGCGCCTGTTGTCCGCACTGCCCGCCCCACCCCTGGCGGAGGCCGATCCTCAGACCCGATGGGGGATCGTTTATGACTCGCTACTCACTGCTCAGGACGTGATGCACGACCATATGTCCCTGCTCTTCGGCGACCGAGAGTCCGTCACACAGAAGTCCGGAAGGGTGGAGATGATCAACATGTTCTTCGCCATCGGCCCGGTGCTTCATGCCATCAGGACCTACCGAGGGTTCCAGCAGCACCGCCTACTGCTTGACGCGCGCGCTCGTCAGCGACGTTCGTGGCGAGAACGGTGGCGCGATCGACTTTCGTCTCGGGGTGGCGGCACGGCGAACGAGACCGCAAGTTCCATGTTTTACGAGCAACTTGTCGAGCTGGAGCGAGACGTCGCCGAGCTGCGGCGTCTACTGAGGGAAGCGGCTGGCTAGGGCCTGTCGTTTGGATCTTCGCGGGCCCCTGGCATCCCGCCTGGCTGCGTTGCCGGATCGCGCGAAGATCCAAACGACAGGCCCTAGGGTGAGTCGTAGCCACGGGGGTTGCTCCCGTCTGGTCAGGGCCCGCCCGGCGGTGACGTCGTCGAGGCGGGCCTGCTCTTGTGGTGGTCTACTCGGGCGCGGACAGGGCGGGGCACTCCTGCGTCAGGACCGGGTCGGCGCGCTCGCCGTCGTTGGCGCGCCAGATGGTGACGCGCGCCGTGGTCGCCTCTGCCGTGTCGCCGAGGGCCTCGACGACGACGGGCTCGACCAGGTGCGCGGGGTCCTCGGCCACGTCGTCGCCTCTCTGGTACTCGCGCCAACCGCCGTCGTGCCCCACGTCGAGCACGTCAAGGCGCCACGTGTACCGGCTGTACTCGCGCGCGATGCGGTAGACGTACGACTCGGAAACGCCGAGTTCGTCGGCGATCGTCGAGGCGGGCACCTTGGCCTCGCGGTTGGTGACGATGAGCTCGATGACGCGCGGTTCCCAGCGCTTCCACGCGCGGCGCGCGCGGCCGGCCGCGGCCAAAGCGGTGCGGGGGTCGGCCGCTTCGTGCTCCTCGACGTATGACAAGAGAATGCGGATCGCGGCGGCCACCTCGGGCCCCGGCACGGGGCCGGCGCTCGCGGCCGGCGGGTACGGCTCGTGCGGGGTGTCGGTGCTCATTGTGAGTGCTCCCGGTTCGCTCGGGCCCGCCCCGCGGGGTGCGGGACGGGCGTACGAGGGACGTTAGGCGAAGAGCGCACCCTGCTCGCCGGTATCCTCATCGCCGACGTCGAACAGCGCGGCGGCGGGCGGCTCGGGTGCGCCAGCGATCCAACCGCCGCGCCATGTGCCGTCGGCGCGCTCGCCATCCTCGATGGCCTCGACCGTGCTGGCGTGCTCGGCCTTGGCGGCGTCGCGCTCGTCCTCGGCCGCGCACTCCTCGCACCCGTCGTGCGTCTGCTCCTCGTTCTCGTGGTCCGGGCACATCAGGTCCCACCCGTACAGCGGATCGTCGGCCGGGTGCTCCTCCTCCTCGTTCAGCCGCGCCGCCTCGTTGGCAGCGTCTACGGCGCAGTCAGCCGCGTACACGCACCCCTCGTCGGACCACACGCCGGCGCCCTGGTTGGGCCGCTTGCGGGCGCACGCGGTGACCGGGTCGCCGGACACGTCGGGCCGCGCGTACTGGTCGTGCACGCAACGGTTCTCCGCGAGCTTGCGGTCGGCCATCGGGGTCAGATCGGCAGCCGTGGACGGCTCAGGCGCCGGGGACTGCTCGGCAGCGTCGCCGCCGTCCGGGCGCCACGCGAACACACAGGTAAGGCTCTTGGGCTCAACCGTCCAGCCGGCGCGCTCGAACCGATCCCGCAGAAAGCCGAGCTCGACCGTGTGCGGCTCGCTGTCGGGCCGGGTGTGCAGTCCCCCCTCGATCCAGTACGCCGCAACGCGACCGTTTCCGCGCGGGTCGAGCATGTAGCCGCGCACACTGCGGTCGATGTCGCGCTCGTCGGCGCTCCGGTGGGTGTCGATGTCGTCGGTGAGCCGGGCCGGCTTCACCTCGGCGAGCGCGGCACGGGCGGCGACGACATCCGGGTGCGTGGCGTGCCGGGGCAGGCTGCCCTCGGCCGTGCCCGCGTGCTCCACGATGACCCCTTCGACGATGCGCTGCTCGTCGTCGCGCTGCTTGGCCAGGCAGTACCCACACGTGATGCCGTTCCCGGGCATCGAGTCGTCATCGACCTGATCGCAGACGTCGCACAGGCGGTCAAGGCTCGGGGAGTCGGCGGGGATCAGCCTCTCTTTGCCGTCCGGCTCGTCGTCGAGGCGGTAGACGATGTGGGTGGAGGACCCGACGCCGAACAACGGGCGCTCTTCCCGGGTGGTGACGACTCGCGCACGGCCGAGGGGCACCGAGATGTGCGTACCGGGCTCGAAGGTGGCCGCAACGACGGAGCGCTCGGCGTCGGTGGCGTTCGGCTCGGCCTCGGGCGCGGCGCCCGGGGTGAACCACACCTTCGTGGCGGTGCCACCGAGCCACACCTCGCGGCCGTCGGTCGTGGTGCCGTACCGACCGCCGGCGCGGGTCTCCATGTGCGTGATGGTCATGGTCTCGTCGCCGGGGGTGCCCTGCCGGCCCAGCGGGTTGCCGTTACGGGTGTGGATGCGGAACGGCGTGGCGGCACCCTTCAACGTCCGCCACTCGGGCCGCTGCTCCTCGGCCGGCCCCTGCTCGTCGGCCGGCGTGGTGGTCTGCTCGGTGTCGGAAGCCTCGACGCTCTCGGCGCGGGCGGCGAGCTTCTCGCACCGCTCGCACAGGCTCGCCTGAGGCAGCTTGCGAACCTCCTCGGCAGTCAGCAGCGGTTCCCCGTTGCGGCGGCCATCGACCGGCCGGATACGGCGGTTGCACATGCCGCGCGGCTCACTGCTGCCGCTGAACCCGTGAAACAGCCGCTCATTGCTGTTGGTGTTCGACCAGATGCGGTCACTCATGGGGGTTGCTCCCTTTCGATTGGGCCGGGTGACGTCCGGCGCTGCCAACCGTACAAGAAACTGAACCTAGTACACAAGTCGATCGAGAGTTCTCCTTGCATTTCCGAGTTGACTTGCACGCAGGAAGTGAACTAGGTACAGTAAAGGTGTTCGGCCGGACGTCACCCGGCACCACCCCCCAGCCAAGGGAGCAACCCCCATGACCACCACCGCCACCATCACCCGCAACGGGGTTCCCTACGCCGCCACCGGCACCTGCGGCGCCACCTGGCGCACCATCCGCGTTGCTGGTGGCACCGCCTCTGAGTTCGGCCACAAGCCGTGCGGCGCCCCCGCCGCTTTCCAGGGCACGGTTACTATGTGCTTGCCGGGCAATCGCCCGTCTTGGTACACAACTCGTCTTGCCCGAGATTTGTGGTTGATACCCGAGGCACGATCAACGACCTTGAAGGACCGCAGGCTCAGATCCTCATAAATAAAGCCGCAGGCGATGGATTCCGGGACGACGTCGCAGCCTTCCTGAGGGAACGCGGGAGGACGGTCGTTACCGATGGAGAGAATAGGGGTGCCCTCACGTTTTCGACTCCTCACGGCCCGCGGACCTTCGACATAGGGGTCTGGGACAAGGACGGGAACCTCCTAGGCTACGTGGAGGCGAAGACAGGTGGGTCTCCGTACAATGCTGCTCAGCAAGCGAAGGATGCCTGGCTGCAGCAGCAGTACGGATTCAACATCGCCGTGATTCGCAGTGTGGGATAGCGAGGAGTGTCGTGACGTACAACATCAACTTCTACTGCGCCGCTGGCGGGATAAGTCCTGATGAAGCGATTGATCTCCTGGTGGACAGCTTCAACACCCAGAGTCGTCCTGTGTTCACGGATGACAGGTCCTCTGGGCAGGAGTGGACTTCGGTGTCGCTGGGATCGACTGAATCAGCAGCAGTGGCCGGGGGTACGCGAATTGAGTTCCATTCCAGCCCCTCTATCGTGCGACACTCGGTTTCCCAGGTAGCGGCAGAGGATATTTCCGGGCGTATCAATGAAACGGACTCTCTGTTGATTATCACGCTCTCGGGTGATGGGATTGATTTGCCCGTGGTGCAGGTCGTATGGGAGTCGGCGACTTCGCTGTGGAATGCCATTCCGCACGATGATGCGTCTGGATTCGAGGTGGCGCAGGCGGAATTCGGTTAACCGGGCTGCGGATGACGTCGTCACGCGGAAGTGGCTCTGATGGGTTTCGAATTGCGTGGGGAGCGTGAGGTATTCGACTGCAACGTTAGCGGACGGTGGCTGCGGAAGCAGGGTGTCCAGGCCCTCGGGACTGGGCTGCGGTAGACTGCACGAGCTCGGGGAGGACGCCAATTTCCCGGATGAAGATCCGGCGGTCTGCGGCCAGGGCTTCGGCGTAGTCGCGCGACGTCCGGTTCGTGATCACTTGAGGCCGAGGAGAGCGAGGGGGCGGCGGGGGTCGCGGGCGTTGCGGCGGAGTCCGGCCGCGATGTTCTTCACTCCGGCTGTGCGGAGGGATCCGATGGCGAGGTTGCGCCAGGTGGCCATCGCGCGGGGCGCGTTGCCGGTCCGTGGTTGGGAGGCGTCTTCGGCGAAGGTGGTGTCGCGGACGTGGTGCAGGGCCTCGATCTTCCAGTGGTCGCGGATGAGTTCGGCGAGCTGGGTTGCGGTGGCCTGCTCGGCGGTCAGGCTGGTGACGGCGTAGACCGTTTTGACGGTGGTCCTGCCGGTCTTGCGGTCGGTGCGCCGGCGCTTGATCTGGATGGCCTGGCGGGCTCCGGGAAAGAGGAGGCTGTTCACGGTGGCGGCCTTGATCCGGCGGATCTCCGAGCGGCCGTGGCCGGTTCCTCGGCTGCGTCCCTGAAGCGGGATGTCCTTCCAGGGAAGGGCCTTGAGCTGTCGGCGCAGCTTCTTCTGGTTGCCCTTGACGATCACGATGTAGTGGGCACCGCGGCCGAGGAGGTAGGCGGCGTGCCCGTGTTGGGTGTGCATGGCGTCGCTGGTGACGACGGTCCCAACCAGGTCGGCGACGGTGTCCAGCAACGGCTGGAAGCAGGTGATCTCGTTCGTCTTCTCGCCGACGTCCAACTGGCCCAGGACCAGGCCAGTGGCGTGTTCCAGTGCGGCGAGCAGGTGGATCTTGCGGCCGTTCGCTTTTGCGGCGCCGCGCAGGCTCTTGCCGTCCACTGCGAGGCCGCGTAGCCCGGCCGCCTTCGGGCGGCGGTCGGCGAGCCAGCGTCCGACCGCCCGGTCCAGCGCGTCGCCGTCGATGCGGGCCAGCAGTCGGCGAACCGTGGTCTCGGCGGGCAGGACTCGCCTGGGCAGCAGCGGATCGGGATCCGCACCGACCTGTTCCAGCACATACCCGGGGGCATCGGCGATCCACTCGCCGACCGCCAGCAGCGAGGTCGCTCCGGCCAGCACCGCGCACGCGGTGAGAGCGAGCACGACGGCCAAGCGGTGACGCACCCCGCGTGGGTCACGCGGGTCCGGTACCTCGGCCAGCCGCTCCAGCAGGCCCGGGACTTCCTGCGACGCGACCTCGGGATGCTCCCGGAGTTGGTCAAGGGCAGGCGGAATCAGCGATGATGCGTCGGCAGGCACGGTCTTCCACTCGGATCACGGGACGTAGAGAACTCCATGATCTTGGAAGCCCGTGCCTGTCACGTTCCGGGAGCACCGCTGAGCTGGCAGTTCACCACGAACCGGGCGTCACGCGACTAGTAGAGTGTCGCCGCTAAAGTTCGGGGTATAGGTGGCGGAGTCGGGTCCTTGCGTCGCTGGTGGTGAAGTGCCAGTTGACCTGGCGTTGATCGTCGTTGGTGGCTTGCTGCCAGGCCGCGAGTTCGACGTTGAGGACGTCAAGATCGGCGATGCGGCGGTCAAGGCATTGCCGGGTGAGCGCGGCGAGTTCGATCTCGGCGATGTTGAGCCAGGAGCCGTGCTTGGGGGTGTGGTGGATCTCCAGACGGGCGGCCAGTTCGCGGGCCTTGGCAGGCTTGAACGTCTCGTAGAGCGAGCCGATGGTGTGGGTGTTGAGGTTGTCCATGACCAGCACCACCTTCTCCGCGTCGGGATAGTCGCAGGTCAGCAGCTGGTCGACTTCCTCGGCCCAGTCCAGGCGGGTTCGTTGTCGGCGGGCGTTGACGCGGCGGTGGTCGGCCAGTGGCTCGACCCACACGAAGATCGAGCAGGTCCCACCACGCACGTACTCGGAGTCCTCCTTCAGGTCACGCCCCGGAGCGGCGGGGATGGGGTCGCGGGCGTGATCGAGGAGTTGGTAGGGCTTCTCGTCCATGCAGACCACCGGAACGGCGGGATCGTAGGGGCGAACGTAGACGTCGAGGACGTCTTCCATCCGTGCGACGAACTCGCCGTTTGCCTTGGCGGGGATGGTCCAGCACTTCTTCAGATGAGGACGAAGCGCCGTTTTTCAAAGATCCTCCCGATGGTCGAGTGGTCCAGATCCGGCATGTCGTCCATCAGCGCGACCTGCTTCTCCAGCAGTCGCAGCGACCATCGCGACCTGCCTGCCGGGGGCGTAGAGCATCCCAGCGCGATCAGCCTGGCCTCGACCTCGCCGGTCACGATCGGCTCGACCGGCGGCGTGGACCGCTTCTTACGCCGGATCGTGGCCCCGACATCGCCATCATGCCCGATATATGCCCTGGCCACGTTCGTGATCGTCTGCGGGTCGACTCCGACCCTCTCGGCGACCGCGCGCCGGCCCGGCGGCTCACCGACGCTCTCGTCCAACTCCAGCAGGATCCGCGAGCGCCGTACCTCCTGCGCCGGATGCGCGCCGGTCCGCACGATCCGGGTCAGCCATTCACGATCGTCAGCACTCAATCTCACCGACGGCAAACTCGACCGCGCCATGACACGCCCCCTGGCGGCAGATAGGAGGAAGACCGCCACGAACGGTCTACCACAACAACGATATTTAGCAGCGACACTCTACTAGGAGCGTGTCTCAGTAACGGGCAACTGAGCGGGTGGTCGTGATCGGCGGGATCGCTCGTGGTCGCCGGCCGGTGTCTCGCGGCGTTCGGTGGCCGGTCCTGCCGGTCCGGGAATCGGCCTGGGTAGGGCCGGTGTCCGCGCCGGTCAGGCGATCACCGCGGCGAGTCAGCGGTTCCGGCGTGCCGGAAGGCTTTGCGGAAGTTGTGGCAGGCGGCCAGCAGCCGCCACTCTCCTCGGGCTCCGTCCTCGCTGCGCAGGAGAAGCTGACGGCCGTTGTGGCAGGTCATGATCTGTCCGAAGACGGGTTCGACGATGGCCTTGCGGCCTGCGTTCCGCGTAATTCAGCGGCCTGGAGGGGTGAATCTGGGGTCTGACCTGCGTGGACATGGGTGAGGGCGTCTGAGAGGCGTTTCTCTAGGCGCTGGTGTTCGTGCTGGTCAGCGGGGTGTGGGTTCGAGCGCGATGATCTGCTTCGGGGTGGGGACGTCGAGCTTGGCCAGCAGGTCCTTCTGGGGCTTGGTGAGGGCGGTGACCTGCCGGA
>NZ_JAVREL010000024.1:0-104191 GCF_031845365.1 Streptomyces litchfieldiae
CTCGCTGAATAGTTACCAAAAAAATCTGGCGTTGACTTTTGGCACGCTGTTGAGTTCTCAAGGAACGGACGCTTCCATCGAATCCCTCACCGGGACCCTCCGGGCGTTCCCTTCGCTGTGTCCACCACTCTAGAAGCAATCCCCGCCGAATTCCAAATCCGGCTCCGGAGCACCTATTTCGGGCAAGCCGAAATAGACCCTCGCGGGTTCGGAGTGAAACTGGTGATGGGGGCTGCTCCCACCCACCAGCCGGTGACGACCGGCGGCTCAGTGGCAGCTCGGACAACGCTACGTGCGTGTGGCGACTGCGTCAAGCCGAGATGGATGTGGTCGCGGTCACGCCGCGACCGGGACCTCCGTCTGGCGGTCCGGTTCGGCGATGTCGCCCGTCTCGCCGGCCGCCACGGCGCGTCGGCCCAGGATGAACACATAGGCGAGGAAGGCCAGTTCGGCGGCGACGCCGATGGCGATCCGGGCCCAGGTGGGCAGGCCGGACGGGGTCACGAACCCCTCGATCAGGCCCGAGACCAGCAGCACGACGGCGAGGCCGACGGCCATGCCGAGCGCCGCCCGGCCCTCCTGGCCCAGCGCGGTCAGCCGGGTGCGCGGCCCGGGGTCGATGACGCACCACCCCAGCCGCAGGCCCACCCCGGCGGCGACGAACACGGCGGTCAGCTCCAGCAGGCCGTGCGGCAGGATCAGCCCCAGGAACACGTCGAGCCGGTCCGCGGCGGCCATGAGACCGACGCCGGTCGCCACGTTCACCGCGTTCTGGAGGAGGACCCACAGCACTGGGAGGCCGAGCAGCGCGCCGAAGGCCAGGGACATGCCGGCCACCTGGGCGTTGTTCGTCCAGACCTGGGCGGAGAACGCCGCGGCGGGGCTGCTGGAGTAGTACGTCTCGTAGGCGCCGCCGGGGCGGGTCATCTCGCGCAGCTCGGCGGGGGCCGCGATCGACGCCTGGACTCCGGGGTTGTCGGCGATCCACCAGCCGAGGGCGGCGACGAGCCCGGTGAAGACCAGCGCGGTGGGGACCCACCAGTGCCGTGTGCGATAGCAGGCGGCGGGGAACCCGGCCGTGAAGAACGTCAGGGCGTCCCGCCAGGTGGCACGGCGGGTGCCGATCACCACGCTGCGGGCGCGGGCGACCAGGGTGGTGAGCCTGCTGATCAGGGCCGGGTCGGGCGCGGAGGACCGCACCACCGAGAGATGGGTGGCCGTGCGCTGGTAGAGGGCGACGAGCTCGTCCGTCTCCGCGCCGGTGAGCCGACGGCGGCGACGGCGCAGCAGGGCCTCCAGCCGGGCCCACTCCGCCCGGTGCGCGGCGACGAACACGTCGAGATCCATGGTTCAGAGCTTGTCAGACGACAGTGACAGACTGGGCGCCGGAGGGCGGTCCAAGGGAGTGTGCGAAGGGGGCGCGGCCGGATGAGCCAGTTGGTGACGGGCGATGCCGTGGTGCTCGGGCTCCAGCCCGCGCGGCTGCCGAGCCGGGCGATGGCCATCGCGGTGGACCTGGTGGTCGTCGTCGGCGTCTATCTGCTGCTCTCCGTGGTGCTGCTGAGCACTGTGCTGCCGCTGGGTTCGGCCGCGGCGGGGGCCGTTCAGGTGGCGTTGCTGGTGCTGGTCCTGGTGGGCGGGCCCATCGCGGTGGAGACACTCAGCCGGGGCCGTTCGCTGGGGAAGCTGGCGTTCGGGCTGCGTGTCGTGCGGAACGACGGCGGGCCGATCCGGTTCCGGCACGCGCTGGTGCGCGGGGCGGTGGGCTTCGTCGAGATCTTCCTGACCGCGGGGTCGGTGGCCTGTATCGCCTCGCTGGTCTCGGCCGAGGGGCGGCGGCTCGGGGACATCTTCGCGGGGACGCTCGTGGTGCGGGAGCGGATTCCGGGCGGCCGGGCCAGGCCCCTGCCGGTGCCGCCGCCGGAGGCGGCCGGACAGTTCACGGGGCTGGACCTGTCGCGGGTGCCGGACCCGCTGTGGCTGGCGGTGCGGCAGTACCTGACGCGAATGGGCCAGCTCGATCCGCAGGTCGCCTGGTCGATGGCGGTGCGGCTGGCCGATGACGTGGTGGCCCGGGTGGGCACGCCGGCGCCGCCGGGCATGCATCCGGCCGCGTATCTGAGCGCGGTGGCGGGTGAACGGCAGCGGCGGGAGGCGGAGCGGGCATTCGGCCCGGGGCCGGCGGCCGCCGCTCCCCCGGCGCCGTCCATACCCGTGTCGCCCGCGCCGCCCGTGCCACCGGGCCCGCCCGTCGCCGAGCGGCCGGAGCGGGCGCCGGAGCCTCCTCCGGTGCCGCGCGAGGAGCGGCCGGCGCCGCGCGGGGCCGGGTTCACTCCTCCGTCGTGATGTCGGCGGGCGGCGAGGGCGGGGAGTCCAGTTCCTCCAGCTCGATGCCGGGGGCGGCGAGCACGACGTCGCCGGTGAGGTGCGCGGTGCGGCGCTCTCCGGTCTCCAGGTCGTCGACGCGGTAGGTGTCCACGGTGAGCGTCGCGCCGTCCACGGTGTGCGCCTCGCTGCCGGTGAGGGTCCACTGCTCGTCGCGGGTGCGGGGGGCCAGCACGGGCGGGGCGAGGTCGACCAGCCGCAGCCGGGCGCCGGTTCCCGGCTCGGTGAGCCGCAGCAGCCGGGCGGTGGCGATCAGGAACGCCGGGGAGCGGCCGGTGAACGCGCGGGCGGGCGCGTTGCCCTCCTGGGCCTCCTCGCCGGTGGCGGCCATCCGGACCCAGGTGACGCCGTCCAGCGCGGCGCCGCGCACCTGCCAGCCGGCGGCGGCCAGTTCAAGGCGGAGCGGGCGGCCGAGCGCGTCCAGGGTGAGGTCGAGCGAGCCGGTGGCCGTGCCGTCGGGCGCGAACGACCGGGACACATAGCGCCAGCCGGTGGGGCCGGGCGCGCACTGGAAGCGCTCCTCGCCCAGGGGGGTGCCGTCCTGGGGGTCGTGGAAGCTGTAGCGGCCGCGTGGCATGGGCGGGGAGACGGGGGCGGCCCGGCCGTGGCCGGGCCGCCGTTCGCGTCAGTCGCGATCAGTGGCGATCAGTAGCGGTAGTGATCGGGCTTGTACGGGCCCTCGACCGGGACGCCGATGTACGACGCCTGCTCCGGGCGGAGCTCGGTGAGCCGGGCGCCGAGGGCGTCCAGGTGCAGCCGGGCGACCTTCTCGTCCAAGTGCTTCGGGATGGTGTAGACGCCGGTCGGGTACTCGTTCGTCTTCGTGAACAGCTCGATCTGGGCGATGGTCTGGTTCGCGAAGCTGTTGGACATGACGAACGAGGGGTGGCCGGTGGCGTTGCCCAGGTTCAGCAGGCGGCCCTCGGACAGGACGATGATGTTGTGCCCGTCGGGGAACGTCCAGGTGTGCACCTGGGGCTTGATCTCGTCCTTCACGACGCCCGGGATGCGGGCGAGGCCGGCCATGTCGATCTCGTTGTCGAAGTGGCCGATGTTGCCGACGATCGCCTGGTGCTTCATCTTCTCCATGTCGGCGGCGAGGATGATGTCCTTGTTGCCGGTGCAGGTGATGAAGATGTCTGCGGTCCCGACGACGTCCTCCAGGCGGGCCACCTGGTAGCCGTCCATCGCGGCCTGGAGCGCGCAGATCGGGTCGATCTCGGTGACGATCACGCGGGCGCCCTGGCCGCGCAGCGACTCCGCGCAGCCCTTGCCGACGTCGCCGTAGCCGCAGACGACCGCGACCTTGCCGCCGATCAGCACGTCGGTGGCGCGGTTGATGCCGTCGATCAGGGAGTGGCGGCAGCCGTACTTGTTGTCGAACTTCGACTTGGTGACGGCGTCGTTCACGTTGATCGCGGGGAAGAGGAGCGTGCCGTCCCGGAACATCTCGTACAGGCGGTGCACGCCGGTGGTGGTCTCCTCCGTCACGCCGCGGATCTCGGAGGCGGCCTGCGTCCACTTCTGCGGGGTCTCGGCGACGGTGCGCGTCAGCAGTTCGAGGATGACGCGGTGCTCGTCGCTCTCCGCCGTGGACACGTCCGGCACCCGGCCGGCCTTCTCGTACTCGACGCCCCTGTGCACCAGGAGCGTGGCGTCGCCGCCGTCGTCCAGGATCATGTTCGGCCCGCCGGTCGGGCTGTCGGCCCAGGTCAGGGCCTGCTCGGTGCACCACCAGTACTCTTCGAGCGTCTCGCCCTTCCAGGCGAAGACCGGGATGCCCGCGGCGGCGATCGCGGCGGCGGCGTGGTCCTGGGTGGAGAAGATGTTGCACGAGGCCCAGCGGACGCGGGCGCCGAGGGCGACCAGGGTCTCGATGAGCACGGCCGTCTGAACGGTCATGTGCAGTGAGCCGGTGACCCGGGCGCCGGCCAGCGGCTGGGCATCGGCGTACTCCTTGCGGATCGCCATCAGGCCGGGCATCTCGTGCTCGGCGAGGGTGATCTCCTTGCGGCCGAACTCGGCCAGCGACAGGTCGGCGACCTTGAAGTCCTGAGCGGTGGTGACGCTCGATGTCATGACGACTGCTCCTCAATAGCTGAGCGTTGGCGGACACGATACGGCCGCGGGCGCAGCGCGCTTGGGCAGCGCGCGTCCGGGCCTCGAATCCGTCGGAGGGCCTTCTTACCCCTCGGCCGGGCTGGGCCCATGGGCCGCCCGACTGCCATCAGCAGCGACGTCGACTTCTGGAGCCGAATCTACACCGGGGCCCCCGGGGGGCCTCAAGACGGCCGGATGAATCCCGGTCAGATTCCGTCACAACGCGACGGTGGCGCGGAAGACGGTGCCCGGGCCGGTGACCTCGACGCGCTCGCCCGCGCGCACCCAGGCCGACCGGCCGGGGGCGAGGGTGAGGCTTTCGCCGTCGGCCGAGGTCAGGACGGCGCGGCCGGCGGTGCACAGCAGGATCTGGGCGGTGCCGTCGGGCAGCGCGCGGGCGGCCGAGCCCTCGGCGAGCACGAGGCGGGAGAGGCGGAACTCGTCGATCGGCGTCGCGTACACCTCCTCGCCCGAGCCGTCCGGCACCGGCGCGGGGTGCAGCACGCCGGGGTCGGTGGCCTCGAAACGGACGATGCGCAGCAGCTCGGGAACGTCGACGTGCTTGGGGGTGAGGCCGCAGCGCAGCACGTTGTCCGAGTTGGCCATGAGCTCCACGCCGAGGCCGTTCAGATAGGCGTGCGGCACGCCGGCGCCGAGGTAGAGGGCCTCGCCCGGTTGCAGGCGGACGTAGTTGAGGAGCATGGCGGCGATGACGCCGGGGTCGCCGGGGAAGTGGCGGGCGATGCCGGCGTAGGCGGCGTGGCCGAGGCGGTCGGCCGCCTCGGCGGCCCGGGTCACGGTGTCGGCCATGGCCTCGGAGTCGGCGGTCAGGACGGCGGTGAGGACCTCGCGCAGCGCGCCGGTCTCCGGGTGGGCGCGCAGCAGGTCCGCATACGGCTTGAGCTGGTCGACGCCCAGCCCGTCGAGGAGGTCGGCGGCCTCGGTGGCGGGGCGGAAGCCGCACAGCCCGTCGAACGGGGTGAGGGCGCAGATCAGTTCGGGCTTGTGGTTGGCGTCCTTGTAGTTGCGGTGGGGGGCGCCCACGGGAACGCCGCGCGCCTCCTCGTCCGCGAACCCGGCCCGGGCCTGGTCGAGATCGGGGTGGACCTGGAGGGACAGCGGGGCGTCGGCGGCCAGGACCTTGAACAGGAACGGCAGCCGGGGTCCGAAGGCGTCGACGGCGGCGTCCCCGAGCTCGCCGCGCGGGTCGGCGGCGATGACGTCGGCGAGGGAGACCGGGCCGGCGCCGCGGTCGACGCGGGAGGGCGCGCCGGGGTGGGCGCCCATCCACAGCTCGGCCTGCGGCTTGCCCGTGGGCTCGGTGCCGAGCAGCTCGGGCAGGGCGGTGGTCGAGCCCCAGGAGTACGGCCTGATGGTGTTGTCGAGGAGGTCCATCGCGCGGCGGATTCTTTCTCGTGGTGGCTGGGCTGTGCGTCGTGGCCGGGCGGGGCCTAGGGGCGGGCCCCGGAGGCGAGCGCCAGGTAGACGGCGGCGAAGTCGAGCTGGGAGATGAGCTCGGCGGCGGTCTGGAGCGGCCCGCTGTCCTCGGCCGCGTCCAGCTCGCTGAAGGTCACGCCGTGCTCGAACGCGAGGTCGCGGGCCGCCGCGGCGGCGCCCTCGCCGGGCTGTGCCGACGCGCTGCGCAGCAGGACGACCCGGGGGTGCAGCGGCGCGGGCTCCTCGACGCGGTCCCGGAAGAAGTCGTCGGTGTCGGTGCCGGGCGCGAGCGCCCCGTTGAGCAGCGCGGCGTGCGCGGTCATGGCCCCGGGCAGCTCGGCGGTGAGCGCGGGGCGGCCGGGCAGGGCGGTGAGAACGGCGGTGGCGTGCCGGGCCACCGCACCGGCGACCGGGCCCTCGCTCCACAGCAGCGGCAGGGCGGCGGCGAACTCGGCGGCGAGCGCCTTGGCCGCGTTGGCGTGCGTCCTGGTGGTGGGGCCGCAGCGCTCGGCGACGGCGTCCAGCCGGTCGGCCATGGCCGAGACATCGGCGTCGTCGGCGGCGAACAGGCCGAGCCGGCCGCCGAGCAGCAGCAGTGGGGTGAGCAGCGCCCAGACCGGTCCCGGCGCCGCCGGGTGGCCGGTGGTGTCCTGGAACGGGGCCGGCGTGAACGGCAGGGCCATGCTGCGCCGGTGGCGGGTGACCTCGGCCAGCGGGGAGCCCGCGGGTGACACGGTGACGGCGGTGCAGCCACGGCGGTAGGCCGACTCGAGCAGCATGCCGAGGCCGGGCTCGGAGCCGTCGGCGGTGGCGATGAGCAGCAGGTCGAGCGGGCCGGCCCAGCGCGGCAGCGACCAGGTCAGCGCGCCGGGCGCGGCCAGGGCGCCGGCGGGGTGCAGCCGGGCGACGCGGACGCCGTCCCCGGCGAGCGCGCCCAGGAGGTCGGCGATCAGCGCGCTCTCGGGGCCGCCCCCGGCGACGAGAACGGTGCCGGGGCGTCCCTCGGGGGCCAGTTGACCCAGTCCGGACTCCTCGGCGGAACGGGCGGCGGTGCGAACGTGGGCGCCCCCGGCGGCGACGGCGCGCAGCAGGCCGTGCGAGTCGGCGCGGACCAGCGCGTCCGGTGTGTCGAGCAGCGATTCGTCGATCATGAGGACTCCGGTGGCCCGACGTGGTGGCTCAGCCGGTCCGGCGGGCCTCGTCCTCCAGGAGGACGGGGATGCCGTCCCGGACGGGGTACGCCAGCCCGCAGCCTTCTCCGGTGCACAACAGCTCATCGGTGTCCTCGCGCAGCGGCGCGTGGCAGACCGGGCAGGCGAGGATGTCGAGCAGAGCGGCCTCGACGAGCGGCATGGCGTCCCTCCTGCGGTGTGTGGCTGTGGCAGTCACCCTACCCGGAGGGACACCATGGCGGCACGCGAGCCCGACGGGGTCAGGCGCGGACGATGGCGAGGACCTCGTCGCGGATCTTCTCGACGGTGGTGGCGTCCCGCGCCTCGATGTTGAGGCGCAGCAGCGGCTCGGTGTTGGAGGGCCGGATGTTGAACCACCAGTCGGCGGCCGTGACCGTCAGCCCGTCGAGCTCGTCAAGGGTGACGCCGGGCCGGTCGGCGTAGGCGGCCCGGACGGCGGCGGCGCGGCCGGCCTGGTCGTCGACGACGCTGTTGATCTCGCCGGAGGCCGCGTACCGGTCGTAGGCCGCGACGAGTTGGGACAGCGGGCCGTCCTGGCCGCCCAGCGCCGCCAGGACGTGCAGGGCGGCGAGCATGCCGGTGTCCGCGTTCCAGAAGTCGCGGAAGTAGTAGTGGGCGGAGTGCTCGCCGCCGAAGATGGCGCCGGTGCGGGCCATTTCGGCCTTGATGAACGAGTGGCCGACGCGGGTGCGGACCGGCGTGCCGCCGTTCTCGCGGACCACCTCGGGGACCGTCCAGGACGTGATCAGGTTGTGAATGACCGTGGAGCCGGGCGCCTTGGCCAGCTCACGGGCGGCGACCAGGGCGGTGATCGCGGACGGCGGGACGGGCTCGCCGCGTTCGTCGACGACGAAGCACCGGTCGGCGTCGCCGTCGAACGCGATGCCGATGTCCGCGCCGGTCTCCCGCACCCGGGCCTGGAGGTCGACGATGTTGGCGGGGTCGAGCGGGTTCGCCTCGTGGTTGGGGAAGGTGCCGTCCAGCTCGAAGTACAGGGGATCGAGTTCGATGGGCAGCCCGGCGAACACGGTGGGAACGGTGTGGCCGCCCATGCCGTTGCCCGCGTCGACGACCACCTTCAGCGGGCGGATGCCCGCCAGCGGGACCAGGGACCGCAGGTGCGCGGCGTAGTCCTCCAGCGTCTCGCGCCGGGTGACACCGCCGGGCCGGTCGACCGGGGCGGGCGCGCCCTCCTCGGCCCAGCGCTCGACGAGGGCGCGGATGTCGGCGAGCCCGCTGTCCTGGCCGATGGGCGCGGCCCCGGCGCGGCACATCTTGATGCCGTTGTACTGGGCCGGGTTGTGGCTGGCGGTGAACATCGCGCCGGGGAGGTCGAGGGCGCCGCTGGCGTAGTAGAGCTGGTCGGTGGAGCACAGGCCGATCTCGGTGACGTCCGCGCCGCGGGCGGCGGCGCCGCGGCCGAAGGCGGCGGCCAGGCCGGGGGACGACGGGCGCATGTCGTGGCCGATGACGATCGCGCTGGCACTGGTGATCTCCGCGAAGGCGGCGCCGAACAGCTCGGCGAGGCGTTCGTCCCACTGGTCCGGGACCACCCCGCGCACGTCGTAGGCCTTCACGAGCTGTGACAGATCCGGCACGGCTAACCCCTTGTCTTGAGGTCGGAGGATGGGCGGTGCTGTCGGGGAGCGCTCCCCGCCCAATGTACCGACCGGACGTTACGCCCCTGGTCACCGCCCTCGGATCAGGCCTCGGGGGAACGCAGGATGCGCAGGTGGCCCCGGCGGGCCACCTCCATGGGGTCGCCGCTCGGGCCCGGCCCGGGCGGGGGGTCCTGGCGGGGCGGGGTGCGGGCCGCCTCGCGCACGGCGTCGGCCAGCGCCTCCAGGTCGTCCGCGGTGTGCCGGGCGGCGGTGGCGTCGACGGCCAGCCGGACGACCTCCCAGCCCCGGGGCGCGGTCAGCCGTTCCGAGTGGTCGGCGCACAGGTCGTAGCAGTGCGGCTCGGCGTAGGTGGCGAGCGGGCCGAGAACGGCCGTGGAGTCCGCGTAGACATACGTAAGCGTCGCGACGGCGGGGCGGGCGCACGCGGTGCGCGAACAGCGACGTACGGGGCTCACGATGTTGGACCGTACCGCACTCCTGAGCGGGGGGCGACGACGCGCCGGGCGTATGGGTGCCGTGTCGTCCCGGCTGCGCCCGCGCTGTACGGATTCGCCCGGAGGTTCGGTGTTGTCCCGCGTCCGGGGGCGGCGGGGCGGCCGAGAGGGGACGGCGCCGCCTCTCCCGGCGGCGTCTTGTCCTCTATGGTCGGAGGCGATGGACAATTCCAGCAGCGTCCCCCCCCGTCCCATCCGGCCCGGCCAACCGTCATCGGCATCGGGACCGGCATGGCCGCGGCATGCGCGGACCCGTCGCACCGCCCCAGGTGCCGCTCGCGATCAGCCGGGCGGACACGTTCGACTCCCTGGTGCACGAATCGGCCGAGCGGCTGCGGCGCCGGCTGCCGCAGCTCGCCGGCGTGGACTTCGGCGTGCAGGAGGTGCCCTGGCTGCCGCGGGACGGCGCCGGGGAGATGTCGGGGTCGGACTCCGTGCCGCTGGGCGGCGTGATCAGGGCCCGGGGCGGCCAGCCGGACCGGGTCGTCGTCTTCCGCCGCCCGGTGGAGCTGCGCGCCCGGGACCGGGACGAGTGCGCACAGCTCGTGCATGAGGTGGTCGTGGAGCAGGCGGCGGAGCTGCTGGGCCTGGCCCCGGAGTCGGTGGACCCGAGGTACGGACAGGACTGACGACGCAGGCGCCTAGGGCCTGTATCGAGTTCCCGGTCGGATCAGCCCGCGGCGTCAGACGCGGTGCCCTCCCAGGCCCTTGGGGCCTGGGAGGTACCCCCAGCAAGGCACCGGATCGCAGCTCATACCCGGCCGTATTCGCGCGATTCGGCTGGGGGCACCTCCCAGACGGAGTCTGGGGGAGCGGCGAGGTGCCGTGACTGGCGTCGCGGGCCCGGGCGGGAACTCGATACAGGCCCTAGTCCATGAGAACGGCCAGCTCGGGGCGGGTCTCGGGAACGGTGACCGTGGAGCGGTCGTCGGGGAGCGTCTGGATCGTCAGCCCGGGGGCGTCCTCGTCACCCGTCAGGGCCCGCGACGCGTACAGCGGGCCGCCGTTCGTCCGCAGCGTCACCGCGTAGGTGCCGTCGGTGGACTCGGGCAGCTCGGGGGCGAAGGTGAGCGTGGTCCGGCCGTCCACGGTGTAGGTCTCGGTGACGCTCTCGCCGCCCTCGGTGCCGGGCGAGACGGTGACGTCGACCTCCACGGCCTCGCTCGGGGCGACGAGCGACAGCTCGGTGCCCGAGGTGGTGTTGCCGGAGACGGTGGCGCGCCGGTCGACCGGGGCGGTGGCCGGGATGAACGCCATGTCCTGCTCGCCGTCCTCGCCGAGGGTGACGCGGGCCGCGGCGACGACCGCTCCGCCGCCCGAGCCGGAGGCGGGGGTCAGGACGAGCGAGCCGGCCTCGCCGCGGGTCAGGTTCTCCAGGTCGATGGCGGTGAGGGTGCCGGCGTGCACGGACACCGTCTCGTAACCGGCGGGCGCGATCGTGCCGTTGGCCCCGGCCAGGCCGACGTCGAAGGTGACGTCCTCGTCGCCCGGGGCGAAGACCGTCAGCCGCACGGTGCCGGCGTCCGCCGGGATGCCGGGGATGACCAGGGGGCCGGGGGGCGCGTCGGCGGGCGGCAGCCAGTCGGCGCCGAGCTGTTCGTCGACGGCCTCGATGAGGGCGCCGACGCGGCCGGTGCGGGCGGTCACCTGGACGGCGAGGTTGGTCTGCGGCTCGTCGGTGAGCGTGGAGAGGCGGATCGGCACGGTGGCGCCGCCGGGCACGGTGATGCCCTGGCCGAGGTCCGTCTCCAGCCGGCCCTCGGGGCCGTACAGGCCGATGTCCACGACGGTGGCGGCCTCGTCGGGGTTGGTGATGTGGACGTAGTCGGCGCGGGACTCGGCGGTGCTCGCGCCCGTGAACCAGAACTCCGTGTCGGGCGTCTGGCACGACGTGCCGAGCAGGCCCGCTCCCGTGCCGACGGTGACGCTCGTGGTCTGCTGCACGGTCCAGCCGGGGGCGAGCCGCGCCTCGGCCGTGCCGGTGAGCGCCGGGGCGTCGGCGTCCGTGACCCGGGCGGCGGCGGGGACGCCGGGCTCCTCCAGCGGAACGACCGGCTCGGCCTCCGCCGGGTCCTCCGACTCCTCGGTCTCCCCGGACTCCTCCGTCTCCTCGCCCTCGGTGCCCGGCTCGTACTCGGCGGCGGGCAGCAGGGCCGCGCTGCCGGGCTCCTCGCTGCTGGTGTAGTCCTCCTCGGCCCCGGCCGGGCCGGGCGTGAACGCGGTGTACCAGGTGGTCGCCGACTCGGCGGCGGTGGGCCGCGGGCAGGTCAGGGCGGTGCGTTCGACCGGGCGCGGGAGCCGTTGCTCCAGGGTGCTGATGTCGGTGTCGTCCGGGCGGATCGCGGCGAAGCCGGTCACGGCGGCGAGCGCCACGAGGGCCGCCAACAGGGACATGGTGGTGCGGTTCACCGCTGGTTGCTCCCGTCGCCGTAGTCGGCCGGGTAGTCGTACGGCGCGACGTGGTTCTGGTCGTAGCCCTGCTCGTCCCACTCGGGGTAGGGCTGCTGCGGAACGGGCCGGCCGCCCGGGTAGTAGGTGCCGGCGTCCTGGTACTGGCCCTGGTAGGGGTCCTGATACGGCTCCTGGTAACCCGGGTGGGGCTGCTGCTGCTCGGCGGCGGCGGCCGGCTCGGGTTCCGGGTCGGCCAGCGGCGGCGCCGGCGGCGCGGGCGGGGGCGGCGGGGCGGCGGCAGCGGCGGCGGCCGCCTCGCGGCGGGCCCGGCGGCCGGCCGCGGCCACCACGGGCGCCGGCTCGTCGGGCAGGTCGTCGTCGAGCTCGCGGCGCCGGCCGGGCAGCGCGAGCACGGCGAGGACGAGCAGCCCGAAGCCCTGCGCCCACACCCACAGCGTGTGACCGCCGGGGGTCTCGTGGACGATGTCCAGGCGCCCGCCCCCGGCGGGCAGTTCGAAGCCCTGGGCCCAGCCGCCGAGGGTGACGGGGGTCAGCGGCTCGCCGTTCAGCGTGGCGCCCCAGCCCGCCGCCGCGGCGTCGGCCAGGCGCAGCGTGCGCCCGGCCGGGCCGTCGGGGATGTCGGTGTGCACCTCGACGGCGCCGGCCGCGACGGGCACCTGCGGGGCGTCGGCGCCCTCCTCCTCGGCGGGCAGGATCATCGCGCGCGACACGTCGCGGTCCACCCGCCACAGCGCGCCGCCGTCCTCCTGGCTGAGCCGCTGGAGGCCGGGGGTGGTGTCCAGGATCCGGTGCAGCTCGCGGGGCGAGCCGTCCTGGACGAGGACGTAGCGCACGGCGTATTCGGCCAGCACGGCGGTCTGGTCGGCGCCGGAACCGGCGGCGAGGTCGCCGACCGCCTGGCTCAGCGCGGAGTCCTCGCCGAGCATGGCGGCCAGGTCGGCGTCGCCGAGGCGGGCGCCGGATCCGCGCACCAGGCTGTACTCGACGGTGTCGGCGGGGCCGTCCGCGCTCTCGCCGCGGCCGGCGAGCACCAGGGTGCGGGCCTGGTCCTGCGCGGTGCTCTCCTCGGCCACGAACGCGGGCACCTGAACGGGGTTGGCGCGCTCCAGCGGGCCGTCCGCGCCACCCAGCACCCAGCCGGCGGCGACCAGCACCGGGCCGGCCGCGGCGGCGCCCGCGATGGCGACGGCGACGGGCTGGCGCCAGCCGAAGTTCTGCGCGGCGACCCGGTAGCGGGCGCCGTCCGCGCCGAGCACGGCCGCGCACAGCAGCGCCAGGCCGTAGACGAGGGTGGCGGGCCCGGCCCAGCCGTCGTTGTCGGACCAGACGGCGAAGACCAGCGCGACCAGGGCGGTGGCCCAGGCGGTGAGAATGGCCAGCCGCCGCTCGCGGCGCAGCAGGGCGCCGAGGGCGGCCAGCAGCAGGCCGATCAGCAGCCAGGTGCCGGGCGTGCCGGGGCCGCCGGGGTTCATGTTGAGGAGCTGGAACGGGGTGGCCCGGCCTGTTTCGAAGGGCATGCCGACCTCGCGCAGGAAGTCGGAGGGGCTGAGCAGCACCGACCAGGACCAGGGGCCGACCAGCACGACCGGGGTGAGCAGGAGCGCGCCGAGCCGCAGGGCCTTGGCCGGAACGACGCCGGGCTCGGTCCGCAGCGGGAAGGCGACGGCGCAGATGGCGAGCAGCACGGCCATCGGCCAGATGACGGGCGTGAACGCGGTGCCCACGGTGAGCAGCAGCGCGCACGCCCACACCGCGCGCCAGGAGCCGCGGCCGGTGGGGCTCGTGTATCCGGCGGCCAGGACGGCGGTGCGGGCGAGCGGGGGCAGCAGCACGGCGAGCACGACGGTGCCGACCCGGCCGCCGGCGAGCGCGCCGGTGACGGCGGGCAGCAAGGCGTAGGCGATGCTGCCCCAGGCGCGCAGCAGGCGGGACATGACCAGCGGCCGGGACGTGAAGTAGGCGCTGGCGCCGGCCAGCGGCACGGAGGCCACGAGCAGCACGGTCATGGCGAGCCCGGTGCTGCCGAGCAGCACGGTGGACAGCAGGGCGAGCAGCGCCAGATAGGGCGGGCCGGACTCGGTGCCGCCGGTGCCGACGGGCTGCCAGGTCTCCAGGAAGCGGTCCCACAGGGTGCCGGCCTCGGCGGGGGCGGGCAGCAGGGCGCCGCCGGTGAGCGCGCCGGCGCCGATGAGGTCCCGGCAGGCGAGGAGCGCGGCCAGCAGGAGGCCGAGGAAGAGCATGGGGCCCGGGCGGCGGGCCAGCCGACGGACGCGGGCGAACTGCTCGACGTCCAGCGCGTCGGCGTCCTCGTCGGTGGGGCCCGACTCGACGGCGCCGTGCCGGCCGCCGGAGGCGCCGGCGGGCTCGGAACGTCCGCCGAAGTTGCTGACGACCTGTTCGACGGTGGTGCGGATGGTGGCCAGCGGGGGCGGGAAGAGGGGGCGCAGCTCGGCGGGGTCGGTGTTGGGGTCGGTGGCGCGGGCGCGGCGGCGCCGGGCCCCGAGCACGCGGCCCGGGCGCAGCAGGGTGGTCAGCAGCCCGGCGGCCTCGTCCAGCGCGCGGCCGGGCAGCTTGCCGACGAGGTAGGCCAGCACGCGCAGCAGGGTGCCGAGGACGAGGCGGAACATCACCCAGGGCAGCGCGCGGGCGCGCGCGTTGACGAGGAGGGCGTAGCAGGCGGCGGCCTTGTCGACGCGGTGCGGGCTGCCGCCGAGGCGGCCGGCGCAGTCGATGGAACGGCGTTCGCGGGAAGCGGCCTCGGCGTGCCGGAGCACGGCGGCCGGGGCGACGAGGACGCGGTGGCCGGCGGCCTGGGCGCGCCAGCACAGGTCCACGTCGTCGCGCATCAGGGGCAGCCGCCGGTCGAAGCCGCCGAGTTGTTCGAAGACGTCGCGGCGGATGAGCATGCCTGCGGTGGAGACCGACAGGACGGGGCGCACCTGGTCGTGCTGGCCCTGGTCCTGTTCGCGGCGGTCCAGACCGGTCCAGCGGCGGCCGCTGTTGGCGATGGAGACGCCGACCTCCAGGAGCTGCCGGCGGTCGTACCAGCCGCGCAGCTTGGCGCCGATGACGGCGGCCGAGGGGCTGGCGTCGGCCTGGCGCAGCAGCTCGCGGAGGGCGTCGGGCTCGGGGGCGGCGTCGTCGTGGAGCAGCCAGAGCCAGTGAACGGGCTCGCCGAAGGGCAGTTCGGGGAGGTCGTAGGTGCTCGTGTCCCACGTGCGGGTGACGGGGTCCCAGGCGCTGGGCCGCTTGAGGTAGGGCAGGTCGTCGGGGGTGAGCACCGGCGCGGTGCGGGCGGCCTCCGCGACGGCGGTGCCGAAGCCGGTGCGGCGGGCGAGATGGAGGACGCGCTCCGCGCCGAACGCCTCGGTGACGAGGGTGGCGGAGGAGTCGGCGCTCCCGGTGTCGGCGGCGATGACGTCCTGGACCGGCCGGTCCTGCCCGAACAGCCCGGTGAGGACGTCGGGAAGCCAGCGTTCGCCGTCGTGCGAGACGAGCACGGCGGTGACGACGTGCCGCGGGAATTCGGGATGGGCGGGCTGCTGCGGCGCCGCCGGCTGGCTGTGCACGGACATCGAGGTGCTGGCCCCGGTTCGCTGGACGGTGTGGACGCTGCCGCCCTGCGGTGGCGGCGCTACGTCTCGGACAGCGCACCACACTAGCGGCTGGGGCCGTCGAAACCCGCCGGACCGATGTCGGTTCGGTCGGGGGAGGTCAAGGGGGGATCAGACAGCGGCCTTCTTCAGGCGGCGGCGTTCACGCTCGGACAATCCGCCCCAGATTCCGAAACGTTCGTCGTTGGCCAGGGCGTATTCGAGACATTCGGAGCGGACCTCGCAGGCGAGGCATACCTTCTTGGCCTCGCGTGTGGAACCGCCCTTCTCGGGGAAGAACGACTCGGGATCGGTCTGGGCGCACAGTGCGCGCTCCTGCCAGCCGAGCTCCTCGTCCGCCTGGTCGACCAGCAGTTGTTGGAACAGCTCGGTCATATGCGCGCCCCTCGTCTTCTTTGCGTCCCCGTGATGTCGCCGTTATCGATACCGCTCGAACGACACGAGTGAAATTACAAGTGGGCTGCTCACTGGCAGTCAAGCCACGATCTGCTATTCACCCGATGATTCACCCTGTGGCACCACAAGCGCACGGAAAGTGTTCAAATCGGCACAAACTCATGCTTGCTCGCACGGCTCCCGCCGCGTAATCCGGTCGTTCTCCTCCCACTTCGCACTCGGTACAGGCCTTGTACAAGTAAGAGACGAACGAGCATCCGGATATGTTTCGCCCCGCGGTCGGCAGCGATGAGGATCACAGCCGGATCACGGATGCGCAACGGCCTCCCGAGGCCATCGATGGTGTCGCGTCTGTCCGCGTGACGGGGTGCATAAACCTTTCCGCGGACACGGCGACCGGATGTGATGAAACAATGGTCGCGGCCGCGCGCTCGGTTGACAGGCGCGCGCGCCTGCCGCTCCGCCAGGGCATCCCATCCACGACAACCGATGGCGACACCTCACACCTCATGGACAACGACAACGAAATCGCCGGCGATCCGCTGGCGATCCCGCATCTGCTGCCGCCCGCTCCCGAGCACCCGTCCACGATCGCGCAGTTCGCCGCCCTGGCCACCGCGCTCGCGGGTGATCGCGAGTGTTGGGCG
Organism: Streptomyces litchfieldiae; assembly: GCF_031845365.1. Classification (NCBI taxonomy): domain Bacteria; kingdom Bacillati; phylum Actinomycetota; class Actinomycetes; order Kitasatosporales; family Streptomycetaceae; genus Streptomyces; species Streptomyces litchfieldiae. The sequence continues at coordinate 16,301 of NZ_JAVREL010000024.1, forward strand.
CCCCTGGTGCGGTACGACCCGGCGAGCCGCTGGTACCACCGGCTGCGCACGGGTCCGGGGTACGAGGCGTGGCTGTTGAGCTGGGTACCCGGCCAGGGCAGCGGGCGGCACGACCACGGCCCGTCCAACGGGCTGTACACCGTGCTGGACGGCGCGCTGACGGAGCACGCGGTGGGCCGCGGCAGCCGGGTCCTGACGCCCGGTTCGCTGCGGGTGTTCGCCCCCGGCTATGTCCACGAGGTGGTCAACGCCGCCCTCGGGCCCGCCGTCAGCCTGCACGTCTACTTCCCCGGCCTCACCGAGATGCGCATGCACCCCCGTTCGCATGCCGAACCCGTGCCCCGGGACGTCCTGGCCTGCTGACAGACTGGGCCGCATGCAACGCATCGTGGTTCTCTCCGGCGGTATCGGCGGCGCCCGCTTCCTGCGCGGGTTGCGGCGCGCCGCCCCGGACGCGGACATCACCGTCATCGGCAACACCGGTGACGACATTCATCTGTTCGGCCTGAAGGTCTGTCCCGACCTCGACACGGTGATGTACACGCTGGGCGGCGGCATCCACGAGGAGCAGGGCTGGGGCCGGGCGGACGAGACGTTCACCGTCAAGGAGGAACTGGCGGCGTACGGCGTCGGCCCCGAGTGGTTCGGGCTGGGCGACCGGGACTTCGCCACCCACATTGTCCGCACCCAGATGATCGGCGCCGGGTACCCGCTCAGCGCCGTCACCGAGGCGCTGTGCCGGCGCTGGCAGCCGGGGGTCACGCTGCTGCCGATGACGGACGACCGCGTGGAGACGCACGTGCTCATCGACGACGGGGACGGCGGCCGCAAGGCGGTGCACTTCCAGGAGTACTGGGTGCGCCTGCGCGCCGCCGTCCCCGCGCACGCGGTGGTACCGGTCGGCGCGGACACCGCCCGGCCCGCGCCCGGCGTGCTGGAGGCGATCGCGGCGGCCGACGTCATTCTCTTCCCGCCCTCCAACCCCGTGGTGAGCGTGGGCACCATCCTGGCCGTGCCCGGCATGCGGGACGCCATCGCCGGCGCCGGGGTGCCCGTCATCGGCCTGTCGCCCATCGTCGGCGACGCGCCGGTGCGCGGCATGGCCGACAAGGTGCTGGCGGCCGTGGGCGTGGAGGCCACCGCGGCGGCCGTCGCCCAGCATTACGGCTCCGGGCTGCTGGACGGCTGGCTGGTGGACACGGTGGACGCGGACGCGGTCAAGTCCGTGGAGGCGGACGGCATTCGCTGCCTGGCCGTGCCGCTGCTGATGACCGACCTCGACACCACCGCCGCGATGGCGCGCGAGGCGCTGGCGCTCGCCGAGGAGGTCAGGGCCGCATGACGGACTCCTCCGCGTACCAGGTGTGGGCGGTGCCGGGCATCCCCGAGGTGAAGCCCGGGGACGAGCTCGCCAAGCTCATCGCCGAGTCGGCCACCGCGCCCGGGCTGCCCGGGCTGGCGGACGGCGACATCCTCGTCGTCACCTCCAAGATCGTCAGCAAGGCCGAGGGCCGCGTGCGGCAGGCCGACGACCGGCAGGACGCCATCGAGGAGGAGACCGTCCGCGTCGTCGCGCGCCGCGGTCCGGCCCGGATCGTCGAGTCCCGGCACGGCTTCGTGATGGCGGCGGCGGGCGTGGACGCCTCCAACACCCCGCCCGGCACCGTGCTGTTGCTGCCCGAGGACCCGGACGCCTCGGCCGAGCGCATCCGGCGCGCGCTGCGCGACCTGCTCTCCGTGAACGTCGGCGTGGTCGTCACCGACACCTTCGGCCGCCCCTGGCGGGAGGGCCAGACGGACGTGGCGATCGGCGCGGCCGGGATCGAGGTGCTGGACGACTTCCGCGGCACCACCGACCCCTACGGCAACCCGCTGGGCGTGACCGTCACCGCCGTGGCCGACGAGCTGGCCGGGGCGGGCGAGCTGGTCAAGGGGAAGACCGACGGCCTGCCGGTCGCCGTCGTCCGGGGTCTGGGCCACCGCGTCGGCCCGGGTCGCGGCACCGCCCGGGACCTGATCCGGGACGCCGCCAACGACATGTTCCGGCTGGGCACGTCCGAGGCCGTTCGCGAGGCCGTGACGCTGCGCCGCACGGTCCGCGAGTTCACCGACGCGCCCGTGGACCCCGAGGCGGTTCGCCGCGCGGTGGCCGCCGCCGTGACCGCTCCGGCCCCGCACCACACGACGCCCTGGCGGTTCGTGCTGCTGGAGTCGGCGGGGGCCCGGACCCGGCTGCTGGACGCGATGCGCGAGGCGTGGACGGCCGACCTGCGGCGGGACGGCAAGTCCGAGGAGAGCATCGCGCGCCGGCTGCGGCGCGGCGACGTCCTGCGCGCGGCGCCGTATCTGGTCGTGCCCTGCCTGGTCGCGGACGGCGCGCACGCCTACCCCGACGAGCGGCGCGCGACGGCCGAACGGGAGATGTTCGTGGTCGCGACGGGCGCCGGCGTGCAGAACCTGCTGGTGGCCCTGGCCGGCGAGGGCCTGGGCTCGGCCTGGGTGTCGTCCACGATGTTCTGCCGTGACGTGGTGCGCGCCGAGCTGGACCTCCCGGCGAACTGGGACCCCATGGGAACGGTCGCCGTCGGCCACGCGGCGGCCCCGCCCCGCCCCCGCCCGCCCCGCGACGCGGCGGCGTTCATCGAGGTGCGCTGACCCGGACTAGCAGGTGATCTCGTCCGCCCGCTCGGTCGCCGGGGCCGTGGCGCCGGCGGGGGACGGGGTCTTCGCCGGCTTCGGCAGGGCCGCGTCCTCGCGCAGGGCCGCAAAGAGGCGCTCGGCCCCGGCGCGGTCCCAGGTCACGGTGGAGCCCAGGCCGGGCACGTCGCGGGCCGTGTCGTCGACGGGGACCGAGGTGAACTGGGCCGCCGAGGTCGTGAAGTGGCGCAGCAGCCCGGCCAGTTCGAGCATTTCCTCGGCGCCGAAGCCGGGGTCGGCGCGGACCGAGTCGAGCAACGCCTCCGCCGTGATCCGGATCTTGCCCGGGTCCAGCAGCACGCCGCTGCTGACCGCCTGGTCGAGGAACGCCGCGAGGAAACGCTGCTGGCGTTCCATGCGGGCGAAGTCGGAGCTGCCCTCCAGGTGGCGGGCGCGGACGTAGGACAGGGCCGTGGGGCCGTCCAGCAGGCTGGTGCCGGCGGGCAGGTCGAGCCCGGAGTAGCTGTCGGTCAACGGGCGGGGGGTGCACACCTCGACGCCGCCGATGCCGTCCACCGCGCGCATGAAGCCGGTGAAGCTGACCTCCAGGTAGTGGTCGACGCGCAGGCCGGTCAGGTCCTCCACGGTGCGCACCATGAGGGACGGACCGCCGTGCGAGAGGGCCGCGTTGAGCTTGTCGGGGTGGGCGTCGTGGCGGCCGCCGCCGGCGGCGAAGTCGTGCGCGGGCAGCTCGGCGTAGGAGTCGCGGGGCAGGCTGACGACGGTGGCGCGGTCGCGGTTCGCCGAGACGTGCAGCAGCAGCACCGCGTCCGCGCAGCGGCAGGAGGCGTCGCCCACGTGGTAGCGGTCGCGCTCGGCGGCGGTCAGGCCGTCGCGCGAATCGGTGCCGATCATCAGGATGTTGAGGCCCCGGCCGGCCTCCGGGCGGTCGCGCAGGCCGGCGAACGGATCGACGCGGCGCACGCCGTGCTCGGCGGTGGCGACCAGCGCGTGGCCGGCTCCGCTGGTGATCAGGACAACGGCGGCCAGGACGGCGGCGATTCGCAGACCCCAGCGGCGGCGGGCGCGTCGGACAGGCATCGGGCACCTCCCGAGATCAACGTATGGCCATACGATCTACGGCCTGGGGTGGCGCGCGCCCGGGTCCCCCGATCGCGGTAACGTGAGCCGGTGACCAGCATCCCGACCCCCGCCGTGTCCGTGATCATGCCGGTGCTCAACGAGGAGCGGCATCTGCGCAGCGCGGTACGGCACATCCTGGAGCAGGACTACCCCGGCGAGCTCGAAGTGGTGATCGCGCTCGGCCCGTCCACCGACCGGACGGACGAGATCGCGGCCGAGCTGGTGGCGGCCGACGCCCGCGTGAAGACCGTGCCGAACCCGACCGGCCGGACCCCGGCCGGGCTCAACGCCGCGATCAAGGCGTCCCGGCACCCCGTGGTCGTGCGGGTGGACGGGCACGGCATGCTCTCGCCGGACTACATCGCCACCGCGGTGCGCCTGCTGCACGAGAAGGGCGCGGCGAACGTGGGCGGCATCATGCACGCCGAGGGCGAGAACGACTGGGAACGGGCCGTGGCCGCCGCGATGACCTCGCGCATCGGCGTGGGGAACGCCGCCTTCCACACCGGGGGCGAGGCGGGCGAGGCCGAGACCGTCTATCTCGGGGTGTTCCGCCGGGAGGTGCTGGAGCAGCAGGGCGGCTACAACGAGGAGTTCATCCGGGCGCAGGACTGGGAGCTGAACTACCGCATCCGGCAGGCCGGCGGGCTCATCTGGTTCTCGCCGGAGCTGCTGGTGTCCTACCGGCCCCGGCCCTCGGTGCGGGAGCTGGCCAAGCAGTACCGGAACTACGGGCGTTGGCGGCACGTGGTGGCCCGTTACCACTCCGGCTCGATCAACCCGCGCTATCTGGCGCCGCCCGTGGCGCTGCTGGCCATCGCCGCGGGGACCGTGGTGGGCGCGGTGCTCACGCCGTGGGGGCTGATCGTGCCGGGCGGCTATCTGGCCGCGATCACGCTCGGCTCGCTGCCCGCGGGCAAGGGGCTGACGGCCGGGGCGCGCGTGCGGATACCGCTGGCCCTGGCGACGATGCACCTGTCGTGGGGCTGGGGCTTCCTGACCAGCCCGCGGCGGCTGGCGAGGAAGGTCATCGCCAGCCGCCGGGAGCCGGTCACCACACGTAGTCGGGATTGACCGGCATACAGTCGTCGCCGTTCGAGCCGGAGATGATGTCCTCGCTGTCCACGGCGGGCTCGTCCTCCTCCGGCGAGCCGGACTCGTCGGGCGCCGCCTCCGGGTAGGCGGTGCCCTCGCGCCAGTCGGCGCCGATGACCAGAGTGAGGCCCTCCACGTCCGACGAGGTACGGATGGCGCTGTGCGGCAGGCCGAGGGCCTCGGCGACGGCCTCCGCGTTGGCCTGGTCCGCTATGTCCGAGTAGTACAGGATCGTGGATTGCTCGGCCGCCGGCGTGGTGTCGGTGGCGGCGGCGGTGAAGCCGAGACGGTGCAGCTCGTCGGTGATGTCGCCGGCCCGGCCCTCGACGGGTCCCTGGATGCCGTCGTCCGTGCCGTTGCGGACGGCGATGCCGATCTGGTCGGCGGGGTCGGCGGTCTCCTCGGGGGAGGCGGATGCCCCGTCCTCGCTCTCCTCCGGATCGGCGGGCCGGGCGTCCGGGTCGTCCAGCGGGATGTCGTCGCGGACCATGGAGAACAGGTCCTCGGACTTCTCCGGGTCCGGGATGATCGTGACGTCCGGGTTCGCCGGGTCGGGCAGCCAGGGCAGGGTGACCATGTTGATGCGGTCGTTGGGGACCTGCCGCAGGTCGCCGCCGAGGTTGTAGAGGTCCTGGACGGTGCCGATCTCGTGGTTCACGGTGAGGGCGTTGGTGGCGGCCTCGGCCAGGTTCATCAGCTCGGAGGTGTTGGTCAGCGAGGTGCTGTTCTGGAGCTCGTCGACCATGTTGCTCAGATACATCTGCTGGGCGCGGGTGCGGCCGACGTCGCTTCCGTTACCGAACGCCTTGCGGGTGCGCAGCCACTGGAGGGCCTCCTCGCCCTCGACGACGCTCTCGCCCGCCTCGAGCCGCAGCCCGGACTTGGGGTCGTGGATGTTGTCCTCGACGCAGACGGGAACGCCGCCCACCGCGTCGGCCATGTCCACCACGCCGGCGAAGTCGACCATCATGAAGTGGTCGATGTAGACGCCGGTCAGGTTCTGCCAGGTGTCCACCACGCAGCCGGGGCCGCCGTGCGAGAGAGCGTTGTTGATGGAGTCGGAGTCGTCGGCCGGGTAGACCTCGCCGGTCTCGGGGTCGGTGCACTCCGGGATCGCGACCTGGGTGTCACGCGGGATCGAGATGAGGGTCATGTTGCTGCGGTCGGCGGACGCGTGGAGCAGCATCTGCACATCCGCGCGCACCGGGCCGCCGGCGAGGTCGGTGGCGCCGCCGAGCTCCTGGTTCTCCTCGCCCTCCCGGGAGTCGGAGCCGAGCAGCAGGATGTTCAACGGGGTCTCGCCGTTGGCGTTGGGCTCCGGCGGCTGGAGGTCGCTGCCGCCGTTGCTCCGGTCCCGCTTGGTGATGTTGTCGTTCAGGTGCTCGATGTAGAGCCAGCCGGCGACGGCGACGCCGGCGATGAGGACGGCGAGCGAGCCGGCGCTCCAGACGAGGATGCGGCGCCACCGCGGCTTCGGTTTCTTCCGGGCACGCTGCCGCCTCGGCGGCTCGCCCGGGGGTCCGTCGCCGGCCCGGCGGGGAGCGGGGACGCCGGGGCCCCGGCCGGAGCCGTCGTCGTACAGGCTGTCGTCCCAGCCCAACTGCTCGGCTCTGGTGTCACCGCGCGGGGGACCGCCATCGTCCTCACCGCGTATGCCGGTCCTCCGCACGGGAACCCCCCACTCGTTACTTCCGCTCATCCGCCCGCGCGGGGCGGTCCCGGTCACGAGGCGCAGACGTCTTCGTCATCCGCCGTGATGCTGTCCACGTCCGCGGGCCGCTCCGCCGGGACCTCGATCGGCTCGCCCGCGGCCTCGAAGTCGTCGCCGAGGACGAGGACCATGGGCTCCTCGCCGGCGTCCGCCGACTGCTCCTTCAGGGCCGAGTCCGGCAGTCCCATCATCTCGGCCAGCCGCGCCGCCTGGCCGGCCTGGTCGGGGCCGTACTCCAGCGTGGTGGTCTCCTGCGGCTGCGGCGCGTTGCCCTTGTTGGTCGAGAGGAGGACGCCCTGGTCGTTCTGGAGCCAGTCCAGGGTGTCCTGGGCGGCGCCGAACACCTGGCCGCCGTTGTAGATGTCGACCCGGACCTCCTCGGCCGGGGCCATCTCCGGTGCCTCCTCGCCGTTCCCCGCGTCCTCGGCTCCGGACTCCTCCTCGGACTCCGTCATGGAGATGTCCTCCTGGAGCATCCGGAATATCGGCTCGGCCTTGGCCTCGTCGACGATGACGGTGGCCTTGGCGTCCTCGGGCTCGTCCGGGTTGTCCAGAACGGGCAGGGTGACGAAGCTCAGGTCCTCCATCGGGACCTCCCGGACCTCGGAGGCCAGCCCGTAGAGCTTGTCGATGCTGCCGATGCCGGTGTCGACGGTCAGGGCCTTGGTGGCGGTGTCCGCCAGGTTCCAGAAGTTGTCGAGGCTGGTGAGCATGTTCCCTTCGGTGATCGTCCGGGCCATGGACGCGAGGAACTGCTGCTGGAGCTCGATCCGGCTCAGGTCGCTGCCGGTGCCGACCGTGCTGCGGGTGCGGACGAAGGCCAGGGCGTCCTCGCCCTGGATCTCCTGCCGGCCGGCCGGGAGCTGAAGCCCGGACTTGGGGTCGTCGATGGGCTCCTCCAGGCAGACCTCGACGCCGCCGACGGCGGTGGACAGGTCCTTCACGGCGTTGAAGTCGGCCATCATGAAGTGGTTGATCTTCACGCCGGTCAGCTCCTCCACCGTCCGCCAGACGCAGCCCGGGTCGCGGCCGTTGGCGCCCATGCTCTGGTTGAAGCGGACGCCCTCGGAGCCGGGGATGATCTCGGTGCTGCCGTCCTCCTGGGTGACCTCGCAGTCGGGGATGTCGGTGATGAGGTCACGCGGGATGGACAGCCCGGTGGCGTGGGTGCGGTCCTGGGAGACATGCATCAGGACCGTGGTGTCCGCGCCCTCGCTGGCCTCGCCGCCGTAGGAGTCGTTGCCCTCGCCGTCCCGGGTGTCGGTGCCGATGATGAGGATGTTGATGGCCTCGTCCGACTGATAGTTGTTCTCTATGCCGACATCGACCTTCTCGATGTTGTTGTTCAGCCGGTTGTAGAGATACCAGGCGCCGGCGCAGCCGACGATCAGCAGCATGGCGAGCGAGCCGCCTATCCACATGAACGCCTTCTTGGCCCGGCTCTTCTTCCTGGCCTTGCGGCGGCTGCGGCCGCCGCCCCTGGCGCGGCGGTCGCGCTGCGGCGGCACCGGCCCGTCCGGCGAGCTCGCGCGGTCGCCGTCCGGCGGGGCCGCCGGGCCGTCGGGCGTGGGCGACGGGGCGCTACGCCGCCGTGGCGGTCTGTTACGGGCGGTGGGCGGCTGCTGGGGGGACGGCGCCTGTCCGGGCCGCTCGCCCGGTGCGGGCCGTCGCGAGCCGGGCAGCCGGAGCTCGTATTGACCGGTCTCCGGGTTCAACACCCACTGATCCGCGGGATCCATACCGCCCCCGCGTCCCTGTGCTTCCACGTAACCGTGCGCCCTCCGTGTGCCTACTAGAGGATCAGACGGCACACACTAGCTGCCAGGTTCCTCGGGTCGCGATCGCGGTGACGCATTCCACCCCCGGCTCCGGGACCAATCCTCCGGGTCGTACCCCTTTCTGGGGTTTTCCGCGCGTTGCTCTTTACTTACCCATGGGTTTTCCCGGCGGACTCCGGAGCGGGGAACGCGCCGGTGGGAGCTCTTCCGCCAGCGGCGGGCGCGGCGTCAGACCGGGGCGCCGGAGTACGGGGCGGCGCCCGGCGTCAGCACGCCGACGCCGCGGCCGGGGCCCGGGGCGTCGGCCCGGCGCGTCAGCGTCCAGCCGACCGCGGCGGTCGCCAGCACGGCCGTCGCCGCGGCGAGCGCCACCCAGCGCGGCCAGCGGCGGCGGGCCGCCGGGGCCGGCTCCGGCGGGGCGATGAGCAGGTGATAGGCGGGCTGTCGCGGCACCCTCATGGACACGATCCTGGGGCCGCCGCGCGGCCCCGGCCACCGTCAGTCGGCGAAGTGGGTGACGCGCTCACTCTCCCGGCGCGCGGCGAGGTCGGCGGCGGCCAGGCCGCGCGCGCCGGGGCACAGCACGACCGAGGCGCCGACGGCCAGCGGCGCGAACAGGCCGGCCGAGACCCCGGCCCAACTGTCGTATCCCACCAGGGACATGAGCCGACAGCCGGGGCCAAGACCGCGCGCGGCGGCGTCGGCGCGGGCCCGTTCCAGCACGTCGGCGCCGGTCAGGGTGGCACCCTCCACAACGAGCGCCGCGTCGTCCGGGCCGGGCGGGTCATAGGCCGCGAACGTGTCGGGCTGGCCGGGCACGGCCACCGCGTAGTCGGTGAACCCCTCCGGCGGCTCGGGGAAACGCGCGCCCAGCGGGCGCAGGCTGAGCGCGACGCGCTCCCCCGCGCAGGCGCGCGCCGCCTCCAGCCCGTCCGGGCCGCTGACGACGAGATCCGCGTCGCCCGGGTCGCCGCCGAGGTCGGCGACCACCCCGGTGGCGGAGCAGGCCAGCAGCCATACCGCGGTCTGCCAGTGGGCGGGCAGCAGCAGCGCGGCCCGGTCGCCCCGCTGGGCGGCCAGCTCGTCCTGGAGCAGGTTGGCCGTCTTCGCCACCCAGTTGGCGAGGGTGGCGACGGAGAGCTCGACCCGTTCCCCCGTGGCGTCGTCGTAGAACGTCACCAGCGGTCGGGTGCCGTCCGCGGCCAGCTCGGAACGCAGCAGGTCGGCGGGGATGCGGTCATGGATGTTCATCGCCGTCAGGGTACGCCGGGGAGCGGGACCGGCCGGCGGACACCCGGCCTCACGGATCGTCACCCGGGAGTCACAGCACGAATAGACACATGTGTGACGATATGCCCAAGATCCTGACATGCGTTCATTTCTCGCCACCAGGCTCGGCGCCGTCGCCACCGCGGTGCTCGTCGCCCCTCTGCTCCTCGCCCATCCCGCGGCGGCCCGGGCCGCCGGACCGCCCAACGACGGCACCACCGCGGCCGAGGCCCGGCGGACCGGCGGTGTCCAGTCCCTGCCGTTGCAGCCACTGGACGCCGGCCCCCGCGCGGGCGGCGAACCGGCCGAACCCGCCGAGCCGGCCGGCACCCAGGGCCTGCCGTCCACCGACACCGGCCCGTTCTCCCTCCTCGGCGTCGTGTGGACCGACCCCGCGGCCGAGCTCCACGGCCAGGTCCAGGTCACCACCCGCGCCGCCGGCACCGACGAGTGGTCGGAGTGGGTGGAACTCGACGCGCAGGACGCGCACGCCCCCGACCCCGGCACTGCCGAGGCGGGCCGGAGCGAGGCGCGCGGCGGCACCGTTCCGCTGTGGGTCGGCCCCTCGGACGGGGTGCGCGTCCGCGTGGTCCCCGACGAGGGCCCGCCGGCGCCCGGCCTGCCCGAGGGCCTCAGCCTCGAACTCGTCGACCCCGGCGAGGAGAACGGCACCGGCGAGACGGCCCCCGCCGTCGCGACCGAGCCCCGCGCGGGAGTGACGGCCGGCGAGCACGAGGGCCCCCGCCCGCCCATCGTCATCCGCTCCGGCTGGGGCGCCGACGAGAGCCTGCGGGAGAGCGGCTTCGTCTACACCGACACCATCAGGACCGCCTTCGTGCACCACACCGCGGGCACCAACGCCTACGAATGCGAGGAGGCGCCCGCCCTGCTGCGCGGCATCTACCGGTACCACGTGGAGAGCCAGGGCTGGCGGGACGTCGGCTACAACTTCTTCGTCGACAAGTGCGGCACGATCTACGAGGGCCGGGCCGGGGGCGTCGCCGAGCCGGTCCAGGGCGCCCACACGTACGGCTTCAACCACAACAGCACGGGCGTGGCCGTCCTCGGCACCTACACGAGCACCGACCCCGGCCGCGACGTGCGCGACGCCCTCTCGCTGCTGACGGCCTGGAAGCTCGGCCTGCACGGCCGCGACCCGGCGGCCTCCAGCAACCGCACCTCCGGCGGCGGCAAGTGGCCCGCCGGCACCACGGTGAAGCTGAACAACATCTCGGGCCACCGCGACGGTTATGCCACCGCCTGCCCCGGCGACGAGCTGTACGCCGACCTGCCGACCGTGCGCAGCACCGCCGCGAAGCTCCAGGGCAGGTGACCGCCGCCCGCCGGGCCGGGTGGCGGACGGCACCGGCCCGGCCAGTAGCCTGCCGGTCATGCCGGAACGGAGCTGGGCCCCGCCCGACCCCTACGACCTGCGCCGCAGCCTGCTCGTGCTGCGGCGCGGGCCGTACGACCCCGCGTTCCGCGCGGGCCACGACGGCGTGATCTGGCGCGCCACCCGCACCCCCGAGGGCCCGGCGACGCTGCGCTTCGTCCCGGGGCCGCGCGTGCTGGCCACCGCGTGGGGGCCCGGCGCCGACTGGGCGCTGGACCGGCTGCCCGCGCTGCTCGGCGCGGACGACGAGCCGGAGGCGTTCGTGCCGCACCACCGGCTGGTCGCCGAGTCGCTGCGCCGCCACCGCGGGCTGCGCCTGATCCGCACCGGTCTGGTGCTGGAGTCCCTGATCCCCTCGATCCTCGAACAGCGGGTCACCACGGAGGACGCCTACCGCGCCTGGCGGCGGCTGCTGAAGTGGTTCGGCGAGCCCGCGCCCGGGCCCGGCGCCGAGCTCGGCATGTATGTGATGCCGGACGCGGTGACGTTCGCCCGCATCCCCTCCTGGGACTGGCACCGGGCGGGCGTGGACGGCAAGCGCTCGGCGGCCGTGGTGCGCGCGGTCCGGCTCGCCCGGCGCATGGAGGAGGCGGCCGGGATGGAACTGCCGGACGCCCTGGCCCGGTTGCGGGCCGTGCCCGGCATCGGGCCGTGGACCGCGGCCGAGACGCTGCAGCGGACCAACGGCGCCGCCGACGCGATCACCGTGGGGGACCTGCACCTGCCGGGCATCATCGGCTACGCGCTGGGCGGCGTGCGCGGCGCGGACGACGAACGGATGCTGGAGCTGCTCGCCCCCTACGCCGGGCAGCGGTACCGCGCCGCCCGGCTGATCCTGCTCACCGGCGTCGCCCCCGCGCGCCGGGCGCCGCGCCAGCGGCACGCCAACATCGCCCGCCTTTAGGTCCTGTCCGGTCGGTCGATGGGGGTCCCCCCGGACGAAGTCTGGGGGAGGATCAGCCCTTGGCTCCCCCAGGCCCTCGGGGGCCTGGGAGGTACCCCCAACAAAACGGAGTATCGCAGCTCGTACGAATGGGGGCACCTCCCAGCGTTAGCTGGGGGAGCAGCGAGGTGCCGTGTATGGCGTCGTGGGCCCGGCCAGACCGGCCGGACAGGGCCTGCTCCCCGGCCCGTCCGGCCTCTTCCGTACCCTGGACACCGAGGCCGTGCCGTCGCCCGAGGGGAGTCCAGGACGATGACCGAACGCAAGCCGCCCGGCGTGAACTTCGAGTCGTGGGTCGACAAGCAGATCCGGGAGGCCGAGGAGCGCGGCGAATTCGCCAAGCTGCCGGGGGCCGGGAAGCCGCTGCGGGGCCTCGACGGGCCCTATGACGAGCTGTGGTGGGTCCGGGAGAAGATGGAGCGCGAGCAGTTGTCGTACCTGCCGCCGTCCCTGGCCCTGCGCAAGGAGGCCGAGGACGCGCTCGCCGCGGCGAAGGCGGCGCCGAGCGAGGCCGCGGCCCGGCGCATCCTCACCGGCGTCAACGAGAAGATCCGCGAGGCGATCCGCCACCCGCTCGAGGGCCCCCCGCTGAACCTGGCGCCCTTCGACATCGACCAGGTGCTGGCCGACCGGCGGGACGAGCGGGCGCGGCGGGCCGAGCAGGCGCGGCGCGACGCGCGCGAGTAACTCTGTCCCGGCCCGTCACAGGGCGCGTTTCCGCAGCTCCAGGATCTCCCGGCGGCGGGCCAGCCGGTGCGTGCGGCGGATCTGCGCCTCCTGGAAACGGCGGCGGTCCCGTTCGCTGCCCGGGATGACCGGCGGCACCCGGCGGGGCTTGCCGTGCTCGTCCACCGCGGCGAAGACGAGGTAGGCGGTGCCGACGCGGGTCGGCGGCGTCGACTCGTTCCACCGCTCGGCCAGCACCTTGGCGCCGATCTCCATGGAGGTGCGGCCGGTCCAGTTGACCTGCGCGCGGACGTGGACCAGATCGCCGACCTTGACCGGCTCCAGGAACACCATCTCGTCCATGGAGGCCGTCACCGCGGGCCCGCCCGAGTGCCGGCCGGCCACCGCGCCCGCCGCGTCGTCGACCAGCTTCATGATCACGCCGCCGTGCACGGTGCCCAGCAGGTTGACGTCCTGCTGGGTCATGATGTGCGACAGCGTCGTGCGGGACGCGGCGGTCGGCTTGCCGGGCAGTTCGAGGTCATCGGTGGTGTGGGGCACATCACGGGACCCGTCGGCGGCTGCGGTCTCGGTGGCATCGCGGGCATCGGGGGCTTCGGCCATGGGGCCAGCGTAAGCGTGGTCGCGCGCGCCGGCGGATTGCATCAGGTCTGCCACAGTCGCGGACCCGCCGACCCGCCGCCGCCCCCCGGCAGGCACACTGGCGTGTTATGAGCGACTGGCCCGACGGTTGGACCGACGACGACCAGGCCCGGAACCGGGACCGCTACGGACAGGGCAGCGGCAGCCCCCGCCCGGAAGGCGCCCGGGTCATGCCGCACGTCCAGAGACCGCCGCGCCCCCGGGCGCCCCACCACGACGGCGCGCCTCCCGGTCCGGGCGCCGGGTACGACTCAGGCTACAACGAGGGCCAGATTTACCGGGGCAACGCCGTCGGCCGGCGGCCCGTCCAGCCGCCGCCCCCGCCGCCGGACGACGGCTTCCGGCACGACGACGACCGCCCGTGCCGCCCACGCAACTGGCGCCGCCGCGTCGGCTGGACCGCGCTGTCCCTCGTCGTGCTCCTGCTGATCACCTCCGTGGCCACCTACTTCTGGGCGGACAGCAAGCTCAACCGCGACGTGGACCTGGCCTCGGTCGAGAGCCGCCCGGAGGCCGGCCGGGGAACGAACTACCTGATAGTCGGCTCGGACAGCCGCGAGGGCTTGTCCGAGGAGGAGCAGCAGGAGCTGCACACCGGCAGCGTCGAGGGCCACCGCACCGACACGATCATGATCCTGCACGTCGGCGACAACGGCAGCACGATGGTCAGCCTGCCGCGCGACTCGTGGGTGACGATCCCCGAGTTCACCGGCTCGGTCTCCGGCAACCGCATCCCGGCGCAGGAGCAGAAGCTCAACGCGGCGTTCTCGATCGAGGGCCCCGAGCTGCTGGTGCGCACGGTCGAGCACAACACCGGGCTGCGCATCGACCACTACGTCGAGATCGGCTTCGGCGGCTTCGCCAATGTGGTGGACGCGCTGGGCGGCGTCGAGATGTGCTTCGACGAGCCGATCCAGGACGAGAACTCGGGCGCCGACTTCGAGGCGGGCTGCCAGCAGCTCGACGGCGCGGAGGCGCTGGCGTTCAACCGGCAGCGCTACCAGGAGGCCGAGGGCGACCTGGGCCGGACGAAGAACCAGCAGGAGTTCCTTGGCACGCTGGCCGACCAGGCCGCCTCGCCGTCCACCCTGCTGAACCCGTTCCGGCTGTTCCCGGTGATGAACGCCAGCCTGGACGCGCTGATCGTCGACAAGGACATGACGCTGTGGGACCTGCGCGGCATGTTCTGGGCGATGCGCGGCGCGGAGCGCATGAACATCCCGGTCGCCGACCCCGGCTACTCCACGCCGGCCGGCTCGGCGGTGCTGTGGGACGAGGAGCAGGCGGCGGCGTTTGGGATACGCCCTCAGCAGGCGCAGAAACAGAAAGGGTGCCCCGCGGGGTCGGCGTAGACGCGCCAGTCGCGCTTGCCGCCGTTGTCGCCCTCCAGCAGCGTGGCGCCCAGCCGCAGCACCTCCCGCTCGGCCGCGTCGAGCTGGTCCCTGGGGACGTTCAGGTCCAGGTGGAACTGCTGCGGCATCTCCGTGCCGGGCCAGCGCGGCGGCTGATATCCCGGGGACCGCTGGAACGCGAGCTGCCGCCCATGGGGGCCGATGAGCTCGACCCAGTCCCCGTCGCCCTCGTCGTAGCCGCTGTCGATCCGCCAGTCCAGCACGGCCGCGTAGAACGCGGCGAGCTCCCGGGGATTGGGGCAGTCGAGAACGGTTACCCCCATCGTGGCAATGGCCATGGCGCGTCATCTCCCTCCGAGGCGCGTTACCCGTGCAACGCGACAACCGGTAACGGTTACCTCATGATGGCGGAGCACCGGTAACGTTGCAACGTGGGAGAGCGAAGGGCGCCCGATGGGCTGGCCCTCATCGAGGAGCTGATCAACACCCTTGATGTGGAGGCCGGGCGCGACTCCCTGGCCCGGCCCGACGAACTGGCCGCGCTCTCCCGCCGGGCCGGCGCACCCCTGACGGCCGCCGATGTGCCCGGGCTGCGGCGGCTGCGCGAGGCGCTGCGCGCCGTCTGCCTCGCCCACGCCGGGCACCGCCCGCTGCCACCCGACCGGGCGGAGGTCCTGGCCGGCCTGTTCGCCGACGCCCCGCTGGTGCTGCACCTCGACGGCGTCACCGGCGCCACCGAGCTGCGGCCCGCGCCGGGCGCGCGCCCCGGGCTGCCCGCGTTCACCGCACGTGTCGCCGCCGTCGTCGCCACCGCCGAGGCGAACGGCACCTGGCGGCGGCTCAAGGCCTGCGAGGCGGAGACCTGCCACTGGGCGTACTACGACCACAGCCCGGCCGGGCGCCGCCGCTGGTGCTCGATGCAGACGTGCGGGGCGCGCGCGAAGATGCGTGCCTACCGCGCCAAGCGCCAGGCGGAGTAAGGGCGCGAACCGGGCCGCATTCATACACTTGTGCTGATGTTGCTCCCGGTGGCCCTGCCCTCCCCCGTCATGCCCGTGTCCGACCCCGACCTGGCCCGGGCGGGCGTCGAGCTGCGGCTGAAGCGCGACGACCTGATCCACCCCGTCGTCCCCGGCAACAAGTGGCGGAAGCTCACCCCGAACCTGCGCGCCGCCACCGGGGCGGGCCACACCCGGCTGCTCACGTTCGGCGGGGCCTACTCCCACCACATCCACGCCGTGGCCGCCGCCGCGGCGGCCGCCGGCCTGGCCAGCGTCGGCGTCATCCGCGGCGAGGAGCTGGCCCGCGCCCCGCGCAACTGGTCGCTCGCCGAGGCCGAGGGCAACGGCATGCGGCTGGCCTTCGTGGACCGCGCCACCTACCGCGAGACGCTGCGCACCCTCGCCACCCCGGCCACGCGGCGCGACCTCGAACGGCGCTTCGGCCGTTGCTATGTGCTGCCCGAGGGCGGCAGCAACGCCCTGGCCGCCCGGGGCTCGGCGAGGACCGCGGCCGAGCTGGCCGACCTGGGCGCCCACGACGTCGTCTGCTGCCCCGTCGGCACCGGCGGCACCCTGGCCGGCATCGCCGCCGCGCTCCCGCCGGGCGCGCGCGCCCTGGGCGTCGCCGTGCTCAAGGGGGCCGCCGGCTATCTGGAGGAGGAGGTCGGCCGCCTCCACCGGGAGGGCTGGGACCGGACGTTCGACAACTGGCACATAGCCCACACGCACCACGGCGGCGGCTACGCCAAGCTGCCCGCCGCGCTCACCGCGTTCGCCACGGCCTTCGAGGCGCGCCACGGCATCCCGATAGAGCGCCGCTACGTCGCGAAGATGCTGCACTGCGTCCACGACCTCGCCACCGGCGGCGCCCTCCCCCGCGGCACCCGCGTCACCGCGGTCATCACCGGCCCCCCACCACAGGCACGGCCCCGGCCGCCCGCGGCAGCACCGCGCTGAGCCGCCGCCGGAACGCCGCCCCGCCCCCGGCACCGCCCCCGCGGCCCGAAGCGCCCGGGCCCATGGGGACAAAACGGTGGAACCACGGCAGCCTTCCGAAGGCAGCCCTCCCACCCGGGAGCCGTACTCCCCGTTGTCTGCGAGGCGCGCGGCCTCGATGCGTCGCACCGTAGACGCCGGTCCGTCCGCCCGTCAACGCCGGGAGCCCACCGACCAGTCGCACAGAACCCGTGGTCAGACCGCCGGAGCCGACGCCCCGAACAGCGGCAGGCACGGCTCCAGCCCGGTGACCGTCACCGGCACGCGGCCCGCGGTGACCGCCTCCCAGCGGGCGCGGGGCAGCCGGACGCGGATCTCGGTCGTCGCGCGGCCCCGGATGACGTGCCGCCGGACGCCGTCCCGCTCATAGCCCAGCTTCTCGGAGACGCGCAGCGACGCGGCGTTGTGGTCGAACGCGCCCGAGACCGCGTGGGTGGCGCCCAGCCCCGCGAACGCCAGATGCAGCATCGCCGCCCGCATCTCGGTGCCGATGCCCTGGCCCTGGCGCCCGGCGCCGAGCCACGAGCCGGAAACGACCTCGCGCAGCACGGCGAAGTCGCGCGCGCCGACCGACTGGACGCCGACGGGCCGGCCGGCGTGGAACACGGTCAGGTTGAGCGACCAGTCCCCCGGGGTCCAGTCGCCCAGGCGCAGCCAGTGGTGCTGCACCACGGAGCGGGCGCGCTCGGCCGGGGCGACGTCCGTCCAGGGGACGAAGAACGGCATCTCCTCCGGCGGATGGATGCCTCCGGCCGCCTCGTCGGCGAGGGCGGCGAGCTCCTCGCCGTCCGGCAGGCGCAGTTCGAGACGGGGAGTGGTCACGCGCAGGCCCGCGAGGGGCCAGTGGTCGAGCAGCATGCGTAATTTTCCGTCGGACGCGCGGTCGCGGCATCTCGTTTTCGGCGCGCCGCGACCGCGCGGCACCCGGCCGGGGCCGGGTGGAGGGGCGTCAGTTCACGCTCGCGGAGAACGAGCCGACGCCGAGGCCGGCACCTCCCTGCCACGGTTCGAAGCCGGCCTGGACACTGGTCAGATACCAGTTGTTGCCGGCCATGCCGCGGCGGACCGTCTCATCGACGAAGTCCATGACGTCGAAGCCCCAACCGCTGATGGCGGAGGGCGCGACGAACGAGATGACGTTGTTGGACCCGTTGTTGCCCGTCCACACCTCCCAGCTCCGGCCGCCGACGGTGGCGGTGCCGACGCGGGAGCCGATGGGCTGGATGGGGCCGACCCGGTTGAACCAGATCATGATCTCGGTCTGGTTCACCCCGTTGGTCTTGGGCGTCGGGTCGAGCCAGATGTCGTAAGACGCGTTGTACACCGCGTTGGACACATAGGTGTACGAGATGCTGCTCTGCGCGCTGCCGATCGAGCTGATCTGGCGGGGCAGATTGGTGCCCGGTGAACAGTTGCTGTAGTGACACCCGATGAAGATCGAGGGGTACGACTTGGGCGCGCCGTTCGTCGGAACGCTGCCGTCCGCCTGGGTGATCCGGAAGCCGGAGCCGCCGACGCTGATGCACTGAGTGGCGCTGGTGCCCCAGCGGTTGTTCTGCACCACGTACGGTCCCTGCGTCGTGCTGCCGTACTGATCGCAGATCTGCACGTCCGCCTGCGCCGCCGGGCCGGTGGTGACCAGGGCGGTCACCGAGCCCACGGCGACCGCCAGCGCGGTCAGGATCGCGCGAAGCCGCGTTTTCATGCTGCTCCTCTCAGATGTGGGGATGAGGGGAGCGCTCCCATGACTCTGCCTCGGCGGACTCTAGGGGCATCCGGAACCGCTGGCAAGGCTTGCGTTCGACTCGTATTCGACGCTCATTCGACAGACTGGCGCCGGGCCAGGAGGCGGTTGACGAGCCAGACGCAGGCCCACAGGACGACGCCGATGAGCATCAGCCAGCCCGCGATGCGGTAGTCGTCGCCGGGGCGGCCGGCCAGCGGGCCGGCGAGGTAGGCGCACAGGATCGCGCCGAGAACGGGCAGCGCGGTGGGGGCGCGGAAGTGCCGGTGCTCGACCGGATGGCGGCGCAGCACCAGCACCGCGATGTTCACGATGGCGAAGACGCAGAGCAGGAGCAGCGAGGTGGTGCCGCCGAGCGAGCCGAGGTCGGCGTAGCCGATGAGCAGGAACGCCAGCAGCGTGGTGAAGACGATGGCGACCCAGGGGGTGCGGCGGTGGGGCAGCAGCCGGGACAGCGGGGCGGGCAGGGCCCGTTCGCGCGACATGCCGTAGAGCAGCCGGCTGGCCATGAGCATGTTGATCAGCGCGGAGTTCGACACCGCGAACATCGTGATCCAGGCGAAGAGGTCGAGCGGGAAGCCGGGGGCGCCGGCCTCCACGACCTTCAGCAGCGGCGTCTCGCCCTCGCCCAGATCGGCCGGGGCCACCAGGGTGACGCTGGCGATGGCGACGAGGACGTAGATGACGCCGGTGATGCACAGGCCGGTCAGCATGATCCTGGGGAAGATGCGGACGGGGTCCTTGGTCTCCTCGGCCATGTTCACCGAGTCCTCGAAGCCGACCATGGCGAAGAACGCCAGCGCGGTGGCGGCGGTGACGGCGGAGAACGCGGTCTCGTCGCCGGGGGTGTTGAACTCGGTGACCCGGGAGAACGTGCCCTCGCCCTGGAGCAGGGCCCAGGCGCCGATGCCGATGACGATGAGCAGGCCGGACAGCTCGACGATGGTGAGCACGACGTTGGCCTTGACGCTCTCGCCGACGCCGCGCAGGTTGATCAGACTGATGAGCGCCATGAAGCCCAGGGCGATGGCCATGGCCGCCCGGCCGTGGTCGCCGTCGGCGTCGAGGGCGGACAGCAGGTTGGCGGCGAACGCCTTGGAGGCGCTGGACGCGGAGGTGAGGCCGGAGCACATCACCGCGAAGGTGACGAGGAAGGTCAGGAAGTGGATGCCGAAGGCCCGGTTCGTGTAGGCGGCGGCGCCGCCGGCCCGGGGATATTTGGTGACCAGTTCCAGATAGCTGGTCGCGGTCAGCATCGCCACGACGAAGGCGAGCAGGAAGGGCAGCCAGACGGCGCCGCCCACATCGGCGGCGACCTTGCCGGTCAGCGCGTAGACACCGGTGCCGAGGATGTCTCCCACGATGAACAGCAGGAGCAGCCCCGGCCCGATGACCCGTTTGAGCTCGGTGGGCTGGGCACTGTGCGCGCGGTTTTCCTCGGAGCGTGTGCTGTCCGGCATGCGAGAACGGTTACCGGAAAGCGAACGATCAAAACCGGCGTACGTCCGTTCAGGCCGTGGGACGGCCCAGCGCGCGGTAGGTCCAGCCGGCCTTCCGCCACAGGGCGGGGTCCAGGGTGTTCCGCCCGTCGAGGATGTGGCGGGTGGAGACGGTCTCGGCCAGCGCGGCGGGGTCGAGCTCGCGGAACTCGCGCCATTCGGTGAGGTGGAGCACGGCGTGCGCGCCCTGCACGGCCTCGACGGCGGAGTCGGCGTAGCGGAGAGTGGGGAAGACGCGCTTGGCGTTCTCCATGGCCTTGGGGTCGTAGACGGTGACCTCGGCGCCCTGGAGGTGGAGCTGGCCCGCGATGTTGAGGGCGGGCGAGTCGCGCACGTCGTCGGAGTCCGGCTTGAACGCGGCGCCCAGGACGGCGACGCGCTTGCCGAGGAGGGAGCCGTCCAGGGTCTCCCGGGTCAGCTCGACCATGTCGACGCGGCGGCGCATGTTGATGGCGTCGATCTCGCGCAGGAACGCCACGGCCTCGGCGGCGCCCAGCTCGCCGGCGCGGGCCATGAAGGCGCGGATGTCCTTGGGCAGGCAGCCGCCGCCGAAGCCAATGCCGGCCCGCAGGAACTTGCGGCCGATGCGGTCGTCGTGGCCCAGGGCCTCGGCCAGCCGCACGACGTCGCCGCCGCTGGCCTCGCAGATCTCGGCCATGGCGTTGATGAAGGAGATCTTGGTGGACAGGAACGCGTTGGCCGCGGTCTTCACCAGCTCGGCGGTGGGCAGGTCGGTGGCGATGAACGGCGTGCCCTCGGCGAGCGGGGTCGCGTAGACCTCGCGGAGCAGGGTCTCGGCGCGCTCGCTGGTGACGCCGACGACGATGCGGTCGGGGTGGAGGGTGTCCTCGACGGCGAAGCCCTCGCGGAGGAACTCCGGGTTCCACGCGAGCTCGGCGGCATCGCCCGCGGGGGCGAGCTCGGCAACGCGGCGGGCGAGGCGGGCGGCGGAGCCGACGGGGACGGTCGACTTGCCCGCGATGAGGGCGGGGCGGGTGAGGTGCGGGGCGAGGGACTCGATCGCGCTGTCCACATAGGACATGTCGCAGGCGTACTCGCCCGGCTTCTGCGGGGTGTTGACGCAGATGAAGTGGATGTCGCCGAACTCGGCGGCCTCGGCGTAGGACGTGGTGAAGGACAGACGGCCGGAGGAGCCGGGCAGGCCGGCGACGTGCCGGCGGAGGATGTCCTCCAGGCCGGGCTCGTACATGGGCGTCTCGCCGCGGGCCAGCAGCTCGGTCTTCTCGGGGAGCACATCGAGGCCGAGCACCTCGAAGCCGAGCTCCGCCATGGCCGCCGCGTGGGTGGCGCCGAGGTAGCCGAGGCCGATCACCGTGATCTTCGGGGACATGCCTCCGAGCATAAACCCGGGGCCTGTCGGGAAGCTCACGTACCCGTAACCCGTTCACCGGCCTAGGATTACGTGTTACTTAACAGTCGTTAGCATCGTCGCTCGCAGGGAGTGAGACACGTGGCAGGAGCCGCAGACTTCGACCTCTACCGCCCGGCGGAGGAGCACGACATGCTCCGGGAGTCGGTACGCGCGCTGGCCGAGGCGAAGATCGCCCCGCACGCGGCCGAGGTGGACGAGGAGGGCCGTTTCCCGCAGGAGGCCCTGGACGCGCTCGTGAGCAACGACCTGCACGCCGTGCACGTGCCCGAGGAGTTCGGCGGGGCGGGCGCGGACGCGCTGGCGACGGTGATCGTGATCGAGGAGGTCGCGCGGGTGTGCGCGTCCTCGTCGCTGATCCCCGCGGTGAACAAGCTCGGTTCGCTGCCCGTGATGCTGTCCGGGTCCAAGGAGTTGCAGGCGCGGTACCTGGCGCCGCTGGCCCGGGGCGAGGCGATGTTCTCCTACTGCCTGTCGGAGCCCGACGCGGGCTCGGACGCGGGCGGCATGAAGACCCGCGCGGTGCGGGACGGCGACTCCTATGTGCTCAACGGCGTGAAGCGGTGGATCACCAACGCCGGGGTCAGCGAGTACTACACGGTGATGGCCGTGACCGACCCGGAGAAGCGGACGCGCGGCGGGATCTCGGCGTTCGTGGTGGAAAAGGACGACGAGGGCGTGTCGTTCGGGGCGCCGGAGAAGAAGCTCGGCATCAAGGGGTCGCCGACGCGCGAGGTCTACCTGGACAACGTGCGGATCCCGGCCTCGCGGATGATCGGCGAGGAGGGCACCGGTTTCGCGACCGCGATGCGGACGCTGGACCACACGCGCATCACCATCGCCGCCCAGGCGCTGGGGATCGCGCAGGGCGCGCTGGACTACGCCAAGGGGTATGTCCGGGAGCGCAAGCAGTTCGGCAAGCCGGTGGGCGACTTCCAGGGCGTGCAGTTCATGCTGGCCGACATGGCGATGAAGCTGGAGGCGGCCCGGCAGTTGACCTACGCGGCGGCGGCCAAGTCCCAGCGGAACGACGGCGATCTGACGTTCTTCGGCGCGGCGGCCAAGTGCTACGCGTCGGACGCGGCGATGGAGATCACCACGGACGCGGTCCAGCTCCTGGGCGGCTACGGCTACACGCGGGACTACCCGGTGGAGCGGATGATGCGGGACGCCAAGATCACGCAGATTTATGAGGGTACGAATCAGGTGCAGCGGATCGTGATGGCAAGGAACCTTCCCTAGCGGGGTTTTCGCGCGGCCCTCCCTTTCGCAACGAGGGGAGGGCCGTTCCCCTGCCGGCCGGCGGCGCTCACCACTCGGCGAACGAGCCGTCCCGGTGCCGCCAGATCTGGTTGCGCCACCGGTGGCCGTCGGCCGCGGCGCGGCGCACCGCGGCCTCGTCGATCTCGATCCCGAGTCCGGGGCCGGTCGGCCGCGCCACGTGGCCCTCGGCGAAGCGGAAGCAGCCGGGGTCGGCGAGGTAGGCGAGCAGGTCGTTGTCCTCGGGCGCGTGGATGCCCAGGCTCTGCTCCTGGATGAGGAAGTTGGGCGTGGCGAAGTCGATCTGGAGGCTGGCGGCCAGGGCTATCGGGCCGAGCGGGCAGTGCGGCGCGAGCGCCACGTCGTGCGCCTCGGCCATCGCCGCGATGCGCCGCACCTCGGAGATGCCGCCCGCGTGGCACAGGTCCGGCTGCGCCACGGCGATCCCGGTGGGCAGCACGTCGCGGAAGTCCCAGCGGGAGTAGAGCCGTTCGCCCACGGCCAGCGGAACGGCGGTGCCCGCCGCTACGGGGGCCAAGTCGCGGGAGAACTCGGGCAGGACCGGCTCCTCGACGAACATCGGCAGCAGCGGTTCGAGAAGCGGCAGGACCCGGCGGGCCATCGCGACGGAGAAGCGGCCGTGGAGGTCGACGGCGATGTCCACGCCCCAGCCGACCGCCTCGCGCAGCGCGGTCAGCCGTTCCACCACGCCGCGCACCACCGCGGGCGAGTCGATGTGCCGCAACTGCTCGGTCGCGTTGTACTTGACGGCGTCGTAGCCCTCGGCGACGGCCCGCAGCCCCGCCTCGGCCAGTTCGGCGCCGCTGGCACCGCCGATCCAGCGGTAGACGCGGGCCTTGTCCCGGACCGGTCCGCCGAGCAGTTCGTGCACGGGAACGCCGAGGTATCTGCCCTTGATGTCCCACAGCGCCTGGTCGATGCCGGCCAGCGCGCTGGAGAGCACCGGGCCGCCGCGGTAGAACCCGCCCTTGGCCAGGACCTGCCAGTGGTCCTCGATCGGCCGGGGATCGGCGCCGATCAGCAGGCCGGAGAGTTCGTCGATGGCGGTGGCGACCGTCTCTGCGCGGCCCTCGACGATGGGCTCGCCCCAGCCGACGACGCCGTCGTCGGTCTCGACACGCAGGAAGAGCCAGCGCGGCGGTACGAGGAAGGTCTCGATCCTGACGATCTTCATGGGAATCTCTGCGTCTCTCGGAGTAGGTGGGGCACGGGGCGCGTGGCTACAGCCGGATGGTCATGCCGCCGTCGATGGGCAGGGTGGCGCCGGTGATGAACGCGGCTTCCCCGGAGGCGAGGAACGCCACGGCGGCGGCGACCTCCTCCGGGGTGCCGAAGCGGCCCAGGACGGTGCGTTCGGCCTCGGCGCGCAGGTCCGGCTCGGAGGTGAACCGCCACTGCGGGGTGGCGATCGGTCCCGGGGTGACGGCGTTGACGCGCAGCGCCGGGCCGTACTCCACGGCCAACTGCCGTACCAGCGCTTCGAGTCCGCCCTTGGCGGCGGCGTAGGGGGCAAAGCCCGCCCGGCCCCGGAGGGCGTGTACCGAGGACACCGCGACGAGGCTGCCACCGGCGGCGGGAAGGAGCCCGTGCAGGTGGCGGACCGCGAGGTAGGCGGCCTTGAGGATGACATCGAGGACGCGGTGCCAGTCCGGCTCGGCCAGCTCGTGCGTGGGCGCGATGGCCATCGCGTAGGCGTTCGAGACCACGACGTCGACCCGGCCGTGGGTGGCGCGCACGGTGTCGGCCAGCCGCTGCCAGTCGGCGGCCAGGGCCACGTCGCAGGGGATGTGGGCGGCCTGGTGGCCGTCGGCGCGCAGTGCCTCGGCGACCTGTTCGCCGGCCTCGGCGGCGATGTCGGCGATGACGACGGCCGCGCCCTCCGCGGCGAGACGGCGGGCGCAGGCGGCGCCGATCCCGCTGCCGCCGCCGGTGACGACCGCGACTTTGCCGGTGAAGCGGCGCGCGGGGGCTTGGATCGTACGGTCGTCGGTCATGCGGTCTCCTGGGAGTCGGGAACGACCGGCCGGGGACGGCACGCCCGCCCTGTCACGCCACGGTCCGCCGCGACGGCCCGGCCGCGCGCCGTGGGCAGCCACCTCATGCCGTGGCCTGCCGCGCGGTGATGCGGTTGAGCGCCGCGGGCAGGGCCGTGGTTTCGCCGAGGACGAGCGCGGCGCCGCCGAGCGCGCCGACCCGGCCGCCCACGCCCAGTTCGGCCGGCACCACGTCCACGTCGCGGACCAGGGACAGCGCGTACCGGCGGATGGCCGTCCGCAGCGGAGCGAACAGTACCTCGCCGGCCAGGGCGAGTTCGCCGCCGACGACGATGCGTTCGGGGTTGAGCAGATTGCACAGGTTGGCCAGCACCTGGCCGACCACGGTGCCGACGTCGGCGAACACGCTCTCGCCGGCCCGGTCCCCCGCCGCGGTGCGGGCCAGCATCTCCTCCAGCCCCACCTCGGTCCCGAACGCCGGGCGCAACTGGGCCAGGACGGCCGGGATCCCGGCGTGCAGGACGAGGCAGCCGCGGTTGCCGCAGCGGCAGGTGGGTCCGTCCATGCTCACCGACACGTGCCCGAGCTCGCCCGCGGCGCCGACCGTGCCGCGGTGGAGCCGGCCGTCGAGGATCAGTCCCGAGGCGATGCCGCTGGACAGGCCGACGTACAACAGGTCCCGCACGCCGCGGCCGGCGCCCCAGCGGGCCTCAGCGACGGCCTCCAGACGGGTGTTGTTCTCGACGGCGACCGGCAGATTGAACGCGCGCTCGAACTCCTCGGCGGCGTGCACATGCGACCAGGGCTGGCCCGGCAGCGACACGCCGACGACCCCGGTGGTGTGGTCGATGGGCCCCGGCACGCCGGCGCCGACGCCGATGACCGGGTCACCGTCCGGCCAGTGCGCGTCGAGCAGCCGCCGCAGGATGTCGCGGGCCACCGCGATGCGTTCGCCGGGGCCGCAGGCCGGGTCCAGGGGAACGCCCCGGGCGGCGACCTCGCGTCCGGAGAGGTCGGCGAGGTGGACCCAGACGCCATCGAAAGTGTGGTTCATGCCCACCACGACGGCCGCGCCCGGGTTGACCGACAGCAGGTCGCGGGCCCGGCCGTCGTGGCCGTCCGCGGGCTCCTCGTCGGACTGGACCACCAGGCCGCGGTCCATCAGATCGCTGACGATCGTCGAGACCGTGGTGCGGGAGACCCCGGCCCGCCGGGCCAGCGCGGCGCGGTGCAGCGGCCCGTCGGCGAGCAGGAGGGCCAGCACCTGCTGCTGATTGGAACGCCGCAACTCACGCAGTGATCCTCCGGACTTCTGGCTCATGGCGCTCAGATTACCCATGTATTTCGAAAGCACGTCAAGACTCTTGACGAACTTCTCCTCCACGGTTCAAGCTCTGCCCCACTCAAGTCGCACACTCCTGAGAAAAAGGTGATGTGCTCATGCACGCACGCTCCCTCGCCCCGATGGACCGCCGCCGGTTCCTCGGGCTCTCGGCCGGCGCCCTGGGCGCCGCGGCCGTCTCCGGCTGCGCGCTGTCGGTCGCCAACGGCGCCGGCCGCGATCCGGTCACGGTGATGGCCTCGGACGGCGACTTCCCGCCGGAGATGGTCCAGCAGGCCGCCGAGGAACTGGACATCCGGATCGACCTCGTCAAGTACGACCCGACCCGGTTGACGGCGATGCTGGCCAGCGGGCAACCGCCGGACCTGGTCCGGGGCCTGGGGGCGCTGGACACCCCCTACCTGGTCGCACGCGATGTCGCGGAGGATCTGGACCCGTACTTCGCCGGCAGTTCGATCCTCAAGGCCGACGACCTGGACCCGGTCAACGACCTCTGGCGGTTCGACGGCCAACGGCAGGGCGCGGGACCGCGTTACGGCATGGCCAAGGACTTCTCCCAGGACTCCATGTTCTGGTACAATCGCGCGCTGTTCGAGCAGGCGGGGGTCGACGACTACCCGCCGGACGACGAGCCGCTGACCTACGAGGAGTGGCTGGACCTGGGCAAGCGAGTGGTCCAGCAGGACGGCGGCCGCACCACCGTGTACGGCATGAGCTGCAACGGCCTGAGCCCGGTCGGCAACCTCATGGCCATCACCGCGGCCGCGGGCGGATCGCTGTTCAGCGAGGACCTGGGCCGGGTGGACTTCTCCACCCCGGAGGCCCGGCAGGCCCTGAGCTGGTATCTCGAGTACGTCCAGGCCCGCGTCGGCCCCAGCCTCATCGACCCCGACCCCAACGTCTGGGACGGCCCGACGTACCAGGCGAACCGGATGGCGATGTCGGGCAACGGCTACTGGTTCGGCGGCATGGTCGGCGGCTCGTCCCCGGAGATCGCCACCGCCTCGCGGCTCGCCCCGGCCCCGGTGTTCGCCGGCAAGCCGCGGGTCAGCACCTGCCAGGCGGGGACCGGTTTCTGGATGCCGAGGAAGGCGCCGCACAAGGACACCGCGTGGCGCCTGTTCGAGTGGTACATGGGCGAAGGCCCCGCCCAGGGCCGCGCCTCGGGCGGCTGGGGCATCCCCACCCTGAAGTCCCTGCGCTCGCTGATGCCCGGCGAACAGCCCTTCCAGGAGCAGTCGCTGCGGGTGCAGAACGCGGAGCTTGAGTACTTCTCGGTCCTCTCGTTCACCCCCTACGTCCGCTCCACCGCCCTCGACGCCGTGTTCAACCAGGTGATGCCCGCCGCGATGCGCGGCGACATGTCCCTGGACGCCGCGATCGGCCGGCTGAACGACGACATGAACCACCAGATGGACCTCGGCAAGGAGCTCGTGCCATGACCGTCGAAGAGATACGGGTGGCCTCCGACCGCCCCGCGCGGGCGCGGCGAGCGTCCGGCGCGGCGGCGGCCCCGCGCACCAGCAGGATGACCACCAAGCGGCACCGGGCGTTCTACATGTTCACCGCCCCCTGGCTGGTGGGCTTCGTCCTGCTGACGGCGTTCCCGATGGGCTACGCCCTGTGGCTGAGCTTCACCAACTTCGACGCCGTCTCGCCGCACTGGCACTTCGTCGGCCTGGAGAACTACCGCGAGGCGCTCAGCGACCCGCTGACCCGTCAGTCTCTGGGGCGCACCCTGCTGTTCACGCTGATCTCCGTGCCCATGACGATGATCGGCGGCCTCATACTCGCGGTCCTCGTCAACCGCCCGCTGCGCGCCCGGGGCCTGTTCCGCACCCTGCTGTACCTGCCCGCGGTCGTCCCGCCGGTGGGGACGGCGCTCACGTTCAAGCTGGTCTTCGACACCAACGCGGGCGCGGCCAACGGCGTTCTGGACGCCTTCGGCATGAACGCCGTGACCTGGCTGGCCGACCCGTACGCCCGTTACGTGATCCTGATGAGTGTCCTGTGGGCGCTCGGCAACACCATGATCATCTCGCTGGCGGGCCTCCAGGACATCCCGCGCGAACTCCAGGAAGCCTCCCGCATCGACGGCGCCAGCGCCTGGCGGTCGTTCCGCAGCATCACCCTGCCGCTGCTCTCCCCGGTGCTGCTGTTCCAGGGCGTGACCGGCGTCATCGGCGCGCTCCAGACGTTCATGCCGCTGCTGCTCGCGGCCGACAGCAGCCCGGCCGGGACCACGTCCGTTCCGCAAGACAACTACATGTACATGATCAACGTGTTCGCGCAGTACTTCGCGTACGGGCGCTTCGGATACGCCTCCGCCCTGCTGTGGATCCTCTTCGCGGTGATCATCGCCTTCACCGCCCTGATCTTCAAGGCCACCAGCGGCGCGGTGTTCTACAACGTCGACCCGGAGGCGAAGAAGTGAAGATCAACACCCCCCGACTCGCCCTGTACACCGCCCTGGTCCTCATCACCGGACTGCTGCTCGGCCCCTTCGGCTGGCTGATTCTCACCGCGCTCAAGGCGCCCGACGAACTGGCCGCCCTCCCCATCCGCTGGCTGCCCGAGAACTTCCAGTGGCACAACTTCGGCGACGCCTGGGACTTCATCAACTACCTCGGCTACGCCCGCAACTCACTGATCATCGCCACCATCTACGCGGTCACGGTCACCATCGCCTCGGCCTGGGTGGGCTTCGGCTTCGCCCGGCTGTCCGCCCCCGGCAAGCGCCCGATGTTCGGGCTGCTGCTGAGCACGATGATGCTCCCGCAGATCATCACGCTCATCCCCACCTACCTGGTGTTCGCCCGGCTGGGCATGGTCAACACCTACTGGCCCTGGGTGCTGTGGGGCCTGAGCGGCGCGCCGTTCCTGATCTTCCTGTTCCGGCAGTTCTTCGTCGGCATGCCCCGCGAGCTCGAGGAGGCGGCGATCGTCGACGGCTGCTCCTACACCGGCATCTTCTTCAGGATCTTCCTGCCGCAGTCCTGGCCGGCCATCGCCGCGAGCCTGGTGATCTCCTTCGGCTGGACCTGGGGCGACTTCATCGCGCCGACCCTGCTGCTGAGCCAGGACAAGACCACGCTGGCCGTCATCCTGACCACCGCCTACCGCGACGCGGCCGGCAACCCGCTCAACAACCTCGTCGCCGCCGGCGCCGTCATGTACGTCCTGCCGCCCCTCCTCCTCTTCCTGGTGGCGCAGCGCGGCTTCGTCGCCGGCATCTCCACCTCCGGACTCAAGTGACCGCCCACCCCGCGCGTTCGCCGCATCGCCAAGGAGTAACGATGAGCCCGTCCCCGACCCGTCGCACCACCCTCCAGGCCGCCGGCGCCGCCGTGGCCGGCGCCTATGTCACCGGACTCGCCGGCAGCAGCGCGCACGCCACCGCGAGCGCGGAGGAGGAACCGGTGGACAGAGTGGTCGTCCACCCGGCCCTGCCGAGCGTGCCCGCGAACAACTCCTTCACCGTCAAGGTCCGCCCCGCCGGCGGAAACTGGCAGACCCTGTCCGTCCACCTGGCGAGGCTCCCCCTCATCGACCCCGCCAGCGGCAGCAACCGGGCCCAGAACTCCTCCGTGGCCGCCTTCGACTTCTCCGGCACCGTCGAGGTGGAGGTCACCTACAACCCGGGCGGCTTCGAGAAGGTCCGCGTCCGCCCCGACTCCTATGGCATCACCCCCGAGGTGCTGGGCAGCACCACGCGCTTCACCCTGGACCGGCCCCGCAACGTCGTCGTCCAGGTCGACGACAAGATCTTCGACTGCCTGCACCTGCTGGCCGGCCCGATCGAGCAGAACCCGCCCGCCGAGGGCGACCGGAACGTCATGTACTTCGGGCCCGGCCTGCACACCCACCCCGACCGCACGCTGACCGTCCCCAGCAACACCACCGTCTACCTCGCCGCCGGCGCCGTGCTCACCTCCAACGTGATCTTCGAGGGTGTGGAGAACAGCCGGCTGGTCGGCCGCGGCGTGATCTACAACGCCACCGGCGGCGCGATCTACGTCCACGACTCCCAGAACGTCGAGGTCGAGAACGTCACGGTGCTCAACCCGCGGTACAACTCGATCACGGTGGCCGAGTCGGAGAACGTCACCATTCGCGGCATGCGCTCCTTCAGCCACCTGGGCTGGGGCGACGGCATCGACATCTTCTGCTCCGAGAACGTCACCATCGACGGCGTCTTCATGCGCAACTCCGACGACTGCATCGCCATCTACACCCACCGCTGGGACTACTACGGCGACACCCGCAACATCACCGTCAAGAACTCCACCCTCTGGGCCGACGTCGCCCACCCGATCAACATCGGCACCCACGGCAACCCGGACCCCGACAACCCCGAGGTGCTGGAGAACCTGAACTTCACCAACATCGACATCCTCGACCACCGCGAGCCGCAGATGCTCTATCAGGGCTGCATCGCCATCAACCCGGGCGACGGCAACCTCGTGCGGAACGTCAAGGTCGACGGCATGCGCGTGGAGGACTTCCGCTGGGGCCAGCTCATCCACATGCGGGTCACCTTCAACCCGAAGTGGAACACCTCGGCCGGGCGCGGCATCGAGGACATCTACATCAAGGACCTCACCTACGCCGGCACCCACGCCGACACCTCGCTCCTCATCGGCTACGACGCGGACCACCTCATCAAGGACATCACCTTCGAGAACCTCGTCATCAACGGCAGGGTGATCCGCGACAGCGGAGGCAAGCCCAACTGGTACCTGGCCTCCGACGGTGTGCCGATGTTCGCCAACGACCACGTCCACAACCTGCGGTTCCTCACCACCGAAGAGGCAGCGGCCCAGTGACCGAGGGACGCTTCGCACCCAGCCGCCGGGGCTTCCTCGGCGCGACCTCGCTGCTGCTCGCGTCGGGCGCCGGCGTCCTGCCGTCGCCCGCCGCCGCGCGGGCCCGGGCATCCGCCGGGCCCGCCGACGACGGCTTCCGCTTCGCCCACCCGGGCCTGCTGCACAGCGCGGACGACCTCGCCCGGATGCGGGACGCGGTCGCCGCCCAGGCCGCCCCGCAGTACGACGGCTACCTGGCGCTGGCCGCGCACCCGCGCTCCTCGGCCACCTACCCGGTGGCCAACACCGGCCAGATCACCTCCTGGGGCCGCGGCCCGAGCAACTACATGGGCCAGGCCGTCGCCGACTCGGCCGCCGCCTACCAGAACGCCCTCATGTGGTGCGTCACCGGACGGCGCGAACACGCCGACAAGGCGCGCGACATCCTGGGCGCCTGGTCCGCCTCGCTGACGGCGGTCACCGGAGCCGACGGGCCGCTCGGCGCCGGCCTCCAGGGCTTCAAGTTCGCCAACGCGGCCGAACTGCTGCGCCACACCGGCTACGACGGCTGGACCGACGCGGACATCGCCCGGTGCGAGGACTCGTTCCTGCGCGTGTGGTACCCGGCCGTCTCCGGCTACATGCTCTACGCCAACGGCAACTGGGACCTCACCGCCGTCCAGACCATCCTC
The DNA here is from genome assembly GCF_031845365.1 of Streptomyces litchfieldiae. NCBI lineage: Bacteria > Bacillati > Actinomycetota > Actinomycetes > Kitasatosporales > Streptomycetaceae > Streptomyces > Streptomyces litchfieldiae. The sequence continues at coordinate 47,695 of NZ_JAVREL010000024.1, forward strand.
GCCATCGCCGTCTTCTGCGAGGACCGCACCCTGTTCGAGGACGCGCTGCGCTTCGCCGCCGCCGGAGCCGGCAACGGCAGCGTGGCGCACCGCATCGTCACCGACGCGGGCCAGGGCCAGGAGTCCGGCCGGGACCAGGGCCACGAACAGCTCGCCGTGGGGCTGCTGGCCGACGCCGCCCAGGTCGCGTGGAACCAGGGCGTGGACCTGTGGGGCCACCTCGACAGCCGGATCCTGGCCAACGCCGAGTACGCCGCCCGCTACAACCTCGGCTCCGACGTGCCCTTCACCCCCGACCTGGACCGGACCGGCAAGTACATCAAGCTCACCGTCTCCGACCGGGCCCGCGGCAACCTCCCGCCCATCTACGAGATGGTCCTCGCCCACTACGCCGGCGTGCGGGGCCTGCCCGCGCCGTACACCGAACGGGTCGTGTTCCGCGGCACCGACGGTGCCCGCGCGGTCGAGGGCAGCAACGACGACCTGCCCTCCTGGGGAACCCTCGCCTACGCCGGTGCCGGGCCCCTGCCGGTGACCGCCCCGCCCGCGGCCCCCGCCGGGCTCCACGCCGCCCCCGCCGAGGGCCGGGCGGTCACCATCTCCTGGCTCCCCGCCGCCGGGGCGGACACCTACGCGCTGCACCGCGCCACCGCCCCCGACGGACCGTACGAAACCCTCGCCGACGCCCTCGCCGAGCCCACGTACACCGACACGACCGCCCGCGCGGGCCGCACCTACTACTACGCGGCCGCCGCCACCAACGCCTCCGGCACCGGCCCCGACTCCACCGCCGTCGCCGCCACCGCCGGACTCCCCGGCCCGTGGGCGGCACGGGACATCGGCGAGGTGCGCACCGCCGGGGCCGCCGCGTTCGACGGTGAACGGTTCGTCGTGGAGGCGGGCGGCGCGGACATCGGCGGCACGGCCGACGCGTGCCACTTCGTCCACCTGCCGCTGCGCGGCGACGGAGAGATCACCGCGCGCGTGGTCCACCCGCTCAGCTCCCAGTACGCCAAGGTCGGCATCGGCATGCGCGGTTCGCTGGACGCCGACGCGCCGCACGCCTCGATGCTGATCCAGGGCCTCCCCCTGCACACCTGGAGCGGGGTGTGGACCACGCGCGCGGCGGCCGGCTCCCCCACCTCCGGCACCGGGAGCACGGCGGTGCCGCCGACCCAGCAGCAGGCGATCACGACGGCCGCCGGGTTCCCCATCTCCGACCTGGGCACCCTCCCCGAGTCCGCGACGCCGCTGACCGCGCCCCACGTGGAGGCGGCGGGCGACGGCTACCGGATGCGGATGCCGTACTGGGTGCGCCTGGAGCGGCGGCAGAACCGGTTCACCGGCTGGATCTCCCCGGACGGCGCCGAGTGGACCGAGGTCGGCTCGGCCGACCTCGAACTGGGCGGCACCGTGCATGCCGGGCTCGTCCTGAGCTCCTGCCTGGGAGTCGAGGAGTTCTACGCCGAGACCGGGACGGCCGCGTTCGACAACGTCAGCGTCACCAGCCGCGCCGCGGGCACCCTGTGGCGCGCGCCCGTTCCCGCGCCCACCGCCACCGGCCTGGTGGCCGCGGCCGGGGCCGACGCGGTCGAACTCACCTGGAGCGACCCGGACCTGTCCGCGCGGTACGCGGTGCTGCGCGCCGACCGGGCGGACGGCAGATACCGGGAAATCGCCACGGACGTCGGGCCCGTCGGCTTCGGCGCCCGCATCCGGTACACGGACGCGACCGGGACGCCCGGCAGGACGTACCACTACGCCGTCGAGAAGACCAACTCCACCGGCCGCGGCCCCCGTTCGGACCCGGCGAGCGCGGAGATGCCGACGCCGGCGGCCCCCGGGATCACCGGCCCCGGCGTCGCGTACGCCAACCGCGGCGTGCCGTTCCGGCACCTGATCATGGCCTCGCACGAGCCGGTGCGGTTCCGCGCCGACGGGCTGCCCGAGGGGCTGCGGCTCGACAGCCGCACCGGCCTGATCTCCGGAACGCCCACCGATACGGGCGAGTTCACGGTGACCATCGCGGCGGCCAACGCGACCGCGACCGCCGACGCCCCGCTCACGCTCACCGTCGGCGCCCCGCCGCCCGCGCCCTGGACGCACGGCGACCTCGGCGACGTCGTCCTCGACGAACGGCAGCTCGGCACCTACGGCGTGGTCGCGGTGCGCACGCCCGGCAGCACCTCGCACGACGCCGCGGCGGAACGCTTCACGGTGCGCGGCGCCGGGACCGACCTGAACGTCAACAACCAGGGCATGACCGGCCAGTTCGCGCGCCTGCCGGTGAGCGGGGACTGCCGGTTGACGGCCCGCCTGGTCTCCCGCGCGGGTGCGACGGCCGCCGACCGGGTCGGCCTGCTGATCGCCAAGTCCCTGTCCCCGTTCGACCAGGCGGCCAGCGTGATCGTGACCGGCGGGACCACGGCGCAGCTCATGCGGCGCACCGTGGTGGCCGGCGTCAGCCGGTTCACCGGCGGCGCCGCCGTGCGACTCCCCGTCTGGCTGCGGCTGACCCGCACCGGCACCACCTTCACCGCGGCCGTCTCCACCGACGGCACCACGTGGACCGACGTCGCCCAGGACACGGTCCCGGGCTTCGGCGACGCGCCCTGCTACGCCGGGCTCGTCGTCTGCTCCCGCGACCCGGGCCGGCTCACCACCGCCGACTTCGACGAGGTGACGCTCGTCGAAATGTAAGCCCCCACTCACAGAAATGGAGACACCCCCCACATGCACTCCATGAGCCGCGACACCGAGAAGGGCAACCATCGAGCGACACTGACCCGCCGGAACCTCCTGCGGTCCGCCGGCGGCGTGGCGGCCGCCGGCGCCGTCGCCGCCGCGACGGCCGGGCTCACCGGCGGCGGCAGCGCCGCCGCCGCGCCCGCGACGTTCACCCACCCCGGCGCGCTGCACGCCTATGGCGAGCTCAACCGCGCCAAGGTGCGGGTCGCCGCGGGCGACGAGCCGTGGCTGTCGGGCTGGAACCGCCTGACCGCCAACCCGCACTCCGCCAGCACCTGGACCCCCCGCCCGACCGACACGATCATCCGCGGCGGCGACGGCCAGAACTACCCGCAGCTCTACAACGACATCCACGCCGCGTACCAGAACGCCCTGCGCTGGCAGATCGCCGGGACGAGGGCCAACGGCGACAAGGCCGTGGAGATCCTCAACGCCTGGTCGGCGACGCTCACCACGATCACCGGCAACGCCGACCGGTACCTGGCCGCCGGGCTCTACGGCTATCAGTTCGCGAACGTCGGTGAACTGATGCGCGGCTACAGCGGGTTCGACCTGGACCGCTTCCGCACGATGATGCTCAACGTCTTCTACCCGCTCAACAACCGGTTCCTCAACGAGCACAACGACGCCTGCGTCACCAACTACTGGGCGAACTGGGATCTGTGCAACATGAACTCGATCCTGGCCATCGCCATCCTGTGCGACGACGGCGCCAAGTACGACCAGGCCGTCAACTACTTCAAGAACGGCGCGGGCAACGGCTCGATCCGGCACGCCGTCCCGTTCATCCACACCAACGTCGACGGCCACGACCTCGGCCAGTGGCAGGAGTCGGGCCGCGACCAGGGCCACACCATGATGGGCATGGGCCAGATGGGCGCCTTCTGCGAGATGGCGTGGAACCAGGGCGACGACCTGTACGGCCACGACGGCAACCGGTTCATGAAGGCCGCCCAGTACGTCGCCAAGTACAACCTGGGCCAGTCCGTCCCCTTCACCACGTACTCCTGGGGCACCGGACAGAACTGCGCGTACCGGGAGCACACGGCGATCTCCTCGGCCAGCCGCGGACAGGTCCGGCCGGTGTGGGACCTGATCCACTACCACTACGCCCGCCGGCGCCGCCTCTCGGTCCCGTACATCACCGCCATGGCGGAGAGCGTCCGCCCCGAGGGCGGCGGCGGCGACTACGGCTCGACCAGCGGAGGCTACGACCAACTGGGCTTCGGCACCCTGATGTACGCCAAGTAGCTCCCGGGGCGCAGCGGCGCCGAACACTGTTCGGGCAGGCCTGAACGCTTCTGTTCAGGCCTGCCCGAACGCTTTCGCGTGGGACCGTGCCGCACGGTCTTCGTCGTCATAACGCTGCGTCCGTGCCTGGCGGTGGTGCCGTTCGTGATGACTGATGACCGCATACGGGTCGGCCGCACACGCGGTACGGCGACTGCGGGAGGGCCTCGCGGTGAACGCGCCCGGCAGCCATGAAGCACCTTCTTCCCGTCCGGCACTCATCCCAACGCCACGGCGGCCACCAGCATGCCACCGGCCATGGCCAGAATCAGAGACTGTGGCACACGCCGGTGTTTGGTCCAACCGATGGCGTTCATGATCACGAGCTCACGACTCAACGCGGAGAGCGGATTCGCGTCTGTCAGCCGCTCCGCGAATCGCTGAGGGGACCAGGGCCGCCACCGTGGCCGCGTGCGAACGGGGCGCGAGGGTGACCGCGGTGGACCCGGAGCCCGGCATGGTGGCGCTCGCCGCGCGGGCGGACCCGCGGCCGAGGTCCGGCTCGCGGCCCTGCCGGGTCTTCCCTTCGCCGATGGGAAGTTCGACGCCGTGCTCGCCAATTTCGTACTCAACCACGCCGGTCGCCCCCGGGCCGCCCTGACGGAGTTGCGCCGGGTCACCCATCCCGGCGGGCGGATCGCGGTCACTGTCTGGGCGCGTACCTGGCCAACGCGGCCTGGGAAACGCTCCGCTGGGACCACCGGACGACATCGGAGGAGTGGTGGAGCGGCCCGGCTTCCGGCGTGGCGACGATCGGGCAGGTCGTGACAGCCGTGGGTGGAGCAGCGGGAGCCGTTGGTGCCGGAGAGGAACTGGTTGGAACTGTCGGCGTCGCCGATGTCCTGGGCGACGGCGTAGCGGAAGACGTTGCCGTTTCCGACTGGTGTCGAATTCCCTACCGGGGCGTACACCCATTGGCCAATCAGCACCCGCGGCGACGTAGAACAAGTAGTACGCTGCTGATATGAGTGACGGCACAGAGGTCCCGCTGAGGGAGCTGAATCAACAGACATCCCGTGTCCTGGCCCGGGTGGCTGCCGGAGAGACGGTGACCATCACCAAGGACGGCGTTCCCATAGGGGACATCGTGCCCCGGGGTGCACTGTCGGGTCGGCCCGCGTATCCGTTCCGTACGGATCCCATGGGGGATTTGGATCTTCCGGACCTGGGTGGCCCCGCTCTCGACGACGACGAGATCGAGGCGACACTGCGAGGCATGGGCGACGCCGCCGCAAGCAGGGACGCCGATGGCTGACATCCCGGTCGCGATCGCCGGCACCAACGCGCTGTACCGGCTGTTCTCCCCGAAAGATCCTCGCCACTCGGCCCACCGGAAAGCGCTCGCGCGGACGGGCCACGTCGTGGTGTCGCCCATGGTCCTCACCGAGTTGGACTACCTGCTCACGTCCAAGGTCGGTTCGTCAGCGGCGATGAACGCCCTCGACTTCATCGCCGCGCAGACGGAGGCCCGCCGTTTCGAGATCCCCGACACCACACCACACCTCAGGAGCGCCATGGCGGTGATGCGCGGCTACGCCGATGCCGACGGCGGCACTGGGGTGGGGCTCACGGACGCCATGAACGTGGCCCTCGCGGCGGCCTTCCGGACGGCCGACCTGTTGACCACGGACGGTCACTTCCGCATGATGCGGCCGCTCACCGGCCAGCCGGCCTTTCGCCTGCTCCCTGAGGATCTCTGACCGCCTGAGCAGTGTCTGATCCGCCGCGCTCGCGGATGAGGGCCGCCACGCCGTCGAGGATGAAGCCGACGCCGTAGGCGAAGTCCTCGTCCGCGTTGCCGCTCCCGGCGTCGAAGGCCCCGGAGCGGACGACGCGCGCCACCGTGGGGTAACGGCCGTCGTCCACCACGCGGGCCAGCATCTTGCCGTACACCTCGCCCCACTCCTCGTAGGTGACGCCGGTGAGCGGGGCGGCCCGCCGCATGGACACCTCCTGGCGCGCCTCGTTCATGGCGTAGCCGCTGAGGATCATCAGCACCCCCACCATGTCGCCCTCGTCCAGCCCCGTGTCGACGAGCGAGGCGAGCACGACCTCCATCCACATCAGGTTGTTGGGCCCCATCGGCGGGCCGCTGATGCCGATGTCCAGCATCCAGGGGCGCCGCAGGAACAGCTTCCGGCAGCCGCTGGCGTAGGCGGTGAGCCGGCCGCGCCAGTCGTCCGGCCAGTCGGTGGTGTCCGGCTGGCCCGACGCCGCCTCGAACATCAGGTCGAGCAGATCGTCCTTGCGGGGGACGTAGCGGTACAGGGACATCGTGGTGACGCCCAGCCGCTCGGCGACCTTGCGCATCGACACCCCGCCCAGGCCCTCGGCGTCGGCGATCTCGATGGCCGCCGCCACGATGCGGTCCACGCTGAGGCTGCCGCGCGGGCCCCGGGTGCCCGGCCGATGGGTGCGCCACAGCAGGTCGACCATGACCTCCAGGTCCCGCAGTCCGCCGCGTTCGGCAGCCATCCCGCTCCTCGTCCGATCCGATCACCGATTGACCGAATCTTAAAACTGTGTATGGTGTATACCCAAGTCTACGGTGTACACAGTTTTTCGGGGAACGGATGCGGAGATGGCTGACCACGCGATAACGGCCGAGGCGCTGCGCAAGCGATACGGCGACAAGCAGGCGCTCGACGGGTTCGACCTGGCCGTGCCCGCCGGCACGGTGCACGGGCTGCTGGGACCCAACGGCGCGGGGAAGACGACGGCGGTGCGGGCGCTGACCACGCTCGTGCGCTACGACGCCGGACGCGCCGAAATCTGCGGGCACGACGTGGCGCGGCAGCCCGCCCAGGTGCGGTCGGTGATCGGCCTGACCGGCCAGTACGCGGCCGTCGACGAGCAGCTCAGCGGCCGGCAGAACCTGGTGATGTTCGGCCGGCTCTACAAGCTCCGGCCGCGCGCCGCCCGGCGCCGGGCCGACGAGCTGCTGGAGCGGTTCGGGCTGACCGAGGCCGCCGGGCGGAACGCCGGGCAGTACTCGGGCGGCATGCGCCGCCGGCTGGACCTGGCGGCCAGCATGATCCGCGTCCCGCGCGTGCTGTTCCTGGACGAGCCGACCACCGGGCTGGACCCGCGCAGCCGCAACCAGGTCTGGGACGCGGTCCGTTCACTCGTCGCGGCGGGCACCACCGTGCTGCTGACCACCCAGTACCTGGAGGAGGCCGACCAGCTCGCCGGCCGCATCTCGGTCATGGACGCCGGGCGGGTGGTCGCCGAGGGCACCGCCGACGAGCTGAAGGCGCTGATCGGCGGCGACCGGGTCGAGGTCGTCGTCCGGCACACCGCCGAGCTGGACGCGGTGGCCGCCATCGTCGGCCGCGTGTGCGGCAGCGCGCCGGAGACCGACCGGGACACCCGGCGGGTGGGCGCGCCGGTGGCCGACCGGGTCACCGCGCTGACCGAGGTGGTCCGCGCGCTGCACGACGCCGGGATCGGCGTGGAGGACATCGGCACCCGGCGGCCCACGCTGGACGAGGCGTTCCTGTATCTCACCGGCCACCGGGCCGGGGCGGACGAGCGGCGCGCGGCGCCGGAGGTGGCGGCATGAGGCGCGCGCGCTGGGCCCTGGCGGACGGCTGGGTCATGACCAGGCGGAACATGTCCCATCTCGTCCGCACCCCCGAGGAGATGGCCCTCTACTTCACGCTGCCGATCATGTTCGTGCTGGTCTTCGGCTATGTCTTCGGCAGCGGCATGGCGGTTCCGGGCGGGGGCGAGTACCGGGAGTTCCTGCTGCCCGGCGTTTTCGCGATGACCATGCTCTACGGCATGGGCGCCACCGGCACCGCCGTCGCCATGGACGCGGGGCGCGGCGTGGTGGACCGGTTCCGTTCGATGCCGGTGGCCCGTTCCGCGCTGCTCACCGGGCGCAGCGCGGCGGACCTGCTGCGGGCGGCGCTGGAGATGTCGGTGCTCGTGGTGTGCGGGCTGCTGGTCGGCTGGGAGTGGCACCGGGGGCTCGGCCGGGCGCTGATCGCGGTGGCGCTGGTGCTGGCGCTGCGGGTGGCGATCACCTGGATCGGGATCTATCTGGGCCTCGTCGTGAAGAACCCGGACACGGTCGGCACGATCGTCTTCCCGCTGGCCTTCCCCCTGACCGCCGTGTCCAACGTCTTCACCGCGCCCGGGCTGATGCCGGGCTGGCTGGGGACGATCGCCGAGTGGAACCCGCTGTCCGCCACCGTGGCGGCGATCCGCGAGCTGTTCGGCAACCCGGGCCTGGAGAGCGGGACCTGGGCCACCGACCACGCCCTGCTGCTGGCCGTGCTCTGGCCGGTGGTGCTGACGGCGGTCTTCGCGCCGCTGTCGGTGCGGCACTACCAGCGGCTCAGCCGCTGAGGCACCGCGCGGCGGAACGCGGCCGGGCCCCGCGCGGTGTGCGCGGGGCCCGGTCGTCTCGTGGGGACGGGTCAGATGGTGACGCCGTTGGCCCGCAGGTAGGCCAGCGGGTCCACGTCCGAGCCGTAGTCGGGACCGGTGCGCACCTCGAAGTGCAGGTGCGGGCCGGTGCTGTTGCCGGTGGAGCCGGACAGGCCGATCTGGTCGCCGGTGCCCACGGTCTGGCCGACGCTGACGGAGATCGACGACAGGTGGGCGTACTGGCTGTAGTGCCCGTCGGCGTGGCGGATGACGACCTCGTTGCCGTACGCGCCGCCGGAGCCGGCCGTGACGACCTCACCGTCGGTGATGGCCTTCACCGGGGTGCCGGTGCCGACCGGGAAGTCCACGCCGGTGTGGTAGCCGGAGGACCAGGAGGAGCCGGCGACGCCGTAGGCGGTGCCCAGGGCGCCCTCGACGGGGGCGGTGAAGCCGCCGGCGGACTCCTCGGCGGGCGCGGGCTCCGGCTCGGGGGCTGGCTCCTCGGCCGGGGCGGCCTGGGGCTCGGCCTCGGCGGCGGCCTCGGCACCGGCGAGGGACAGCTCCTGACCGGGGATGATCAGGTTCGGGTCGTCGCCGATGACCTCACGGTTGCCGTCGTACAGGCCCTTCCAGCCGCCCTCGACGTCCTCGGCCTGGGCGATCTTGGACAGGGTGTCGCCGCCGACCACGGTGTAGGTCCCGGCGGGCTGGGCCGCCGGGGCGGCGGCCGGGGCCAGGGCCTCGACGGCCTTGGGGGCGGCGGCCGTGACGGCGGTCTCGGCGGCCGGAGCGGCGCTCGCGCCGCCCGCGGCGATGAGCGGCAGGGCCACGCCGGCACCACCGGCGGTGAGCATGAGGGAAACGCGCGAGATGCGCCGGACGCGCTGGCGGCGGTGACGTCCGCGTGCGGACATAGGGGTGCTCCTCTCCAGCGCCTGCGAGGTGAGCTGTCGGGTTCGGGCCGGAGATGCCCGGCCGCCGTGAATTCGGGCCCAAGGACTCGAATTCGCCGGCGGCTTCACCCCGAGCCGGCGCGTCGGAAACGCTCCGGCGAAAGTGGTTCCCCCGCTCCTGTCACGGGAATTGCTGCGTTTTCCGCTGCCGGTGACAGGACTCGGCGTCCGGAGCGGAAGGCCGCGGGTGCGGCGCGAGGAGCACCGTAAACCGATTAATTCGGGCAAGACAAGAAAGAGGCCGCGCCGAGCCCATGATCGGAAATAGCGGGACACGCTTTCGGTGACGTTGCGCAAGGATTCCATTACCGAGCGCACGGACGCCGGAAGCGGCCCGTTCCGCCAACTTTCCCTGAATACCCGTCACTTGAGGGCACTCGCGAATTCGACAGCCGGACCGCGCCGACGAAGGAAAAGCCGCGAGTGAACTCGGTCACGGCGCCCGCCACAAAGACCTTTATCGGGCGGGATGTTCGCAATGTCTTATTCGCCGTCGAGGGCGTCGATCGTCGCCACCGAGGGGGCGCGGCGCTCGCTCAGATCCCGGGCGACCGCCTCGGCGTCGCGCAGCACGCGCACCGCGTTGTGCCAGGTGAGCTTCGCCAGATCCGCCGGCGACCAGCGCCGCTCCAGCAGCTCCGCGATCAGCCGCGGATAGCCCGTCACGTCCTCCAGGCCGTCCGGCAGGAACGCCGTCCCGTCGTAGTCGCCGCCGATGCCGATGTGGTCGATGCCCGCCACCTCGCGCATGTGGTCCAGATGGTCCGCGACCGTGGCCACGGTGGCGTGCGGGCGCGGGTGCGCCTCCTCGTACGCCCGGTGCACGGCCATGGCGCGCTCGGTGGTGTCCAGCGGGTGCAGCCCGTGCGCCCGCAGGTTCTCGGCGGCGCCGATGGACCACTCGACGGCGGCGGGCAGCACGAAGTTCGGCACGAAGGTGGCCATCGCAACGCCGCCGTTGGCGGGCAGCGCGGCCAGCACGTCGTCCGGCACGTTGCGCGGGTGGTCGCACACCGCGCGGGCCGAGGAGTGCGAGAAGATCACCGGGGCCTCGGTCACCCGCAGCGCGTCGCGCATCGTGGCGGGGGCGACGTGCGAGAGGTCCACCAGCATCCCCATGCGGTTCATCTCCCGGACCACCTCCTCGCCGAACGCGCTCAGCCCGTCGTGCCGGGGCTCGTCGGTCGCCGAATCCGCCCAGTCGATCGTGTTGTTGTGGGTCAGCGTCATATACCGGACGCCGAGCCGGTGGAAGGCGCGGAGCGTCGCCAGGGAGTTGTTGATGGAGTGCCCGCCCTCGGCGCCCATCAGCGAGGCGATCCGGCCCTCGGCCCGGGCCGCCGCCATGTCGTCCGCCGTGCGCGCGGGCCGCAGGTGCTCCGGGTAACGGTCCTGGAGCCGCCCGACGACGTCGATCTGCTCCAGGCAGGCGCTCACCGCGCTGTCCCCGGACAGCACGGCGCTGACGTACACCGACCAGAACTGCGCGCCCACGCCGCCCGCCCGCAGCCGCGGCAGGTCGGTGTGCACCTGGCCGCTCTGGTCGGCGGCGATGTCGCAGCGGTCCAGGTCGTAGCCGACGCGCTCGCGCAACGCCCACGGCAGGTCGTTGTGCCCGTCCACGACGGGGTGTTCGGCCAGCAGTTCCCGGGCCCGGGCCAGCCCGGCCGCAGTGGTCACGACGCGTCCCCGCCGGCGGCCAGGCCGGCGCGCAGCAGGCGGCCCTTCTCGGCGGCCTGCTCGCGCAGCCCGCGCTGGTAGTCGCGCATGCGCTCGGCCAGCGCCGGGTCGTGCGCGGCCAGGATGCGGACGGCGAGCAGCCCGGCGTTCTTCGCGCCGCCGACGGAGACCGTGGCGACCGGCACCCCGCCGGGCATCTGCACGATGGACAGCAGCGAGTCCAGGCCGTCCAGGTGCGCCAGCGGCACCGGGACGCCGATGACGGGCAGCGTGGTGACCGACGCCAGCATGCCGGGCAGATGGGCCGCGCCGCCCGCGCCGGCGATGATCGCCTTCAGGCCGCGGCCGGCCGCCTGCTCCCCGTAGGCCACCATCTCGTGCGGCATGCGGTGCGCCGAGACGACGTCGGCCTCGTAGACCACGCCGAACTCGTCCAGCGCGTCGGCGGCGGCCCGCATCACGGGCCAGTCGGAGTCGGAGCCCATCACGATGCCGACCTGCGGCGGGAGACTGCTCATTCGTCGATGATTCCTCTGAGGTAGTCGGCGGCGTGCCGCGACCGCTCGCGGACGTCGGCCAGGTCGTCGCCGAAGGTGGTGACATGCCCGACCTTGCGGCCCGGCTTCACATCCTTGCCGTACATGTGGATCTTCAGCCCCGGGTCCCGGGCCATGCAGTGCAGGAACGCCGGGTACATGTCGGGGAAGTCGCCGCCGAGGACGTTGGTCATCACGGTCCAGCGGGCGCGCGGGCGCGGGTCGCCCAGCGGCAGGTCGAGCACGGCGCGCAGGTGGTTGGCGAACTGGGAGGTGACGGCGCCGTCCTGCGTCCAGTGGCCGGAGTTGTGCGGGCGCATGGCCAGCTCGTTGACCAGGACCCGGCCGTCGGCGGTCTCGAACAGCTCCACGGCGAGATGGCCGACGACGTTCAGCTCGCGGGCGACGGTGAGCGCCAGCTCCTGGGCGGCGAGGGCGAGCGCGTCGGGCAGGCCGGGGGCCGGGGCGATGACGGTGTCGCAGACGCCGGCGACCTGGACGGACTCCACGACGGGGTAGGCGACGGCCTGCCCGTGCGGCGAGCGGACGACGTTGGCGGCCAGCTCGCGGGTGAAGTCGACCTTCTCCTCGGCCAGCACGGGCACCCCGGCCCGGAACGGCTCGGCCGCCTCGGCCTCGGAGCCGACGACCCACACGCCCTTGCCGTCGTAGCCGCCGCGGACGGTCTTGAGCACGACGGGGAAGCCGCCGACCTCGTTCTCCGCGAAGCGCCGGACATCGGCCGGGTCGGCGACGATCCGGTGCCGGGGGCAGGGCACGCCCAGCTCGGTCAGCCGCGCCCGCATCAGGCCCTTGTCCTGCGCGTGCTCCAGCGCGTCGGGGCCCGGCCGGACGGCGATGCCCTCCGCCTCCAGCGCCCGGAGATGCTCGGTCGGCACATGCTCGTGATCGAACGTGACCACGTCGCACCCCTGCGCGAACGACCGCAGCGTGTCGAGATCGCGGTAGTCGCCGACCACGACATCGTGCACGGCCTGGGCCGCCGAGTCCTGTGGCGTCTCGCTGAGCAGCCTGAATCTGATGCCGAGGGGGATGCCCGCCTCGTGGGTCATGCGGGCGAGCTGACCGCCTCCGACCATGCCGATCACCGGGAATGTCACACACCCAGCGTAACGGCCGCCCGTCCGGCGCCGACCGGCCGGGCGGAACCGCGTGGCGCCGCCGCACGTCCTTGTTCACGGTCGCGCGGGGGCGATGCGAGGCAACCGCGGGAGAACTCAGCAGAAGGGCATACATGCGCATCGGCCGAGGCCGCCGGGAACCGGCTGGTTAGCATGGCAGCCATGAGCGACCGGCGCACGCTCCGCGACCGCCTGCGCGGCATCGCCCAGGAGGCCGCGAAGTTCGGCACCGTGGGCGCCTTCGGCTTCCTCGTGAACGTCGTCGTGTTCAACCTGTGCGGCCAGGCCGCCGGCCTGGCGCCCATCCGCTCCGGCGTCATCGCCACCTCGGCGGCCATCTGCGCCAACTACCTGGGGAACCGGTACTGGACCTACCGGCACCGCGACAAGACCGGCCGCAGCCGGGAGGCCGGGCTTTTCCTGCTGTTCTCCTGCGTGGGCATGGTGATCGAGAACGGGGTGCTGGCGCTGTCGCACTACGGCCTGGGCTTCACCTCGCCGCTCGCGGACAACCTCGCGAAGAACGTGATCGGGCTGGGCATCGGCTCGCTGTTCCGCTTCTGGTCCTACCGCACCTGGGTGTTCCGCACCGCCCCCGCGCCGGCCCCCGGCGCCACCCCGGAACCGGCCACGGCCGGCTCCCCCGGCAACTGAGGCGCCTCAGCACGCCTCTTCGGCCTCACGACTCAAGAACAGTGCGAAGACGGGTGGCCGCTGCTGGAGCAGTTCCAGCCGGCCGCCGTCCGCCTCCGCGAGGTCCCGGGCGACGGCGAGTCCCAGGCCCGTGGAGTTCCGCCCGCTGACCGTGCGCTCGAAGACGCGGGCGCCCAGTTCGCTCGGCACGCCCGGGCCGTTGTCCGTCACCTCGACGACGACCTGGTTCCCGGTGGTCCGGGTGCGCAGCGCCACCGTGCCCGCGCCGTGCATCAGCGAGTTCTCCACGAGGCACGCCAGCACCTGGGAGACGGCGCCCGGCGTGCCCACGGCGCGCAGGCCGGACTTGCCGGAGCGCACGAGCGCGCGGCCCGCGCTGCGGTAGGCCGGCCGCCACTCCTCCATCTGCTGCACGACGACCTCGTCGAGGTCGAAGCCGACCGCGGAGCCCAGCCGGGCGTCGCGGGAGTTGGTCAGCAGCCGCTGCACGACATCGGTGAGCCGTTCCACCTGGGCCAGCGCGATGGCCGCCTCCTCGGCGGCGGCGTCCCGGTCCTCGGTGGCGATGATCTCCTCCAGCCGCATGGTCAGCGCGGTCAGCGGCGTGCGCAACTGGTGGGAGGCGTCGGCGGCCAGCCGGCGTTCGGCGGTGAGCATGCGGGCGATCCGTTCCGCGCTGGCGTCCAGCACGTCCGCGACCCGGTCCAGCTCGGCGACCCCGTAACGGCGGTGGCGCGGCCGGGGGTCGCCGGAGCCGAGCCGTTCGGCGGTCTCGGCGAGATCGGTCAGCGGCGCGGCCACCCGGTGCGCCTGCTGGACGGCGAGCAGCGCGGCGGCGGCGACGGCCAGCAGCGAGACGACCAGGATGATCGTGACCATCCGCCCGATCTCGTTACTGACGATGCTCCGGGGCTGCTCGACGGTGACGGTCTCGCCGTGCGCGCCGGTCGCCTCGGCGCTCATCACGTCGCCCTCGGGCGGCTCCCCCAGCAGCACCGGCGGCGAGTCCGGCAGCTCGATCCGCACAAAACGGTCGGCGGGCGCGGAGGAGCGCATCTCCTGCTCGGTGACCGGCTCGCCGGCGGCCAGCCGGCTGTCGACCTCGGCCAGCACCCGGGCAACCTCGGACTCCAGCCGGTTCCGCGCGCTGTTCTCGATGGTGCGGGTCTCGACGAAGAACAGCGATACGCCGAAGACGGCGATCACGATGAGCACCACGGCCAGTGTGGAGTTGATCAGACGGCGACGCACGTCCCGGCCCCCGTCAGCTCTTCTCGAAGCGGAATCCCACTCCCCGGACGGTCGCGATGTAGCGGGGGTTGGCGGCGTCGTCGCCCAGTTTCTTGCGCAGCCAGGAGATGTGCATGTCGAGGGTCTTGGTGGAGGACCACCATGTGGTGTCCCACACCTCGCGCATGAGCTGCTCGCGGGTGACGACCCGGCCGGCGTCGCGCACGAGCACCCGCAGCAGGTCGAACTCCTTGGCGGTCAGGTGCAGCTCCTCGTCGCCCATCCACGCCCGGTGCGACTCCACGTCGATGCGGATGCCGTGCACGGCGGGGGCGGGGGCCGTCTCGGCGCTGCCGCGGCGCAGCAGCGCGCGGACGCGGGCGAGCAGCTCGGCGAGCCGGAAGGGCTTGGTGACGTAGTCGTCGGCGCCCGCGTCGAGGCCGACCACGGTGTCCACCTCGTCGGCGCGCGCGGTGAGCACGAGAACGGGCAGCCCCAGCCCCTCGGTGCGCAGCCGGCGGCAGACCTCCAGGCCGTCCATGCCCGGCAGCCCGAGGTCGAGCACGACCAGATCGACGTCGCCGCGCAGTCCGGCTCGCAGCGCTCCGGGACCGTCCTCCCGCACCTCCACCTCGTATCCCTCGCGGCGCAGCGCTCGGGCCAGCGGCTCCGAGATGGATGCATCGTCCTCGGCGAGCAGTACTCGGGTCATGGGCCGATGGTAGACCGCAACGCTTTGCCCGCGGGGGCAGTCCGAGCAGGGGGTGACCGGGGGTCAGTCGGTAACGGGAACGGCGAGCTCGGCCCAGACCGTTTTACCGGGGACTCCCGCCTCGTGGGCGACGCCCCAGTCCAGGCACAGCCGCTGCACGATGAACATGCCGTGCCCGCCGGGGCGTCCCGCGCGACGCGTGGTGCGCAGGGCGGGCACGCCGTCGCCGTGGTCGGCGACCTCGATGCGGAGCACCTTGGTACCGCGGCCCATGCGCAGTTCCTCGGGGCCGCCGGCGTGCAGACAGGCGTTGGTGACCAGTTCGGAGACGACGAGGAGAACGTCCTCGGCGGCGGCGCGCTGCTCGTCCGTGACGGCGGGCAGCCACTCCCAGTCGCCGAGGGCGGCGCGGGCGAACTCGCGGGCGCGCGCGACGACGCCGGGGCCGATCAGCCGCAGCCTGCGGACCTGTTGGATTCCATCCGTGACGGTGCCCGGCGCCTGTGGCTCCGGGCCCTGCTCATCTGCCGGATGAGGCCGGGTGGTCCCCATGCACGCCTCCCCTCACCGCATCGCCGCGCCGCTGGCTGGCCTGGCCGAACCGTCCCTGTGGCCCGGCGTGACTGGTCTTCTGCCCTTGCGGCCGGTGACCACACCCGTCCGATCCCGGCAATAGTGTGACTCGGCGGACCGGGTGCCGTACAGCGGGCCCGGGTCCGGCGTCAGTCCGCCGGGAGCGCGGCGAGCGCGTCGTCGAGACTGCCGTGCAGTGTGAAGACCGCACCGGCTCCTGTTATCTCGAAGACCCGGGCGACAATTGGGCGCATTCCGGCCAGATGAACCTGGCCGCCGGCCGCCTCCGCGTCCATGCGTGTGGCGAGAAGCACATTGAGCCCGGTGGAGTCGCAGAACTCCAGCGCGGAGCAATCGATAACGATCGGGTAACAACCGTCCGCGACGCACTCGTCGAGGGGCGAGCGCAGCTTCTCGGCGGAGTGGTGATCGAGCTCTCCCGCGGGCGTGACCACCGCTCCCGAGCCCATGCGGCGCACATCGACCGTCAACTGGCGCCGGCGCGCCTCGCCCGGCATCCCGCGGTCCATGCAGCCCCCTTCAGTTCGGGACGCGTTCCTGGCTAGGTTCGAAACCTTAGTGCTTGACGCGACGGCCCGACACCCGAACAAGCCCGACCTTCTTCGGAATTCGGGCGTAGCAGACTTGCCATGGCCGCCGCGAGACCGGTAGGTCTAGAGGACATCGGATTCCCAAGCCGGCTTTGGAGGCGCCGCACCCGGCAGTGCACGTCACGGCTTCGGCAGCCATATGCCGAGAAACTACGGAGGACACACCATGTCACCGGCCCCTCGTACTCACGAACCGCGTACCGGCGGCACCCCCGCCGCCGACGTCTCGTCCTCCCCCGCCCCTGACCCGGCGGCGGCGGACGACGTGCTCGCGTCGTTGCCCGAGATCCCGCCCTTCGACGAGGTGGCGCCGCTCGACGCGCGCGCCCTGTCGAAAAGCCTCTTCGCCAGGCTGCGGACCCTGGAAGAGGGCACCCATGAGTACGCGTATGTACGGAACACCCTGGTTGAGCTGAATCTGGCGCTGGTGAAGTTCGCCGCGTCCCGTTTCCGTTCCCGCAGCGAACCGATGGAGGACATCGTCCAGGTCGGCACGATAGGTCTGATCAAGGCGATCGACCGCTTCGAGGCCGACCGGGGTGTGGAGTTCCCCACCTTCGCGATGCCGACGATCGTCGGCGAGATCAAGCGTTTCTTCCGCGACACCTCCTGGTCGGTCCGGGTGCCGCGACGGCTTCAGGAGCTGCGGCTCGACCTCGCCAAGGCGGGCGACGAGCTGGCCCAGAAGCTGGACCGCGCCCCGACGGTCGCCGAGCTCGCCGCCCGGCTGGAGATCAGCGAGGACGAGGTCGTGGAGGGCATGGCCGCGTCCAACGCCTACACGGCCAGCTCGCTGGACGCGCAGCCCGAGGAGGACGACGCGGAGGGCGCGCTCGCCGACCGCATCGGCTACGAGGACCACGGGCTGGAGGGCATCGAGTACATCGAGTCCCTCAAGCCCCTGATCGCGGAGCTGTCGCCGCGCGACAGGAAGATTCTGTCGTTGCGCTTCGTGGCGAACATGACCCAGTCGGAGATCGGCGAGGAGCTGGGCATCTCGCAGATGCACGTCTCCCGCCTGCTGGCCCGCACGCTCGGCAGGCTGCGGCGCGGGCTGATGGTCGAAGAGTAGAAGCCGCTGGTCGAGGAGTGGATCAGCGAGGCTCAGGCCCCCCGGACGCGGTCCGGGGGGCCTCGCCATGTCCGGGGTCGCGCTCGGGACCGTGCTCCGGACTGTGCTCCGGGCACGCCAGGCGGGCGGTGCCGGGGATGGCCCCGAACGCCCGCCGCACATGGGCGCGCAGCTCGGCACGGCAGGTGGTGTCGTCCGCGCACGGTACCTCGCCGGCCGCCGCCCACTGGCCGATCGCCCATCGCCAGGCGGCGAGCATCAGCTCCAGCAGCAGCCGGTCGTGCAGCGCGGCGGCTGCGTCCGGGGCCGGTCGGCGCGCGGCGACAACGGCCAGCGCGCGCTCGGTGATCTCCGAGCAGTGCCGCAGGCTGTGCGCCACCAGCGCGGGGGTGCGGTCGCACAGCGCGCGGCTGGCCAGGAACCGGCGCTCCCAGCCCTCCGTCATCTGCCCGATGGCCGCGAACAGGGTGTCCTGGTAGTCGGCGAGCGTCGAGGCGCCGGGCGGCCGGCGTTCCAGCTCGGCCAGATACGTCGTCCAGAGCTCCTTCTCGGGAGCGAGCGCCACATCCTCCTTCGAACTGAAGTTGCGGAAGAAGGTGCGCTGGGACACGTCGACCGCGTCGACCAGCTCGTCCAGCGTCGTCTCGCCGAACCCCTGCTCGGTGAACAGCCGGAGCGCTTCCTCCACCAGCGCGCGCCGGGTGCGCAGCTTCTTGCGCTCGCGGAGCGTCAGGCCGGTGTCGGTGGTCACGGGCGGAGTCTACCCAGGAGGTGCGGCCAGCGGAAGGCGTTTGCCCGTTGCCAGCTAATGCCGGTCACTGGCATATTGTGCTCCGAGCGGCCGGCGGATCATGAGGGATCCCGCCGGAGCCGGACCAAGGAGTCACGATGCGCGCCTGGACGATCGACCACTCGGCACCGGAAGCACTCGCCCTCACCGAGGCCCCCGACCCCGAGCCGGCGCCGCACCAGGCGCTGATCCGGGTGACGGCGTTCTCGCTCAACTACGGCGAGGTGACCTACGTCATCCCGAACGGCGAGAACGGCGCCGTGCCCGGCTGGGACGCGGCCGGCGTGGTGGTCCGGGCGGCGGCGGACGGCTCGGGACCCGTGGCCGGCACCCCGGTGGTGGCGCTCGGCGACGGCGGCGCCTGGGCCGAACTGCGCGCGGTGGACACCGACGTGCTGGGCGTCGCTCCCAACGACGCGGACCCCGGCGCCATCAGCACCCTGCCGGTCGCGGCCGGCTCGGCGCTGCGCGGCCTGCGCCGGCTGGGCCCGGTGCTGGGGCGGCGGGTGCTGGTGACGGGCGCGGGCGGCGGCGTCGGCCGGTACACCGTCCAACTGGGCGCGCGCGCCGGGGCGCACGTCATCGCCGCCACCACCGACCCGGCCAAGGAGGAGACGCTGCGGGAGCTGGGCGCGGACGAGGTGATCGTCGGCACGGAGGGGCTGGCCGACCGGCTGGGCGCGCCGGTGCACGGCGTGATCGACACGGTGGGCGGCGACACGATGGTGCAGGCGTACGCGGCGCTGGCGGAGCGCGGGGTGCTGATCTCCATGGGGCACACCTCGGACGGGGGCGAGTCGTTCCCCTTCGGCCACTTCTCCGGGCTGCTGGGCCACGACCGCGTCATCACCTCCTACTACCTGCTCCGGGACTCCGACGGCCTCGGCGAGGATCTGACGTGGCTGGCCGGGCTGCTGGCGCGCGGCGAGCTGGACGCGCAGATCGGCTGGCGGGGCGAGTGGACGCGCGTGCGGGAGGCCACGGCGGCGCTGGCCGCCGGCAAGGTGTCCGGCAAGGCCGTGCTGGAGATTCCGGCGGCGGGCTGAGGCGGGTGCGCGCCGGTGGCCGGTGCCGCGGGCGGGGACCAGCGGTTAGGGTGCCCGCATGCTGCGCACAGTGCTGTCCGTCAACCTCGGCCGGGCCCAAGCCGTCGCGTTCACCGACGCGGAAGGCGGCCTGACCGGCATCGACAAGCGCCCGGTGGACTCGCCGGTGGCGGTGGCCGCGCCCGGGCCGCGGGGGGTCGCGGGCGGCGGCCTGGCCGGGGACGCGATCTGCGACCGGCGCCACCACGGCGGCGACGACCAGGCCGTCTACGTCTTCGCCCGGGAGGATCTCGACCGCTGGGAGCGGGAGTTGGGCCGCGAGCTGGGCGACGGCGTCTTCGGCGAGAACCTCACCACCCGGGGCATCGACGTCAGCGACACCCGGATCGGTGAACGCTGGCGCGTCGGCCCGGACCTGGTCCTTGAGGCGACCTCCGCGCGCATCCCCTGCCGCACCTTCGCCGACTGGCTGGGCGAGCGGGGATGGGTCAAGCGCTTCACCAACGACGCCGCGCCCGGCGCCTACTTCCGCGTGATCGAGCCGGGCACGATCCGGGCCGGGGACCCGGTCGAGATCGTGCACCGGCCCGATCACGAGGTGTCGGTCTCGTTCCTCTTCCGCGCCCAGACGAGCGCGCCCGAGCTGCGGCCCCGGGTCATCGCGGCGGGCGAGGCGCTGCACCCGGAGAAGCTGGCGCTCGCCCGCCAGTGGGCGGCAGCCGGGGACGTTACTCGCTGATGTCCTGGACGAGCTGCGGGTAGTTCCCGTCGGGGTCCTCGACGGTGGCCAGCACCACCGGCTCGCCGGGCACGGGCTCGGTGACGGGGCGGATCCAGCGCGCGCCGAGCTCGTTCAGCCGGGCCTCGGCCGCGCGGATGTCGTCCACCTCGAAGTTGAACAGGACCCGGCCCGGCTCGGCGGCCCGGGGCGCCACGTCGTCGCGCCGCTCGAAGATCAGCCAGGTGCCGCCCAGTTGGAGGGCGAGCACCGGCTCCGAGACCTTCTCGGCGTCCGGCGCGAACGCCGCCCGGTACCACTCGTAGAGCCGCTCCGGGTCGGTGCTGCCCAGGACCAGACCGCCCAGGTGCGGATTCTTGCCCGTCGTGGTCGTCATTGATCGCTCCTCGGTAGGTGATGGCATCACCCGGGCAGACCGGACCGGGAGCGGAAACTCATCGGTCGCCCGCCGGTTCCGTTCCGGCCAGCGCCTCGCGGAGGGCGCGTTCGTGCAGATGGCGGCGCACATAGACGGCGAGCGCCGCGACAATCAGCGTCACGGCGAGATAGGGCGCGCGCAGCCCGGCCTCCCGGCTCCACTCCGCCTCCACCAGCGTCACCAGGCCGCCGCCCGCCGCCATGCCCAGCGGCATGGAGCCCCAGCCCAGCAGCCGGTACACGCTGTTGACCCGGCCCAGCAGCCGATCGGGAATGATCGTCTGACGAAGCGAGACGGTGGTGACGTTCCAGAGAACGGCGCCAAATCCGGTCGCCCCCATGGCAGCTCCGACCAGGTAGGCGTTGGAGGCGAACGCGGCCGTGCCATAGGCGGTCACCTCGATCGCCAGCAGCACCAGCAGCGAACGGCCCGGCCCGATCCGCCGCGTCACGCCGCCGGCGAGCACTCCGCCCAGCAGGCCGCCGACGCCCGCCGCCGAGCTCAGCAGGGCGAAGCCCAGCGGGCCCAGGCCCAGCACCTCCTGCGCGTACAGCACGTGGACGGCCATGGCGCCGGCGGTGGCGCCGTTGATCACAGCCAGCGAAATCGCCAGCCGCCGCAGCACCGCGTGCCCCCACAGCCAGCGCACGCCCTCGGCGATCTCGGCCCGCATCGAACGGCGCGGCGCCGCCTGCCCGTTGGCACCGGCCGTCGGCTCCACCCGGGCGCGGAAGCGGCCGCGCAGCAGGAGGAGCAGCAGCACGGAAACGGCCGCGGTGGTCGCGTCGAACGCGAACGGCGCGGCCAGCGACAGGCCGATCAGCGCGCCGCCGAGCGGCGGGGCGAGGAACTCGTCCGACACCATCTGGGTGGCCATCAGCCGGCCGTTAGCCGCGGCGAGCCGGTCCCGGGAGACCACGGACGGCAGCAGGACCTGGGAGGTGTTGTCGAACAGCACCTCCGCGAAGCCCAGCGCCAGGGCGCAGCCGCACAGCAGCGGCAGCGACATGGTGTCGAGCGCGACGAGCAGCGCGACGGTGCCCACGATCAGCGCCCGCGCCGCGCTCATCGACAGCATCAGGTGGCGCCGGTCCAGCCGGTCGGCCAGCGCCCCGGCGGGCAGGCTGAACAACAGCCACGGCAGGCGTATGGCCACCCCGGTCAGCGCGACGAGGAACGCGTTGGTGGTGAGGGTGGTCGCCAGCCAGGGGAACGCGACGGCGGAGGCGCCCTGGCCGAGGTTGGACACGGCGCCGGCGGACCACAGCTTCCAGAAGGCGGCGCCAAGGCCGCGGCGTGCCACGGGAGTTCCGGTCCCCACCCGCGCCCCCCTTCGTTCATTCGTTCGTCGTACACCCTGCCGAACGGAACCGCCGGGCGCCATGGCCGCCCGGGTCAGACCTCGCGCCGGCCGCCGCGCCACACGGCCGCGACCAGCGGGACCCCCGGGCGGTAGGCGAGGTGGACCGGGGAGGGCGCCTCCAGCAGCACGAGATCGGCGCGGGCGCCGGGGGCGAGGCGGCCGATGTCCGTGCGGCCGAGCGAGGCGGCGCCGCCCGCGGTGGCGGACCAGACGGCCTCCTCCGGGGTCATGCCCATCTCCCGGACGGCGACGGCGACGCAGAACGGCATGGAACTGGTGAACGAGGAGCCGGGGTTGCAGTCGGTGGCCAGGGCGACCACCGCGCCCGCGTCCAGCAGCCGGCGCGCGTCGGGGTAGGGCGCGCGGGTGGAGAACTCGCAGCCGGGCAGCAGGGTGGCCACCGTGCGCCCGCCGCTGTCGGCGAGGGCGGCCACGTCGGCGTCGGTGAGGTGGGTGCAGTGGTCGGCCGAGCGCGCGCCCAGCTCGACGGCGAGGCGCACGCCGGGGCCCGGGCCGAGCTGATTGGCGTGCACCCGGGCGGACAGGCCGCGCGCCAGGCCGGCGGTGAGCACGGCGCGGGCCTGGTCGGCGTCGAACGCGCCGCGTTCGCAGAAGACGTCGATCCAGCGGGCGTGCGGCGCGCAGGCGTCGAGCATCGGGCCGGTGACCAGCGCCACGTACGCGTCGGGCGTGGCGGCGAGTTCGGGCGGAACGACGTGCGCGCCCAGGAAGGTGACCTCCTCGGTGTGGGCGCGCGCGACGCGCAGCGCGCGGGCCTCGTCCTCGACGGTGAGGCCGTACCCGGACTTGGTCTCCACGGTGGTGGTGCCCTGGCGCAGCATCTCGCGCAGCAACGCGGCCAGGTTGGCGGCCAGTTGGGCGTCGGTGGCCCGGCGGGTGGCGGCGACGGTGGTGCGGATGCCGCCCGCGGTGTAGGGGCGGCCGGACATCCGGGCGGCGAACTCCTCGGTGCGGTCGCCCGCGAACAGCAGGTGGGAGTGCGCGTCGACGAAGCCGGGGAGCACGGTCCGGCCGGCGGCGTCGTGGTGACTGTCAGTGGCGGGTGTTCTCCTGGAGGGGCCGGTCCACACGACGCGGTCGTCCTCCATGACGAGCGCGGCGTCCGGGACCGTGCCGAGCGGACCGCGGCCGAGGGAGGGATCGTTGGTGATGAGCTGGCCGATGCCGGTGATGGCGGTGCTGGGCATGCTGTCGCGGCTCCTCAGCGGAGGGACCGCAGCGTGGCCACGGCCTTGTGCAGGACGCGCGGGGCATTGTGCACGAGCTGATGCGTCCCGTCCCGCACGATGTGCCGGCCGCCGACCACCGTGTGCCGCACATCGGCGGAGGTCGCCGCGAATACGACCGCCTCGAGGGCGAGCCGGGGCGGCGGGCCGACGGTGCGGATCGAGTCCAGCGCCACGGTGGTGAAGTCGGCCAGGCCGCCGGGCTCCAGGCGTCCGCTCTCCGGCCAGCCGAGCGCGGCGTGGCCGTGCTCGGCGGCGGAGCGCGTCAACTGCTCGGCGGTGAAGTGGCCGCGGACCTGGGTGCGCAGGCGCTCGTGCAGCTCCAGCGCGCGGGCCTCTTCGAACGGGTCGATCACGGCGTGGCTGTCGCTGCCCAGGCACAGCGGGCTGCCCGCGGCGCGCAGCCGGGCGGCGGGGCCGATGCCGTCGGCCAGGTCGCGTTCCGTGGTGGGGCACAGACAGGCGATGGTCGCGCTGCCGCCCAGCAGTTCGATGTCCTCCGCGGTGAGGTGGGTCGCGTGCACGGCGGTGGTGCGCGGACCCAGCACGCCGTGGTCGGCCAGCAGCCGGGTGGGGGTGCGGCCGTGGGCGCGCAGGCAGTCCTCGTTCTCCCTGGGCTGCTCGGAGAGATGGAGGTGGAGCGGGGCCTTGCGGTCCTCGGCCCAGGCGGCGACGGTGGCCAGCGCCTCGGCGGGCACGGCGCGCACCGAGTGGATCGCGGCGCCGATCCGCGTGTTGCCGTCGCCGCGCAGCGCGTCGGCGCGCTCGGCCCAGGCGTCCGCGGTGCCGTCGGAGAACCGCAGTTGCGTCCGGACCGGCCCCTCGCCGAAGCCGGCCGCCAGATAGCACGTGTCCAGCAGCGTGATCCGGATCCCGGCCTCCGCGGCGGCGGCGATCAGCGCCTCGCCCATGACGTTGGGGTCGTCGTAGCGGACGCCGCCGGGCGCGTGGTGCACATAGTGGAACTCGCCGACGCAGGTGATCCCGGCCAGCGCCATCTCCGCGTAGACGGCGCGGCCGAGCTCGAAGCAGGTGTCCGGGTCCAGCCGGGAGGCGGTGTCGTACATGGCCTTGCGCCACGTCCAGAACGTGCCGCTGCCGACCTGGACGGCGGAGCGCAGGGCACGGTGGAAGGCGTGGCTGTGCACATTGGCCAGGCCCGGCAGGGTCAGTCCGCGCAGCGCGACGGCACCGGCCGGGGGCTCCTCCGCGCCCAGGGCCACGGAGGAGATCAGGCCCGCGGGCGTGGTCGTGATCACCACGCCGGGCTCGACGGTGCCATTCAGCCAAACGTGTTCGGTCCAGTACTTCTGTGCGGTCAGCGACACACCAGGCCCTCCAGTACGTCGGCCAGCGCGGTGACTCCGGCCAGGCAGTCGTCGGTGTCGGCGTGCTCACCGGGCGCGTGCGAGACACCGGTCGGGTTGCGTACGTACAGCATGGCGGTGGGCACGGCCGCGGCGAGGATCCCGGCGTCGTGTCCCGCGCCGGTGGGCAGGACGGGTGCGCCGCCGAGCCGGGCGGCGATGCCGTCCCGCAGCCCGGGGGCGAACTCGACGCCGGGCGTGTGCGACTCGCGGGTGACCTCCACGGTGACGCCGTCCCGGCCGCCGCGCTCCGCCGCCGACCGCTCGATGTCAGCGACCAGAGCTTCCAGGGTGGCGGCGTCGGGGGCGCGGGAGTCCAGCCAGCCGGTGACGCGCTCGGGCACCGCGTTCACCGCGTTGGGCCGGGTGGTTACCTTGCCGAACGTGGCGAGGGCACCGGCGAGCCGGGCCCGTTTGCGCGCGGCGAGCACCGTGTGGGCGTATGTGAGCATCGGGTCGCGGCGGTCCTCGACGCGCGTGGTGCCGGCGTGGTTGGCCTCGCCGCCGAAGTCGAACCGCCAGCGCCCGTGCGGCCAGATGGCCGAGCCGACGCCGACGGCCCGGTCCAGCCCGGCGAGCGCGCGGCCCTGCTCGATGTGCAGCTCGACGAACGCGCCGATCCGCGCGAGCCGTTCGGGATCGGGCCCCAGGGCGTCCGGGTCCAGCCCGGCCCGCTCCAGGGCGGCGGCCAGCGGGACGCCGTCCGCGTCGGTCAGCCGACGGGCCCGGTCGGGCGCCAGCAGGCCACAGGTCAGCCGGGAGCCGAGACAGGCCACGCCGAAGCGGGCGCCCTCCTCCTCGGCGAAGCCCACCACGCCCAGCGGCCGGCGCCCGGCGACGCCGCGCTCCCGCAGCAGGTCCAGCGCGGCGAACGCGGAGACGACCCCGAGCGGCCCGTCGAACGCGCCGCCGTCCGGCACCGAGTCCAGGTGCGACCCGGTGACGACGGCATCGCCCCGGGCCGGATCGCCGTGCCAGGCCCACTGGTTGCCGTTGCGGTCCACCTCGTAACGCAGCCCCCGCGCCTCGGCCTGCTCCCGGAACCAGGCCCGCAGCTCGGCGTCCGCCCCGGTCCAGGCGAACCGCCGGTACCCGCCGCGCGCCATCCGCCCCACCGGCCCCAGCGCCGCCCACATCGCGGTGAAGCCGTCGGGCCGCGCGGCCGGGCCGCCCGGCGCCGTCACGGCAGCTCCCGCATCGGCACCCGGACGCCGCGCTCCCCGGCGATCCGCTCGGCCGTCTCGTAGCCGGCGTCCACATGGCGGATCACGCCCATGCCGGGGTCGTTGGTCAGGACGCGGCGGATCTTCTCCCCGGCCAGCGGGGTGCCGTCGGCGACCGTGACCTGGCCGGCGTGGATCGAGCGGCCCATGCCGACGCCGCCGCCGTGGTGGATGGAGACCCAGGAGGCGCCGGAGGCCACGTTCACCATGGCGTTCAGCAGCGGCCAGTCGGCGATGGCGTCCGAGCCGTCGCGCATGCCCTCGGTCTCCCGGTAGGGGGAGGCCACCGAGCCGCAGTCCAGATGGTCGCGGCCGATCACAACCGGCGCGGCCAGCTCGCCGCGCGCCACCATGTCGTTAAAACGCTCCCCCGCGCGCTCCCGTTCGCCGTAGCCGAGCCAGCAGATCCGGGCCGGCAGGCCCTGGAACCGCACCCGCTCCCCCGCCAGCGTGATCCACCGCGCCAGCGACTCGTTCTCCGGGAAGAGTTCCAGGATCGCCCGGTCGGTGGCCGCGATGTCCGCCGGGTCGCCGCTGAGCGCGGCCCACCGGAACGGCCCCTTGCCCTCGCAGAACAGCGGCCGGATGTACGCGGGCACGAACCCCGGGAAGGCGAAGGCCCGTTCGTACCCGGCGAGGCGCGCCTCGCCGCGGATCGAGTTGCCGTAGTCGAAGACCTCGGCCCCCGCGTCCTGGAAGCCGACCATCGCCTCCACGTGCCGCGCCATCGACTCGCGCGCCCGGCGCGTGAACGTGTCCGGCTCGGCGGCGGCGTACGCGGCCATGTCGGCGAAGTCCACGCCGAGGGGCAGATAGGCCAGCGGGTCATGGGCGCTGGTCTGGTCGGTGACGATGTCCACCGGCGCGCCCGCGGCCAGCAGCCGGGGCAGCACGTCGGCCGCGTTCCCCAGGACGCCGATCGACAGCGCCCGGCGCTCGTCCCGGGCGCGCACCGCCTCCTTCAGCGCCTCCTCCACGGTGTCCGCCCGCGCGTCCAGATAGCCGTGCCCGATGCGCCGGTCGATCGCGCGCGGATCGCAGTCGACGCACACGGCGACCCCGCCGTTCATGGTCACCGCCAGCGGCTGCGCGCCGCCCATCCCGCCCAGCCCGGCGGTCAGGGTGATGGTCCCGGCCAGCGTCCCGCCGAACCGCTTGGCCGCCACCGCCGCGAACGTCTCGTACGTGCCCTGGAGGATGCCCTGGGTACCGATGTAGATCCAGGAACCGGCCGTCATCTGGCCGTACATGGTCAGCCCCAGCTTCTCCAGCCGGCGGAACTCGTCCCAGGTGGCCCAGTCGCCCACCAGGTTGGAGTTGGCGATCAGAACGCGCGGGGCCCACTCGTGGGTGGTCAGCACGCCCACCGGCCGCCCGGACTGGACGAGCATCGTCTCGTCCGGCCCCAGCGTCCTCAGCGTGGCCACCATCGCGTCGAACGAGCGCCAGTCGCGGGCCGCCCGCCCGGTGCCGCCGTAGACGACGAGTTGGTCGGGATGCTCGGCCACCTCGGGGTCGAGGTTGTTCTGGAGCATCCGCAGCGCGCCCTCCTGGGCCCACCCCCGGGCGGTCAGCGCGCCGCCGCGCGGCGCGCGCACGGGTCGAGGTCCTGCCATGGCCTGCCTCCCCGGTGAGAGATATTCATTCACTGTAGATGCTGAATATTTCCAGTCAACGGGGCGTCCGCCGCTCGCCCCCGACCCGTGCTTGGCTGGTGGCATGGTTCTGCCCACCCGACGCGACCTGGCCGTCCGCGCTGTCCTCGCCCGCGGCCTCCTCACCGACGACCAGCCGCTGGCCGCCCTGCTGGACCTGCGCGCGGTCCAGGACGCGGCCACCGCTCTCCATGCTGCCTTCGCCGAGGTCACCGCGCCCGGCCAACCGGTGCTGCACACCTTCGCCGTCAAGGCCGGCTCCCTGGTCCCCGTGCTGCGGCTGCTCGACGGCTTCGGCATCGGCTGCGAGGTGGCCAGCCCCGGCGAACTGGCCCTGGCCCGCGCCGCCGGGGTGGCCCCCGACCGCATCGTTCTGGACTCCCCCGCCAAGACCCCCGCCGAGCTGCGCGAGGCCGTCTCCCTCGGCATCGCGCTCAACGCCGACAACCCGCAGGAACTCACCCGGCTGGACGCCCTCGCCGGCTCCGGCCCGCCGCCCGCTGGCCCGCTCGGCCTGCGGATCAACCCCCAGTTGGGCGGCGGCACCATCGACGCGATGAGCACCGCGACCGCCACCTCGAAGTTCGGCGTGGCGCTGCGCGACCCCGGCGCCCGCGACTGGGTGCGGCGCGCGTTCCTGGACCGGCCCTGGCTGACCCGGCTGCACTGCCACGTCGGCTCCCAGGGCATGGCGCTGGGCGCGATGGCGGCGGGCGTGCGGGCCACCTACGAGCTGGCCGAGGAGATCAACGAGGCGGCCGGCCGGCGCCAGATCGACACCCTCGACATAGGCGGCGGCCTGCCGGTCGACTTCACCTCCGACGACAACGGGCCCCCGTTCCGGGAGTACGCCCGGCTGCTGCGGGAGACGGTGCCCGGGCTCTTCGACGGCCGGTACGGGCTGGTCACCGAGTTCGGCCGGTCCCTGCTGGCCAAGGCCGGGTTCATCCTGGCCCGCGTCGAGTACACCAAGTCCGCCGGCGGCCGGCCGATCGCCCTCACCCACGCGGGCGCCCAGGTGGCGGTGCGCACCGTGTTCGTGCCGGAGTCCTGGCCGATCCGAGTGGCCGCCTACGACGCCGAGGGCCGCCCGAAGTCCGGCCCGCTCGTGCGCCAGGACGTGGCCGGGCCCTGCTGCTTCGCCGGCGACCTGGTCGCCCGCGACCGCCCGCTGCCCGAGCTGTCCCCCGGCGATCTGGTCGCGCTGCTGGACACCGGCGCGTACTACTTCTCCACCCCGTTCGGCTACAACGCGCTGCCGCGCCCCGGCGTCTACGGCTACGCGGCGGACGACGACGGCCCGGCGGTGCTCACCACGCTGCGCCGCCCGCAGACGATGGACGAACTGGTGGCGGAGTACGGCGGGGACTGCTGAGGGCCACCCACTGGTCCAAGCTCTGCTTATTCCAGGCTGTGCCTATTCCAAGAAGAGCCCGCGCTCGGCCGCCCGGGTGTCGAACCGCTCCAGCCGCGCCTGGGCGTCCGGCAGCGCGTCGCACATCGCCTCCAGCACCGCGCGCCCCAGCAGCGCCGGGGCGCACGCCGTGTCGAACGACAGCGCCGTGCTCACCCCGGCGGAGAGCACCAGATCGCCGGGGCGCGCGACCGGGGCCACGGTGCTGTCCGCCACGATCACCACCCGCAGCCCGGCCCCGCGCGCCACGGCCAGCGCGTCGGCGACCTCCCGGGGGTGGCGCGGCAGCGCGAAGCACAGCAGGGCGGTGGCGCCGTCACCGGCCGCCGCCTCGATCCGGTCGATGAGCACCGAGCCGCCCTCGTCGAGCAGCAGCACGCCGGGGTGCACCTTGGCCGCGAAGTAGGCGAATCCGTGCGCCTCGGCCGCGGCGGCGCGCAGCCCGAGCACCGGCAGCGGCCGGGAGGCGGCCAGCAGCCGGCCGGCCTCCTCCACCCGGGCGGGGTCGCCCAGTTCGGCGGCGAGGCGGCGAAGCTGGTCGATCTCGGCGAGCACGGCGCGCTGGTACACATTGGCCGAGGAGCGCGCGCCGCCCGGGCCCACGCCCCCGTCGCGCAACGACTCGCGCAGCCGCCGGCGCAGCGCCGGGTAGCCGTCGAAGCCGAGCGCCACCGCGAAACGGGTCACCGAAGGCTGGCTCACCCCGGCCAGCTCGGCGAGCTCCACACTGGAGAGAAACGGCGCGTCGTCCGCCCGGCGGACCATGCACTGCGCGATGCGCCGCTGGGTGGGTGTCAGCCGGTGCCCCTCGAACAGCCGCGAGAGTCGCGTGCTCGCCTCAGTCATCCGCATAATTCTATGCAGCCGAAATGGGGGTTATCCCTAGTGTCAGTGACCGCGGGGGCGCCGTACGGTGTGCCCATGATGAGTGGCCGGGAATCCGATCTCAACCGTGACTCCGATCTCAGGGGCGATCTCGACGCCGCCGTGCAGACACGCAAGGAGCTCGGGGAGACCTATGAGGCCGAGCTCGTCGAATCATTCCTGGAAAAGGTGGAACAGCGCATCGACAGCACGGTGGACAAGCGGGTACGGCGTCAGCTCGCCGAGCAGCAGATGGTGATCGCCCGGGGCGGCCGGCCGCCGCAGGGCGGTGCGGAGAACCATGGACCCGGCGCCGCGTTCGGGCTGGCCGCGCTGTCGCTGGTGCTGGCGATTCCGCTGTCCGCGATCGCGGCGGTGCAGACCGGGCTCGCCGGACTGCTGATCTGCTGGGGCGGGATCGTGGGGGTCAACGCCTGCTACGTCGGGCGGAACGTGCTGCGCCGCGGCCGGCCCGGAAGCGACGACTGGGACTGAGACGGAGAGCGCGGGCGGGGGCCGGATGACCGGCTCCCGTCTCGGCGTGCGCGGGGAAGCGGCCGTAAAGCCGACGAGAGGAAGTGGTTGGCGGGGACCGCCGCACCCCGGTGTGAACACCAGGGGCGGGACGACGGCGGTCCCCGCGGGGACACGGGCCGGGTCGGGGCCTCGTGTCCGGGCGACCAGGGAGGTCCGGGAGCCGCTCCGGAGGTCCTTGGTGCCGACACGCAGAACTCTGCCGGACGGGTGTTAACGACGCGTTGCCCAGCCGTGACACTTCGGGATCTCTTGCCCGTCGCGCCTATTTCTCACCGGCCGCGAGGAACGACAGCAGATCCTGCCGGCTGACCACTCCCGTCGGCTTCCCCTCCACCAGAACGACCGCCGCGTCCGCCTCCTGGAGCACGGCCATCAGGTCGGCGACCGGCTCCCCGGAGCCGACGTGCGGCAGCGGCGGGCTCAGATGCCGCTCCAGCGGGTCCTCCAGCGCGGCCCGCTTGGCGAACAGCGAGTCCAGCAGCTCCCGTTCGACGACGGAGCCGACGATCTCGGCGGCCATCACATCCGGGTGCCCGGCGCCCGGCTTGACCACCGGCATCTGCGAGACGCCGTACTCCCGCAGCACCTCGATGGCCTGGCCGACCGTCTCGTCGGGGTGCATGTGGACCAGGGACGGCAGGCCGCCCTCCTTGCGGCGCAGCACGTCGCCGACGCGCGTCTGGGGCTCGCCACCCTCCAGAAAGCCGTAGTCGGCCATCCACTCGTCGTTGAAGATCTTGCTCAGATAGCCGCGCCCGCCGTCCGGCAGCAGCACCACCACGACGTCGTCCGGCCCGGCCCGCCGGGCCACCTCCAGGGCGGCGACCACCGCCATGCCGCAGGAGCCGCCCACCAGCAGGCCCTCCTCGCGGGCCAGCCGCCGCGTCATCCGGAACGAGTCCTTGTCGGAGACGGCCACGATCTCGTCGGCGATCTCCCGGTCGTAGGCGTCCGGCCAGAAGTCCTCGCCGACGCCCTCCACCAGATAGGGCCGGCCGGAGCCGCCCGAGTACACCGAGCCCTCCGGGTCCGCGCCGACGACCCGCACCCGGCCGCCGCTGGCCTCCTTCAGATAGCGGCCGGTGCCGGTGATCGTGCCGCCCGTGCCGACGCCCGCGACGAAGTGCGTGATGCGCCCGTCGGTCTGGGTCCACAGCTCGGGGCCGGTCGTCTCGTAGTGGGAGAGCGGGTTGTTCCGGTTGCTGTACTGGTCCGGCTTCCAGGCGCCGGGCGTCTCGCGGACCAGCCGGTCGGAGACGTTGTAGTACGAGTCGGGGTGCTCGGGATCGACGGCCGTGGGGCACACGACGACCTCGGCGCCGTACGCGCGCAGCACGTTGATCTTGTCCGTGGACACCTTGTCCGGGCACACGAAGACGCAGCGGTAGCCCTTGCGCTGCGCCACCATGGCCAGGCCGACGCCGGTGTTGCCGGAGGTCGGCTCCACGATGACGCCGCCGGGCCGCAGCTCGCCGGAGCGTTCGGCCGCCTCGATCATCCGCAGGGCGATCCGGTCCTTCACCGACCCGCCGGGGTTGAAGTACTCCACCTTGGCCAGCACGGTGGCCTCGATGCCTGCGGTCACCGCGGTGAGTTTGACCAGCGGGGTGTTGCCGACAAGATCGATCATCGACTCGTGATACTGCACGTGGTTCTCCGCGTTTCCGGGGCGGGTTCTCCGCCTGCCAGGACAGCACCCTATTGCGTTGCGGGACCGTCCGCGCTGGGCACCACACAAGTGGAGAGCAGGACCGACGAAGCGGGGAACGGGCCATGTCAAGGGCGAGGGTGGCGCGGCGGATCGCGACCGCGGCGGCGTACGGCGGCGGCGGCATCGGCCTGCTGGGGGGCGCGGCGGCCGGGCTGGTGCTCACCGAGATGCGCTGGGCCAGGCGGCGGGTGGGCAAGGGGCTCGGCGACGACGAACCCCCGGTCGCGGAGGGCATTTACGGGACCGCGTTCGCCGCGACGGCCGGGCCGCCCTGGCGGCTGGCGATGCTGGGCGACTCGACGGCCGCCGGGCTGGGCGTGCGGCGGGCCGGTCAGACGCCGGGCGCGCTGCTGGCGTCCGGGCTCGCCGCCGTCTCCGAGCGCCCGGTGGAGCTGCACAGCGTGGCGCTGTCGGGGGCGCGTTCGGCCGATCTGGAACGGCAGGTGTCGCTGCTGCTCACCGAGCCGGGCCGGGCGCCGGTGCCGGACGTGTGCGTGATCATGATCGGCGCCAACGACGTCACCGGCCGCGTGCCGCCGGCCCGTTCGGTCAAGTACCTCGCCGAGGCGGTCTCCCGGCTGCGCACCGCGGGCTGCCAGGTCATCGTCGGCACCTGCCCGGACCTGGGCTCGGTGGAGCCGGTGGGGCAGCCGCTGCGCTGGATCGCCCGGCGGCTGTCGCGGCAGTTGGCGGCGGCGCAGACCATCGCGGTGGTGGAGCTGGGCGGGCGGACGGTGTCGCTGGGCACGCTGCTGGGGCCGGAGTTCGCCGCCAACCCCCGGGAGCTGTTCGGCCCCGACCGCTACCACCCTTCGGCGGAGGGGTACGCGACGGCCGCCATGGCGGTGCTGCCGACGCTGTGCGACGCGGTGGGCGCCTGGCCCGCCGAGGAACGGACCGAGGCGCGGCGCCGGGAGCGGCTGCTGCCGGTGGCGGACGCCGCGGCGGCGGCCGTGGCCGAGAGCGGCACGGAGGTCAGCGCGGCGGAGGACGCCGGGCGCCGCACGCCGTGGGCGATGCTCAGGCTCCGGCGGCGGCGCCCGCTGCTACGGGAGGACGGCGTGCCCGCGGGGCAGGACGTGACACCCGGCGCTACCTGCGGGTAACTTTTCGGGAAGAAGCCCAGTACGCACGTCTCGCACGCACGCCGTGTGCGCAGCCGCCGGGAGGTCCGCCGTGCCCGAAGCAGTGATCGTCTCCGCCGTCCGTTCCCCCATCGGCCGGGCGTTCAAGGGGTCCCTGAAGGACCTCCGCCCCGACGACCTGACCGCCACGATCGTGCGGGCCGCCCTGGACCGGGTGCCGGAGCTCGACCCGGCGGACATCGACGACCTGCTGCTGGGCTGCGGGCTGCCCGGCGGCGAGCAGGGGCACAACCTGGCCCGGGTCGTCGCCGTCCAGCTCGGCCTGGACGAGCTGCCCGGCTGCACCGTCACGCGGTACTGCTCGTCCTCGCTCCAGACGACCAGGATGGCGTTCCACGCGATCAAGGCGGGTGAGGGCGACGTCTTCGTCTCGGCGGGCGTCGAGATGGTCTCGCGCAGTGTCAAGGGCACCTCGGACGGCATGCCGGACACGCACAACCCGCTGTTCGCCGCGGCCGAGGCCCGCACCGCCGAGCGCGCCGAGCGGGGCGGCGCCGACTGGCGCGACCCGCGCGAGACGGGCGAACTGCCGGACATCTACGTCGCGATGGGCCAGACCGCGGAGAACCTGGCCCGGCTGAAGGGCGTGACCCGCGAGGAGATGGACGAGTTCGGCGTCCGCTCGCAGAACCTCGCCGAGAAGGCCATCGCCGACGGCTTCTTCGAGCGGGAGATCACCCCGGTCACCACCCCCGACGGCACGGTCGTCACCGCGGACGACGGCCCCCGCCCCGGCGTCACCCTGGACGGCGTCCGGGCGCTGAAGCCGGTGTTCCGCCCCGACGGCCTGGTCACGGCGGGCAACTGCTGCCCGCTGAACGACGGCGCCGCCGCGCTGATCGTCATGTCCGACACCCGGGCGCGCGAGTTGGGGATCACGCCGCTGGCACGCGTCGTGGCCACCGGCGTCTCCGCGCTCTCCCCCGAGATCATGGGCTTCGGCCCCGTGGCGGCCACCCGGCAGGCGCTCGCCCGCGCCGGGATGACCGTCGACGACATCGATCTGGCCGAGATCAACGAGGCCTTCGCCGCCCAGGTCATCCCCTCCTACCGGGACCTGGGCCTCGACCCGGACCGGCTGAACGTCCACGGCGGCGCGATCGCGCTGGGCCACCCGTTCGGCATGACGGGGGCGCGGATCACGACTACGCTGATCAACTCCCTGCGCCGCCACGACAAGCAGATCGGCCTGGAGACGATGTGCGTGGGCGGCGGCCAGGGAATGGCCATGATCGTGGAGCGCCTCTCCTGAGGACCCGGCTCCGCCGGGAGATGCGCATGTGAGGGGTGATGCGGGTGTGACCCGCGTCACCCGGTATATACGGGCGATACCGAAGCGGGCCCGGGATGTGATCCATGCCGACCCCGCTCGGAAACACGCAGGTCAACGAGGCGCAGGGGGCGCGTTTCGGACCAAAGACCTGTCCTGTTCGTGACGTTCTGCACTGCACGCCGTTGGCCGCGCCCCGGAAACCTGGGATAAGAAGTCAGGGACCAAGAGCACTGGGAGCGAGTCCGTGAGCGCCATATCCGTCATCCTGCTGGTGGCCGCTGGCACCGCCGTCGCCCTGGGCGCCGCGGCCCTGCACACCGCGCGCGGCCTGCGCGCGGAGCTCACCGCGCTCCGGCGCGAGCTGTCCGGACGCGCGCTGCCCGCGGCCCGTTCCGTGCCGCCGGAGGAGATCCGCTGCGCGGTCGCCGAGGCCCTGGCGGACGAGCGGGAGCGCGAGCTGGCCGAGGCCCGTGCCTACTGGGCGGAGCAGGAGGCGCGGGAGAGCGAGGGGCCGGGCGCGCTGCTGGCCGGACGCGGCGGCCTGGGATACGAGGTGGCGGAGGCCGACGAGGAGCTGCTGGACGCCCTGCTGGAGCGCTATCTGCTCAGCGACTCGGGCTTTCCGGCCACCTCCCGGGACGGTTCGGCGTTCGTGCCGCGGCAGCCCGGCGAGGACACGGCCGAGGCGGTTCCCGAGGCCGCCGGCGAGGCGCCCGGCAGCGAGCCCGCCGAGGGCGGCGAATCGGCCGAGTTGGCCGCCGCCCGCCGCCGCCATCCCTCGCACCCCGGCTTCACGCTCTCCGGCGAGCCCGCCGCCCGGGAGGGCGGTGAGCGCTCGCCCGCCGAGGAGTACCGGCGCACCGCCGACCGGCTCGCCCGGCTCGCCGAGGCCCGCACCCCGCTGTCCGACGTCCGGCACGGGCCGCTGGGCACGCTCGATGTCTTCCTCTTCGCCGACGGCACCACGCTCTGCCTGTCCCCCAGTCACCAGGAGGCCGCCGCCCGGCTGACCGCCGCCCTGCGCGCCGGGGAACGCCCGGTGCTGATGGGCGGTTCGGGCGTCTCCGGCGCCTACGCGCTCACGTTCTCCTGCGGCCCGGACAGCGTCTACCTGCTGGCCGACCGGGTCGTGGCGACGTCCCGGCCGAGCGAGTGACCGCGTGACGGGAGAACGGGACCGGCCGCCGGGCATCGAGACGCTCGACGCGGCCGTGGACACGGCGGCGGAGCGGCTGCGGACCATGCCGGAGAGCCGCCTGCGGCGCGGCGCCGGGGCGGCCGGGCTGGAG
This sequence comes from Streptomyces litchfieldiae, assembly GCF_031845365.1. NCBI lineage: Bacteria > Bacillati > Actinomycetota > Actinomycetes > Kitasatosporales > Streptomycetaceae > Streptomyces > Streptomyces litchfieldiae. The sequence goes on from NZ_JAVREL010000024.1 coordinate 83,351, forward strand.
CTGACCCGGGAGCTCGCGCGCCGGGCCCAGCTTCTGGAACGGCCCGGCGTGCCGCCGCGTGTGCTGCCGGACGCCGGGATCTGGTCGGTCGGCGACCAGCTCGCGGTCGCGGGCCACGATCTGGCCCAGGCGCTGCGGGAGTCCGCCGACGAGACGGCGGCCGCCCGGGAGCTGGCCGCCGCGCTGGAGCTGCTGCGCGCGGGCGCATGAGCGAGGGCCCCCGGCGGGACGCTGTCCCGCCGGGGGCCCTACTCGCTCTGCGGGCGTCAGTCGCCTTGCAGGATGGCGACCAGCCGCAGGAACTCCAGGTAGATCCACACCAGGGTGAGGGTCAGCCCGAAGGCGGCCAGCCAGGACTCCTTCTCCGGGGCGCCGTAGGCGATGCCGTCCTCGACCATCTTGAAGTCGAGGGCCAGGAAGCACGCGCCGAGCACCACGCCCGCGATGCCGAACAGGACACCCAGGCCGCCGTCGCGCAGGCCCAGGCCGTTGCCGTCACCGATGAGGGCGACGGCCAGGTTCACCAGGGACAGGAGCACGAAGCCGACGGCTGCCGCCAGCACGAACTTCGTGAACCGCGCGGTGACACGGATGATCCGCTGCTTGTACATGAACAGCACACCGGCGAAGACCGCCATGGTGCCGATCACTGCCTGCATGGCCGCACCGGGTGCGACCGCGTTGATGGCGTTGCTGATGGAGCCGAGGAAGAGGCCCTCGGTCACCGCATAGGCCATGATCAGCGCGGGCGAGGCCTCGCGCTTGAAGGACTGCCACAGGCCCAGGACCATCGCCACGATGCCGAAGCCGACACCGAGCGCCACGGGCATGTCGGTGAGCCAGGCGACGGTCGCGGCGGCGACCACGGTGCCCAGGGTGAGGGCGGTGCGGGAGACGACACTGTCGATCGTCATCACACCGGAGCGCACGGGGGCGCCCGGCTGCACATACCCGCCGTGGGGATCCACCTGCGGCTGCGCATACGGATTACCCGGCTGCGCATAAGGGTTGGACGGGCTCCCCGCGTACGGATTCCCGGTCTGCAGCTGCGGTCCGGCGTTGAAGCCGGCGTAGCCACCGTCCCGACTGAACCCCCGACGCGTGAAGACCGGGTTGCTACTCCTCATCTCACTCCTCCATGGCCGAACCGTACGGCCTTGACTACCAGAGTAATGCGTTAGCAAAGACTGCACGGTAGTGCACTCGTAGAAACGAGCGAAAGGGGCGTGATGGTTCCCCTCCGCGCCTGTGCGACAGGAGGAAGGCTACGGGGCCGGGGGCCCGCGGCATCACCCGTTTCTCCGTATCGGTTTCGCCAGGGCCGGTGCGCGGCCGGCGGCTCTCGACGGGTGGTGGTCGCTCAGCGGGTCGGCGGCCGTACGCTCTGGGGTGCCCGGAGCCGGACTTGAACCGGCACGGCCCGAAGGCCAGCGAGTTTTAAGCTCACCGTGTCTGCATTCCACCATCCGGGCACAGATCCCAAGCCGTACCGGGCGCGTACGCGCCAGTGTCTCCTCCGAGCTTATCCGGCAGATTCGCCCGAACACCGGTGCCCCAGGCCGACGTTGTCTGATTTTATGAGCCACTGATGGCTCATCAGCCGGCCACGGCCCGGTCACAGGCCGCTCTCCCCCACCGGGGCGGCGGCGGAGGCGGCCGAAGGATGACGCAAATCAACCCTCCGCAGCCACTTAGGTACTCAGGGGTGCCCTCCTCCTCAGGTATGACGGGCGACGGGCACGCGTAGCCCTGAAGAACTCCTCGGAACCGGCACCGGGAGGGATCCCGCCGCGGCGGCGGCGCGGTCAGGATGGATGGGATCCGTCAGTCACCCGTCAGGAGCGCGCCGTGTCCACCTTCCCCGCCCCCAACTCCACCGCCCCCACCGGCGAGGTGGCCGCCCGGGCGACTGGCCTGTCCAAGGTCTACGGGGCGGGCGAGACGAAGGTCGTGGCCCTGGACCAGGTGTCCGTCGCGTTCCGGCGGGCGGAGTTCACCGCGATCATGGGCCCCTCCGGCTCGGGCAAGTCCACGCTCATGCACTGCATGGCCGGCCTGGACACGGTGTCCGCGGGCTCCGCGCGCATCGGCGAGACCGAGCTGACGAGCCTGTCGGACAAGCGGCTGACCCAACTGCGCCGGGACCGGGTCGGCTTCATCTTCCAGGCGTTCAACCTGCTGCCCACGCTCAACGCCCTGGAGAACATCCGGCTGCCCATGGACATCGCCGGCCGCAAGCCCGACAAGGAGTGGCTGGACCGCGTCATCGCCACCGTCGGCCTGTCCGACCGGCTGCGGCACCGGCCCGCCCAGCTCTCCGGCGGCCAGCAGCAGCGTGTCGCCGTGGCCCGCGCGCTGGCCGGGCGGCCCGACATCATCTTCGGCGACGAGCCCACGGGGAACCTGGACTCCCGCGCCGGCGCCGAGATACTCGGCTTCCTGCGCAACTCGGTGCGCGAGCTGGGCCAGACCGTCGTCATGGTCACCCACGACCCCGTCGCCGCCGGCTACGCGGACCGCGTCGTCTTCCTGGCCGACGGGCGGCTCGTCGACGACATGCCCGACCCGACCGCCGAGCGCGTGCTGGAGCACATGAAACGGTTCGACGCCAAGGGGCGCCTCAGCTAGGGCCTGTATCGAGTTCCCGCCCGGGCCCGCGACGCCAGTCACGGCACCTCGCCGCTCCCCCAGACTCCGTCTGGGAGGTGCCCCCAACCGAATCGCGCGAATACGGCCGAGTATGAGCTGCGATCCGGTGCCTTGCTGGGGGTACCTCCCAGGCCCCCAAGGGCCTGGGGGGGGCACCGCGTCTGACGCCGCGGGCTGATCCGACCGGGAACTCGATACAGGCCCTAGGCGCGTTCGCGCGGCTCACCGCCCCCGGCGCACACCACCCCCACCCCCACCCTCACCTTCACCCACACACCCTCAGGTGCTCCCATGCTCAGAACCGCCCTGCGCAACGTGCTCGCGCACAAGGCCAGGCTGCTCATGACCACCCTCGCCGTGCTGCTCGGCGTCGCGTTCGTCTCCGGCACGCTGGTCTTCACGGCCACCATCTCCGAGGCATTCCAGCGCAGTTCGCAGGAGGGGCTCACCCACGTCGATGTCGCCGTCCAGCCCGACGACGACAGCGACGCCGTCGAGTCCACACCCGGCGACCCGGCGAACCTCCCCCAGGACCTGCTCGACGCGGCCGGCGCGCTGCCCGGCGTCGCCTCCGTCACCGGCGAGGTCTCCGGGTTCGCCGCCCTGGCCGGCCCGGACGGCGACCTCGTCGGCGACGGCTGGGACACCAGCGGCGCCAACTACTACGCGGGCCCGGACGAAACGGGCACCGACGAGCGCTACCCCATGGCCGAGGGCCGCGCGCCCCGGACCGGCGGCGAGATAGCGATCGACGCCGCCACCGCGGAACGCTCCGGCTACCGGGTCGGCGACACCGCGCGGGTCTCCGTGGACGGCCCCGTCCGCGAGGAGACGATCACCGGCATCTTCACCACCGAGGACGGCTCGGTGGCCGCCGGCGGCTCCCTCGTCCTCTTCGACACCGCCACCGCGCAGCAGCTCTACACCGCGCCCGGCGAGTACACCCGGATCACGCTCCGGGCCGCCGACGGCACCTCGCAGGACGAGCTGAAGGACGCGGTCGCCCCGCTGGTCCCGGCCGACGCCGAGGCCGTCACCGGGCAACGGCTCGCGGACAACCAGGCCCGGGAGATCGAGCAGGCGACCAGCGGCATGCGCACGGCGCTGCTCGCGTTCGCCGGCATCTCCCTGTTCGTCGGCGTGTTCATCATCGCCAACACGTTCACCATGCTCGTCGCCCAGCGCACCCGGGAGCTCGCGCTGCTGCGCGCGGTGGGCGCCAGCCGCCGCCAGGTGACGCGTTCGGTGCTGATCGAGGCGCTGGCCGTGGGCACGGTCGCCGGGCTGGCCGGGTTCGGCACGGGCATCGGCATCGCCGCCGGCCTGCGCTCGCTGATGAACGCGTTCGACATCACCATCCCCGACGGGCCGCTGATCATCGGCGGGTCCGCCGTGCTCGCCTCGCTGGCCGTCGGCGTCGGCGTGACCGTGCTCGCCGCGTACCTGCCCGCCCGCCGCGCCGCCAAGATCCCGCCGGTCGCCGCCATGAACAGCGTGCACGCCGCCCCCACCACCCGCGGCCTGCTCCTGCGGAACACGATCGGCGCACTCTTCGCCGGCGCCGGCGCCGCCCTGGTGATCGCGGGCACCGGCTCCGACGACAAGGGCACCACGATGGGCCTGGGCGCCGGACTGCTGGTGATCGGGGTGTTCGTCCTGACGCCCCTGCTGTCCCGCCCGGTCATCGCCGCCGCCGCGCCGCTGCTGCGCGTGGCGGGCGTCTCCGGCAAGCTCGCCCGGCTCAACGCGGTGCGCAACCCGCGCCGGACCGCCGCCACCGCCTCCGCGCTGATGATCGGGCTCACGCTGATCACGGGCATCACCGTGATCGCCGACTCGATGGCCAAGAGTGTCGACAAGATGGCCACCGAGTCGCTGACCTCGGACTACGTGGTCTCCATGGCGAACTTCGCGCCGCTGTCACCCGACGTCGCGACGACGCTGGCGGAGCAGCCCGAGGTCACCGCCATCACCGGGCTGCGCAGCTCCCCCGCGCTGCTCGACGGCGACCCCGACACCGCGTATCTCACCGGCGTCGACGGCGAGTCCATCGACGAGCTGGTCAACGTGGACTTCACCGCCGGCTCCTGGGCCGGGCTCGGCGGCGAGAACGCGGTGGTGGACACCGACACCGCCGAGGACTTCGGCTGGACGGTCGGCGACACCTTCCCCGTCACCTACGAGGACGGCGCGACCGGCAGCCTGACCATCACGGGCCTCTACGAGGGCAACGAGATGATCCGCGGCGTCATGCTCGACAGCGCCGCGCTCGACCCGCACATGGAGCGCGTCCAGGACTTCCAGGTGATGCTGCGCACCGCGGACGGCGCCGGTGAGGCGACGCGGTCGGCGCTGGAGGCGGCCCTCGGCGACAACCCGGCGATCCAGGTCCAGGACAAGGAGGACATCTCCGAGGACATCGCCTTCATGTTCACCCTCCTGCTGAACATGCTCTACGGGCTGCTCGCCATGGCGATCGTCGTGGCCGTGCTCGGCGTCATCAACACCCTGGCGATGTCCGTCTTCGAACGCCGCCAGGAGATAGGGATGCTGCGCGCCATCGGCCTGGACCGCCGGTCCACCAAGCGGATGGTGCGGCTGGAGTCGGTGGTGATCGCGCTGTTCGGCGGGGTGCTGGGCGTCGGCCTCGGCGTGTTCTTCGGCTGGGCGGTCGGCGAGCTGCTGAGCGGCTACCTGAGCACGTTCGAACTCGTCCTGCCCTGGAGCCGGATGGCGGTCTTCCTGACCCTGGCCGCGCTGGTCGGGATCCTGGCCGCGCTGTGGCCGGCCCGCCGCGCGGCCCGGCTCAACATGCTCGCGGCGATCAAGGCCGACTGACCGCGGCGCGCGGGCCGGACCCCGGGGAGCCGGGACCCGGCCCGCGCATGGCTCAGGCGGCGCGGCTCAGGCGCGCAGCTCATGGCCGCGGTCGTCCGCCGTCTCCACCCAGGCGCGGGGGCGCAGCGGCAGCACCGACGCGCCGGTCGCCACCGGGCGAACGGCCAGGATCTGGTTGACGCCGATGCCGCCGCGTTCGAACGCCAGCGCGGAGGCCGCCATGTAGAGGCGCCACACCCGGGCGCGGCCGGGGCCGGTGAGCCGGACGGCCTCGGCCCAGTTCCGTTCCAGATTGGCCACCCACTGGCGCAGCGTCAGGGCGTAGTGTTCGCGCAGGGACTCCACGTCCCGCACCTCGAAGCCGGACCGCTCCAGCAGCGACACGGTGCGGCCGACCGGGGCCAGCTCGCCGTCGGGGAAGACATAGGCGTCGATGAACGGGTCCACCCGGTAGCTCTTCTCGTCCGGCAGCGGGCGGCGGGCGATCTGGTGGTTGAGCAGCCGGCCGCCCGGCCGCAGCAGGGCGAACAGCCGGTCGGTGTACTCGCGGTAGCGGGCGGCGCCCACGTGCTCGGCCATGCCGATCGAGGAGATGGCGTCGAACGGGCCGTCGGCCGTCTCGCGGTAGTCCTGCACCCGGATCTCGACACGGTCCTCCAGGTGCTCCTTGGCCACCCGCTCCCGGGCGTGGGCGGCCTGCTCCTCGGAGAGCGTGATGCCGACGGCCCGCACCCCGTAGTGCCGGGCCGCGTGCAGGACCATCGACCCCCAGCCGCAGCCGACGTCGAGCAGCCGCTGGTCCGGGCGCAGGCCCAGCTTGCGGCAGATCAGGTCGAGCTTGGCCGCCTGCGCCTCGGCCAGGTCACCGGTGTCCGGGCTCCACAGGGCGCACGAGTAGACCATGGACGGGCCCAGGACCAGCTCGTAGAACTCGTTGCCGACGTCGTAGTGGTGACTGATGGCCGCCCGGTCCCGGCGCTGGGAGTGCAGCGGGCCGGTGCGCCGGCGCACCTCCTCGCGGGGCGGGGGCGGCGGCACCGGCAGCGACCGGCCGGCCAGCCGCAGCAACTCCCGGCCCATGGCCAGCTTTTCCCGCGCGGGGACGGGCCGGCCGGACTGGATGGGCTCCAGCAGCACCCGGAGCGCCGCGTACAGGTCGCCCTCGACGTCCAGCTCGCCGGCGACCCAGGCCCGGGCCAGGCCGAGTTCGCCCGGCTTGAACAGCAGCCGGCGCAGCGCCCGCCGGTGCCGCACGACCAGCACCGGCCCGTCCGGTGGTCCGGTCTCGCTGCCGTCCCACGCCCGGAGGCGGACGGGCAACGGCATACCGAGGGACTGCTCGACGAGCGCGGCGAGCCGAGGGGCGACGGCCATGCGGACACACCTCCTGGAATGAGGACAATCATCCTCATCAACCTTGGCACCTAGGCTTGATGGAACGCCCTCATTCGGGCGCGGAATTCCCTCATTTCCCGGTTTCCGCTTACCCGTCGCGACCCCGCCCGGCGCAGGAGGCGCGCAGACGAAAAAGGGGCGGGTGGCCCGGTGGCCGCCCGCCCCTCTCGGAACGTGCCTGTCAGCTCGCCTTCGCCGTCGGCTTGGCCGACTGCTCCGGCCGGCCGGCGCCGGCCGCCGCGTCCGGCTTCTTGGCCGCCGCCGCGGTGACCGGGGCCGCCGCCTCGTAGAACTCCTCGCGCGGGTGCTCCATGGCGCCCAGCGAGACGACCTCGCGCTTGAGGAACAGCGCCAGCGTCCAGTCGGCGAACACCCGGATCTTGCGGTTCCAGGTGGGTACGGCCATGCCGTGGTAGCCGCGGTGCAGATACCAGCCGAGCCGGCCGCGGAAGCGGAAGGTCAGCTTGCCCAGCTTGATCATGGCCACGCCCTTGCGGAGGCCGAGCCCGGCCACCGCGCCCATGCTGGCGTGCTTGTACTCCTTCTGCGGGAAGCCGCGGAGCCCGGAGATCACGTTGTCGCCCAGGACCTTGGCCTGGCGCAGCGCGTGCTGGGCGTTCGGCGGGCACCAGGCGTTCTCCTGGCCGGCCGCGCGGGCCGCCAGGTCCGGGACCTGGGCGTTGTCGCCGGCCGACCAGATGTAGTCGGTGCCGTTGACCTGGAGGGTCGGCAGGGTGTCCACGTGCCCGCGCGGGCCGAGCGGCAGTCCGAAGCGGGCCAGCGCCGGGTTGGGCTTGACGCCCGCCGTCCACACGATGGTGTTCGAGTCGGCGGTCACGTCGTTGCTCAGCACCACGTGGCCGTCCACGCAGGAGACGACCGAGGTCTTGAGGTGCACCTCGATGCCGCGCTTCTGAAGGTGCTCCAGACCCCACTCGCCGAGCTTCGGGCCCACCTCGGGCAGGATCTTGTCGGCCACGTCGACGAGGACGAACCGCATGTCCTCGCGCTTGACGCTCGGGTAGTACTTGGCGGCGTCGCGCGCCATGTCCTCGACCTCGCCGATGGTCTCCGCGCCGGCGAAGCCGCCGCCCACGAAGACGAACGTCAGCGCCTTGCGGCGGGCGTCCTCATCGGTCGTGGAGTCAGCCTTGTCGAGCTGCTCCAGCACGTGGTTCCGCAGCCCGATCGCCTCCTCGACACCCTTCATGCCGATGCCCTGCTCGGCGAGGCCGGGGATCGGGAAGGTGCGGGAGACCGCGCCGAGGGCCACCACCAGGTAGTCGAAGGGCACCTCGTACGGCTGGCCGACGAGCGGCGCGACGGAGGCGACCTTGCGGTCCTGATCGATGGAGGTGACCCGGCCGGTGAGGACCTCGGCCTTGGGCAGCACACGCCGCAGCGGCACCACGACGTGGCGCGGGGAGATGCTGCCGGCCGCGGCCTCGGGGAGGAAGGGCTGGTAGGTCATGTACGAACGCGGGTCGACGACGGTGACGGTTGCCTCGCCGTAGCGCATCTTCTTCAGGATGCGGCGGGCTGCGTACAGTCCGACGTACCCGCCACCAACGACGAGAATTCGGGGACGCTCCGTGGTGCTCATGCCATCGAGTATCCACCCGGGTCTAAAGGGGGGCTCGTGAGGGGCTTCACAAGCATGGTGGGGCATTCTGCTACACTGCGCCCCTTTCTTCGGGAACGGGACGGGTCCCGCACCCCGTTTCCGGGCAACGGCCCAGGTGGCGGGGGTGGCGCCCGGCGGTCCCGGCGGCGCCCGCGGCGCGCCGGTGGCGCCCCGAATCCCCCGGAACGGGCGCCGGGGGGCCGCCCGGCCGCCCCTGGGGCCCGCGGCGGGCCCGCATCATGTGAAAAACTTCACGAGGTCTGTTTTCCCGGGGTCGCCGGGCGACTTCGGCGGTCGCCGACGGCCCCCTACGAGGCCGCGGTGAAGAGGATTCCGTCGAGGATGTCGTGCTCGCTGACCACGACTTCCCGCACGCCGGTGCGTTCCACGATCTTGTGCAGGATCAGCGCGCCGGCACCGATGACATCCACCCGGCCGGGGTGCATGACGGGGATCGCGGCCCGTTCGGCGTGGTCGGCGGTCAGCAGCCGCGTGGTGATCTCGGCGACCCGGGCCGCGGTGAGGCGGGAGTGGTGGATGGCGGCCGAGTCGTAGGCGGGCAGCTCCAGCGCGATCCCGGCGAGGGTGGTGACGGAGCCGGCCAGGCCGACCAGGGTGCCCGCCCCGGCCAGCGGCACGCGTTCGGCGGCCAGGTCCAGCGCGGCGTCGATGTCCGCGCCCAGGGCGGCGATCTGCTCGGCCGCGGGCGGGTCGGTGAGCCGGCCGTCGCGCAGCAGGTGCCGCTCGGTGAGGCGGACGCAGCCGATGTCGACGCTGCGGGCGGCGGTCACCGCGGCGTCGCCGAGCACGAACTCGGTGGAGCCGCCGCCGATGTCGACGACCAGGAACGGCGGCCGCGCCTCGGGGTGCCCGGCCAGCTCCCGGGTGGCGCCGGTGAAGGAGAGCTGGGCCTCCTCGTCGCCGCTGATCACCTCGGGCACGATGCCGAGGATGTCCTTCACGCCGCGCGTGAAGTCGTCGCGGTTCTCCGCGTCGCGGGACGCGGAGGTGGCGACGAACCGGATCCGGTCCGGGGTGATGCCGTGGTCCGCGATGGCCACGGCGTACTGGCGACAGGCGGCGAAGGTGCGTTCCAGCGCCTCGGGGGCCAGCCGGCCGGTGCGGTCGACGCTCTGCCCCAGCCGCACGATCTCCATGCGCCGGTCCAGGTCGGTCAGCCGCCCGGTGGCCGGGTCGGCGTCGCCGATCAGCAGGCGGATGGAGTTGGTGCCGCAGTCGATCGCGGCGGCTGCCGTCATGCCTCGTCCCCTTCCGGACCGGCCCCCACGCAGGGGCCCTTGCGCCACCACTCGGGCAGCATGGCCAGCGCCTCGTCGCCCAGCGGGTTGACCCCGGGGCCGGCCGCCAGCGCGTGGGCGACCAGCACATGCAGGCACTTGACCCGGTCGGGCATGCCGCCCGCGCTGGGGAAGCCGGGCAGCACCTCGATGGCGTCCCGGCGCGCGAGGTAGTCCTCGTGCGCGGCGCGGTAGGCGGCGGCCAGTTCGGGGTCCTCGGCCAGCCGGGCGGTCATCTCCTTCATCACGCCCTCCGCCTCCAGGGTGCCGATGGCGGAGGCGGCGCGCGGACAGGTCAGGTAGTAGGTCGTCGGGAACGGCGTGCCGTCCGGCAGACGGGGGGCCGTCTCGACGACGTCCGGGTTGCCGCACGGGCAGCGGTGCGCGACGGCGCGCAGGCCGCGCGGCGGGCGCCCGAGCTGCTCCCGGACGGCGGCGACATCGGCCGGAGTTGGCGTATCCACGGATGAACTCTCTTCGCGGGTATGGGTGTTGCGGCCGGTCGGCTACTGCGTCCGGTCGGCCCGGTCCACACCGTCCCACAGGCTCTCGTACCAGGGACGGGCGGCCGGGGCGCCGCTGGTGCGGCGGTCGTCGTCCTCGTCCTGACCGCCCGGCTCCTCGGGCAGGATGTAGCCGGTCTCGCCGGGCCGCAGGTAGTTCAGCCGCTCGCGGGCCTGCCGCTCCACATAGGAGGGGTCCTGCCAGCGCGCCTTCTGGTCCCGCAGCTCCTCGACCCGCTCCCGTTCCAGCTCGCCCTGCCGCCGCATGTCGTCGATCTCCGCGCGCTGCTGGATGTACTGGCGCAGCGGATAGGCCAGGGCGACGATCAACGAGCAGACCACGAGGGCGAGGACGGCGGCGCGGCCGGTGAGGCGGCTGCGGCGCGGCGGGCGGCGCAGCCGCCGGTTCTGCGCGCGGTACACGCGGGCCGCGGCCTGCTCGCCCAGCGCCCTGAGCCTGGTGGCGGTGGAGAACCGGTCCCGGTCACCGGCCACGTCGCCTCCTCGTTCGCGCATCGCCTGTCCCCATGGCTGTCCCCGCCACCGTACGGGACGGATGGCGGGGACGGGGGCACATGGCCGGTGTCAGCCGCGGAAGCGCGGGAACGCGCTGCGTCCGGCGTACACCGCGGCGTCGTCGAGGATCTCCTCGATCCGCATGAGCTGGTTGTACTTGGCGACCCGCTCGGAACGGGCGGGCGCACCGGTCTTGATCTGGCCGCAGTTGGTGGCGACGGCCAGGTCGGCGATCGTGACGTCCTCGGTCTCGCCGGAGCGGTGGGACATCATGCACTTGAAGCCGTTGCGCTGGGCCAGCTCGACGGCGTCCAGGGTCTCGGTGAGCGAGCCGATCTGGTTCACCTTCACCAGCAGGGCGTTGGCCGCGCCGGAGTCGATGCCGCGCTGGAGCCGCTCGGGGTTGGTGACGAACAGGTCGTCGCCGACGATCTGCACCTTGCCGCCGAGCTCGGCGGTCAGCGCCTGCCAGCCCTCCCAGTCCTCCTCGCTCAGCGGGTCCTCGATGGACACCAGCGGGTAGGCCGCGACGAGCTCGGCGTAGTACGCGGTGAGCTCCTGCGCGCTGTAGGACTTGCCCTCGAAGGTGTAGGCGCCCTCCGAGTAGAACTCGGTGGCGGCGACGTCCAGGGCGAGCGCGATGTCCTGGCCGGGGGTGTAACCGGCCTTCTGGATCGCCTCGACGATCAGGTCCAGCGCCTCGCGGTTGGAGGAGAGGTTCGGCGCGAAGCCGCCCTCGTCGCCCAGCCCGGTGCCCAGGCCGCGCTCCTTCAGCACCTTCTTGAGGGTGTGGTAGGTCTCGGCGCCCCAGCGCACGGCCTCGGAGAAGGACTCCGCGCCGATCGGCGCGATCATGAACTCCTGGATGTCCACGTTGGAGTCGGCGTGCGCGCCGCCGTTCAGAATGTTCATCATCGGGACCGGAAGCTGGTGCGCGTTCGGCCCGCCGAGGTAGCGGAAGAGCGGCAGATCGCGGGACTCCGAGGCGGCGTGCGCGACGGCCAGGGAAACGCCCAGGATGGCGTTGGCGCCCAGCGAGGACTTGTCGGCGGTGGCGTCCAGGTCGAACATCGCCTGGTCGATCAGCCGCTGCTCGGTGGCGTCGTAGCCGACCAGCTCGGGGCCGATCTGCTCGATGACGGCGAGAACGGCCTTCTCCACGCCCTTGCCGAGGTAACGGCTCTGGTCCCCGTCGCGCAGCTCCAGCGCCTCGAAGGCGCCGGTGGACGCCCCGGAGGGCACCGCGGCGCGGCCGGTGCTGCCGTCGTCGAGGCCGACCTCGACCTCGACCGTGGGATTGCCTCGCGAGTCAAGGATCTCGCGGGCTACGACGACGTCGATGGACGGCACGAGGTTCTCCTTAGGTCCGAGTGGTTCTTCAGTTGGCGTCTTAAGCCCTCTGAGCCTAACCGCCTTCCGGACCGGCACCGCCCGTCAGCTCGCCGTCAGAGTCTGAAGCGGGGCCAAAAACCCTGCTCAGAGCGGGTCTCATCTTTTTGTTTACAAGGTGAAGAAAACCCGGTGCGGGCGGGCCGCCCGCACCGGGGCACTTCGGTCAGAGGCTGAGCTCCTGGCCGGGGATGATCAGGTCCGGGTCGTCGCCGATGACCCGGGCGTTGTCGGCGTAGAGCTGCTGCCAGGTGGTGTCGTGCTCCTCGGCGATGCCGGAGAGGGTGTCGCCGGACCGGACGGTGTAGTCGCCGCCGGAGCTCGGGGCCGGAGCCTCGGGCGCGGGAGCCTCCTCGGCGGGGGCCTCGGGAGCCGGGGCCTCCTCCGCGGGCTCCTCGGTCGCGGCGGAGCCGCTGGTGTCCACCTCGGCGGCCGGGCCGCCGGCGGACAGGCCGGCCTGCGCGCCGCAGACGGGCCAGGCGCCCGGGCCCTGCATGGCGAGGAGCTGCTCGGCGGTGGCGATCTGCTGCTCCTTGGTGGCCTGGTCGGCGCGCGCCGCGTACTGGGTGCCGCCGGCCGCCTCCCAGCTCGACTGGGTGAACTGGAGGCCGCCGTAGAAGCCGTTGCCGGTGTTGATGGACCAGTCCCCGCCGGACTCGCACTGGGCGACGGCGTCCCAGGTCTCGACGGAGGCGGCGCTGGCGCCGGTGGCGCCGATGAACGGGATGGCGACCGCGGCACCGGTGACGGTGGCGGCCGCGGCGAACCGGGTCGGTTTGGACGGACGGCGGTGACGGCCCTTGCCCGTGAACAGCATGACGTTCCTTCTCACCGACGCCTGCGAGGTGAGCTGTCGGGTTCGGGTCAGGTGAGTTGCCCGGCCCCGGGAGCCTCGCGGCCCTCGGGGCTTCACCCCAAGCCGCCTACGGACCGGTGAACGGTCCGCCGCGGCGTCCGCGGCCCGGTGCTCGTGGTGCGCCGGGTCGTGGTCTGGGTCCCCCGCTCCTGCCTGCGGTGGTGCGCGATGGTGGTCCCCTCGGCCGGCGGCAGGATTCGGCGTTACGGCCTCGGTGCCCGACATGAGAGCCGGGCGGAGGGACACTAAACACAGGCCAGCTAACGATTCAAGAACGAAGAAGATCGTCGGCGTGGCGGCCCTTGACGCACCAAAAGGGACATCAGTGCAGGTCAGTGACGGGAGAGACAGGGCGGACGAGTCGGGCACTCCCGGGAAACAAGGAGATGATGGTCACACTTGGCATGAAGTGAAATAGCTCCGGCGGACCGGCCCCTAACGGCCCGTAACCGTCAAGTCCAGCTCCTGACCCGGGAGTATGTAGTCCGGATCATCACCTATGACCGTTTCGTTCATCGCGTAGAGAGCCGGCCAACCCCCCGGCACCCCGTACTCCACCGCGATGGCGGACAACGTGTCCCCCCGCCGGACCTCATGGCGTTCCGCGTGCCTCCCCTCACCCGCCTCACCCGCCCTCTCCGCCTCCGCCGGGTCCGGCTCACCCCGGTGCCGCCCGCTCCCCGACGACTCCGCGCGCTCCCCCTCCGGCAGCCCCCCGCCCGCCTCCGGCGTCTCCGCCGGCGCCTCCTCCGGCCGCTCCCACGGCAACGGATCCGGCTCCCCGGCCGACCCCTCCGGCTCCTTCTCCGCCGGCCCGGCCGGCCCCGCCTCCTCCTCGCCCGCCCCCGCCTCCGGCGCCGCCGACTCCTCCGCGCCGCCGATCTCCTCCTCGGCCTGCGCCTCCTCGGCCTCCTCCGCGCGGTCCACCTCGTCCCCGCGCTCCTCCCGGAACTCCTGCCACAAACCCGACAGCACCCCGCACGCCGGGAACGCCTCCTTGCCCAAATCCTCCAGAATCCGCTCCGCCACCGAAATCTGCTGCGCCCGGCTGGCCAGATCCGGCCGCGCCGCGAACTCCAGCCCGCCGTACTCCTCCCACATGCCCAGCGTCAACTGAAGACCACCGAAATAGCCATTGCCGGTGTTCGCACTCCACACCCCGCCGCTCTCGCACTCGGCGGCCCTGTCCCACGTCTCGTCCCCCACCGCCTGCGCCGATCCCGCGCTCATCAACGGCAGCGCGATCCCCGCGCCCGTGACGCCCGCGGCGACAATAAAGGCCGGAGCCTGTCGCGGACGACGATGACGACCAGTCCCGGAGCGCATCTGATGGGCCTCCCAAGCGAACAGTGATGCGGTTGAGGGGGAACCTAGCCCTCCCCACACACGATCACAAGCCGATCCCATGGAGATCACACGCAGATCACACCGGTGACGCGCCGTCATCACTCGGGCCCGAACTCCACCGGCAGTGAGCGCAGCCCCCGCATGATCAGCCCACCCCGCCACCTCAACTCCCCCGGATCGACAGCCAGTCGCACGTCAGGCAGCCTCCGCAACAACACACCCAACGCCGTCCGCGCCTCCAGCCGCGCCAACGGCGCCCCCAGACAGTAATGAATCCCGTGCCCATACCCCAGATGCGGATTGTCCACCCGCCCCAGATCCAGCACATCCGGCGCCGCGAACCGCTCCGGATCCCGATCCGCCGCCGCCAGCACCACCAGCACCGGATCCCCCCGCCCCACCCGCGCACCCCCCAGCGTCAACGGCTCACTCGCGAACCGCCACGTCGCCAACTCCACCGGCCCGTCGAACCGCAACAACTCCTCCACCGCCGACGCCAGCAACCCCTCATCCCCCGCCAGCACCCCCGCCCGCAACCGCCCCAGCTCACCCGGATTCCGCAACAACGCCAGCATCCCGTTGCCAATGAGATTCACCGTCGTCTCGAAGCCCGCGAACAGCAGAATGAACGCCATCGCCGCGGCCTCCTCCTCCGACAACTGCTCCCCATGATCCGACGCCCGGATCAGCCCCGAAATCAGGTCATCCCCCAACTCACCCCGCTTCCGATGAATCAACTCCCCCAAATACGACCGCATCCGCCGCACCGCACGCCCCACCCCACCGCGCTTCCCCGCCGTGTGCAGCATCATCCCCGCCCACCGCCGGAAGTCCTCCTGATCCTCCGCCGGCACCCCCAACAAATCACAAATCGCGTAAATCGGCAGCGGAAACGCAAACTCGTCAATCAGATCCGCCGCACCCCGACCCGCGAACCCATCCACCAACCCATCGCACAACTCCCGCACCCGCGGCCCGAACTCCGCCACCCGCCGCGGCGTGAACGCCTTCGACACCAACCGCCGCAACCGCGTGTGATCCGGCGGATCAATATTCAGCAGATGCGTCATCACATTTGCACCACGCTCCCCCGGAATCCCCACCCGGCCCGACGCGTGCTCCGCCGCCCGATGCCGCCCCGGATCCTTGCTCAACCGCGGATCCGCCAACGCCCGCCGGGCATCCGCATACCGCGTCACCAACCACGCCGACACCCCACTCGGCAACACCGCCCGATACACCGGCGCGTTCTCCCGCAACCACGCGTACGCCGGATACGGATCCGCCGCGAACCCCTCGCCGAACAGCGCCGGCCGCTCACCCACGCGCCGACCGCCGGTCCGGAATCACCGCCGACACCCGAAAACCACCACTGTCCGTCGGCCCCGACACAAACCCCCCACCCAACGCCGTCACCCGCTCCCGCATCCCCACCAGCCCATTCCCCCCACTCGGCAACCGCGCACCACCACCACCCACCGGCGCCTCGTTCTGCACCAGCACCGCCACCTCACCCTCCCGATGCGCCAACCGCACCTCCGCCGCCGCACCCGCCGCATGCTTGTGCACGTTCGTCAACGCCTCCTGAACCACCCGATACGCCGTCGACTCCACCTGCTCCGCATAACCCCGCGGCTCCCCCTCCACCGCAAGATCCACCGACATCCCCGCCGCCCGCGACTGATCCACCAACACCGCCACCTCCGTCAACGACGGCCCCCGCTCCTCCACCTGCTCCCGCCGGACCCTCGCCGGCGCCGAAGAGGCACCCACCGCCACGATCTCCGCCAACCGCGACGGCGCATCCGACCCCTCACCACCCGACGACCCCGACTCCCCCGCCCGCAACACCCCCAACATCGTCCGCAACTCCGTCAACGCCTGCCGACCCATATCCCCGATCAACGCCGCATTCCGCGCCGCCTTCTCCGGATCCTTCGCCGCCACCGCCTGCAACGCCGCCGCATGCACCACCATCAAACTCACCCGATGCGCCACCACGTCATGCATCTCCCGCGCGATCCGCCGCCGCTCCTCACCTCGCGCCCACTCCGCACGCTCCTCCGCGCGCTCCGCCAACAACGACAGCTCCCGCTCCAAACCATGCGCCCGATCCCGCAACGACTCCACCAACCGCCGCCGCGCCCGCACATACATGCCCAGCAACACCGGCGGCACCACACACGCCACCCCGAACAACACCGACATCAACGGCCGGAACCACACCGGCAACGACTGCTCCCGCAACCCCGGATCCTGGTCCAGCAACAGGAACATCACAATGATCGCCCCGACGCCCTCCATACACGCCACCGCGCCGATGATCCGCCGCGGCGCCTCCGTCGTCGCCAGCGTGTACAGCCCCACCAGGGCCAGCATCCCCCCCATATTCGCCGGCAGCACCGCCACCGACACCAAAACCACCGCCAACGGCCAGCGACGCCGAACAATCAGCATCAACCCCGCCAGCGCCCCCGGAACCACCACCAGCCACACCGGCAACCCCGTCCGGTCCGCGAACGCCACCCCCCGAAGCGCACACTCCACCGCCGAGGCCAGCGCCAACCCACCGTCCAACGCCACGCTGCGCCGCCGCGTCCACCACCACAGCTCGAAGCCCCGCTCCGCCGTGGCCGCCGCCCCCGTCGCATTCATAATCACCAGACTACGGGCGAGATCCACCCGTTTTCAGTCGGGCTGCCAGGAGGTCACGCAACGGGACAACCCAGCGTTCCCCCCCTCACTCGAACTATTGAATCGCTCCCCGATTCGACCCACCCCCCACCCCCACCCAGCGATCATCCCCTCATGGACGAACTCCGCGACCAAGCCATCACCCTCCGCCACCAAGGGCTGAGCAAAAGAGAAATCGCCGCCCGGCTGGGACTCCGCAGCACCGGCTCCCTCACCCCGCTACTCGCGGGCGAACCACCGGCCGCCTGGACAAAGCGGCCCAACGCGAAGGATGACCTGCGGACACAGGCACGCGCGCTGCGGACCGCCGGGAAGACCTACGACGAGATCGTCGCCGAACTGGGCGTCGCCAAGAGCTCCGTCTCACTCTGGGTCCGCGACCTGCCGAAGCCCACCACCTCCCCCGAACGCGCCCGCCGGATGGCGGAAGCGCGCTGGGCCCCGCACCGCAGGGAACAGGCGCTCCGGCGCCGCGCCACCACCCTTGTCGCCCAGGCCGAGGTCGGCCGCCTCAGTGACCGGGAGCTGTTCCTGATCGGGGTCGGGCTCTACTGGTCGGAAGGATCGAAGAGCAAGCCGCACGCCGTGCGCGAGATCGTCGCCTTCATCAACAGCGACCCGGACATGATCACCGTGTATCTGGCCTGGCTGCGGCTCCTCGGTGTCGAACGGGAGCGCCTCCGGTTCTCGGTCCAGATCCATGAGTCGGCGGACGTGACGGCGGCCGAGCGGTACTGGGCGGAGCTCACGGGCGCGGAGCCGGCGCAGTTCGGCAAGACCACGCTGAAGAAGCACAACCCCCGGACCGTCCGGAAGAACGTGGGAGACGGCTATCGCGGCTGTCTGATCGTGCGTGTACTGAACGGGGCCGATCTTTACCGTCGCATCGAGGGCTGGTGGACTGGCATAGTGTTGGGTGTCGATCGGGCCTCGTGACCCACCAGGGCGCTTTGTCCGATTTGCCATCCCCTGTGGTGTAATAGGCAGCACTGCGTCCTTTGGAGTCGTATGTCCAGGTTCGAGTCCTGGCAGGGGAGCCCCTTTTGCCGAGGGCCACACGACTTCAGACCGTGTGGCCCAACTGCCGCAGGCAGAGCTGCTCATCCGCCCGCAGTTGCAGCACCACCGCGTCGTAGGGGCCCCGTTCCAGCGTGAACTCGTGGGCCAGGCGCTGGATTTCCGGCAGCGCGTGGGCGTAGTGGCCCAGGTCCAGCAGCGTCGCCGCGTACTGCTTGCGCAGGCTGCGCACGATCGGGGAGGCGTCGCCGTAACGCGCCACGGCCAGCGGCAGGGTGCGGCTGAGGAGGTCGGCGACCTGCGGGTACTGGCCGAGGGCGAGCAGTTGTTTGATCCGCTCCAGGGCATCGGCCAGGTCCGGCTCCCGGTGGCGGGGGGCGGGCCAGGGGGTCAGGGGGTGCCAGAACGGGCGCGTGGGGTCCATCGGGACCGCCTCGGCGTGGGGCGGTGCGGGCGGCAGTAGCGGGGTGAGGGCGGCGAACACCTGGTGCGCGTCGGCCGGCCGCGCGGCGGGGTCCCGGTGCAGCAGCCGGGCGATCAGCGCGGTGAGGCCGGCGGGGGCGTCGGGGCGCAGGTGGGCGAGTGGAACGGGCTCTTCGTGCAGCTTCTTGTAGAGGAGCCCGGCCGCGTTGGGTGCGGTGAAGGGGACGCGTCCGGTGAGGAGTTCGTAGCCGATGGCGCCGAGTGCGTAGAGGTCGGCGGCGGGGCCGACGGGGGGTTCGCCGACGGCTTGTTCGGGGGCCATGTAGACGGGTGTGCCGAGGAGGGTGCCGGTGCGGGTGAGGCGGGTGTCCTCGCCGTCGCCGCGGACGGCGGCGATGCCGAGGTCCAGGATGGTGACGCGGCCGTCGGGGCGGATCATGACGTTGCCGGGTTTGAGGTCGCGGTGGATGATCCGTACGGCGTGGACGGCGGCGAGGGCCGAGCAGAGCTGGGCGAGGGTGGCTATGGCCCAGTGCCAGGGGTAGGGGTCGTGTTCGGCGAGGTGGTCGCCGAGGTCGCAGCCGTCGACGAGTTGCATGACGAGGAAGAGTTCCTCGCCTTCCTGGCCAGCGTCGTGGACGGCGACGAGTCCGGGGTGGTCGATGCGGGCGGTGACGCGGGCTTCGCGGAGGAATCTGCGGCGCAGTTCGTCGGGGTCGTTGGTGCCGGAGAGGGAGGCGAGCCGGTCGGCGTGGAGGAGTTTGACGGCGACGCGTCGGCCGCCGAGGGCGGTGTCGTGGCCGGCCCAGACTTCGCCCATGCCGCCTTTGCCGAGGGGTTCGGTGAGCTCGTAGCGCCCGGCGAGGAGCCGGCCGGTCATCTGCCCTCCTGTTTGCGGAGGTAGGCGCCGAGTTCGTCGAGTTCGGAGGCGACTTGGCGCATGCGCGGCGAGGTGGGCTGTGGCGCGGGAGCCTGTGGCGCGGCGGGGAGCGGTGCGGTGGGGAGTGTGTGGGCGTGCGGGGGTGCGGGCGCGGGGGTGTGTGCGTAGGGGTGGTGCGCGGGTGGGTGGCGGGGGAAGCGGTCGGCGCGCACGGCGTGGATGGTGGCGCCGATGAAGAAGCTGAGGGCGTAGAAGCCGGCGAAGGCGCTGTAGTTGCTTTCGTCGTCGGGGACGAAGGCGATGAGCAGGATTTCGCCGGCGGTGAGGGAGCAGAACAGCCCGAAGACGGCCCAGTCGATGCCGCGGCCGCGCAGGATGGCGAAGCGGAGTGAGGGGACCCAGGCGAGGAGGCCGAGGGTGCCGATGGGGATGAGGGCGAAGAGCCAGCGGACGATGAGGGTTTTGGCGTCTGTCGGGGGGTGTGCCGGCGGGCGGGGGTGCGGGAGCGTGGGTTCCTGTGCGGGTGGCGGGCCGTACATCAGCACACTCCCCCTCGGGTTCCGTTGGAGCCCGTTCGTTCCGCTGTATTGGGGAAAGGATGATATCCGGATTGGTGGGGGTGCGGTTCAGTCGCCGGGGGTCAGGGTGCCGTCGGTGAGGCCGTCGACGGTGCCTTGGATGAGTTGGCGGCCGAGGTCGGCGGCGTGTTGGAGGGCGGTTTCGAAGGCGGCGAGGTCTTGGAAGCGGCGGCCGTAGCGGCGTTGGGCGGTGAGGGGGAGCCGGGGGACTTTGAGGCGGCGGACGTCGATGCGGGTGGCGGTGGAGGCGTAGCTGCTGGCTTGGCGGGTGTTGGCGGTGGAGCGCAGGAAGCCGGCGAGGAACCAGGGGTCGAGGGCTTCGGGGTCGGGGCGTAGCAGGCAGGTGTGGCGGTCGGGTTGCTCGGTCTCCGGCTGGTCGGTGATGACTCGGGTGGTGGCGGTGTGGATTTCGAGGGCGCCGGTGCGGGCGAGTTCGCCGATGGTGATGGTGGACCAGTGGGGGGCGGTGTCGGTGTCTGCCTGGGTGGGGGCGGTGGGTCCGGGGGCGAGGTCGTGGGTGCGCCGGAGGGTGTTGCGCAGGTTTTGGTGGACGGTGGCGAGGGCGGCGGTGCCGGTGGTTTCGGCGGGTGGGGGGAGGTGGCGGCCGGGGGCAAGGTCGACTTCGTCGTCGAGGAGGTCGATGACGGGCAGTGAGCGGTGGATGCCGGGTTGTTCGGGGAGGTCGCCGTCGCGGTCGAATGTGGTCCAGGCGTCGAGGATGGTGCGGTTCAGGGTGGTCCAGTCGAGTCGGCCGCGGTCGGGGGGGCGGTGGGTGGTGGCGGCGTCGATGACGAGGAGTCGGGGGTCGGGGGTGGGGGTGGGGCCGGGTTTGCG